>CAZKST010000053.1:0-14391 GCA_964555395.1 uncultured Thiotrichaceae bacterium | reverse complement strand
ATATTGTTTTGTTATCTGGGGAGTTTAGCCAAAGCTGTTACAGGACGTTAAGAAATCGTCGCGTCATTAAACTGGGCAAGATGTGGGGGTAATTTGATGCGCTTCAAGAGCAAGATAATAGAATCAAGATTGGTGAGATGATTTTTTATCAAGCCTGTGCTTTTGCGCAAGCCTGATTTTAATAAATGAAAACTAAAAATTACAAACCTAAAGGCAAATCTTTTTTAGAAAAAAGTTTTGCTTTTTTTTCATCTGACATTTTATCAGCTAAAGGATTTTCTTTTAAACGCTTTTGAAATTCTTCAAGAGACATAATGGGCTTTTCTTTAAATAACCATAGAAGGATTTTGTCCCATAAGGTACTGATACTGCTAATTACAGTTAATAACAATAATAAAATAAATAATACTGGAAGTAATAAAAGAAACATAAAAATTGAGATTTCTTTTTGCACAACAATTTGTTCTGTGAAATACACGGGGTCATATTTTTTAATCAAAATATGAACTTTCATACTTTTATCAGTATACAGTTGATATATATTATCGTGTAGTAATGAAATGCTCATTTATGTACTTTCCTAAAACAATAACTTTTTTGTTTTTCTGTAACGAGTTCAAAACCTATTAATTTATAATATGAAATTAAGTTTTCTACGGGGTCAATTAATCTAATTTCATTGATATTTAAAATAATAGCATATCGTTCTATAGTCTCAAGTATTATGTCAAGAACATGACCTTTTAAGGGATGGTTCAATACTGGAGAACCTTCAATAAAATCAATAGTAATATAATCATATTGTTGGCTAATACCACCCAACATCAAACCACATAACTGTTCTTCACACCAAATTGCTAAATCTATTCTTCGCATTGGCGCATAATAATAGGGTTTTTTATGATAATATTTGCTTCTTAATTCTGCCCAATTATATCCACCATTGGGTTTTTGCCGCTGTACTATGTTTTCTGCTTTTTTCCAATCTACCCATTTTCTAATTGCATTCTCATTTATTCTAGTAAGAAAAATTGAAGCATTTATTTCTTTAAATAAAAACGTAATTTCATTAAAAATTGGCAGTAATAAATCTGCATCTTTCAATTCATTCCCTCCAAAAAACTAATACCTAAATCAGAATTTATAGCATGAAACAATCTTTAAAAATAATTTTGTTTTAACTCTATAAATCCTGATTCAGATAAATCTTTCAATTAACTAACGTGTTGCTTCTGTTGTTGGAGGAATAACCGCAGAAGTCCGCATCAAACAATATTCAGGGGCTAAAGCAACGCGCAAAGGTTGCGGCTGTTGTTTTAAACGCTCCTCAAACATGCGTGTATAGAACAATACCCGCCGAACGTACGTCCGTGTTTCATCAAAAGGAATCAATTCCATCCACATATCAGCAGGCAAGCAACCAAAATCCGCCGCCCATTTCTTCGCCCGTCCAGGCCCTGCGTTATAGCCCGCCGTCGCTAACATGTAATTACCATCAAATTGCTCTAATAATTGGGCTAAATACGCCGTGCCTAATTGCACATTATTTTCAACCGCTAAAATATCATCATTGCTGTTAACACTGATACCAATGCGTTTTGCAACCATGCGACCCGTTGCAGGCATTAATTGCATCAGACCCAACGCACCTGCTGGAGATTTGGCTTCTTTGATGAAAATACTTTCTTGGCGCGTAATACCATACGCCCAAGCTAAATCAATCCCTTGTGTTTCTGCTGCTTTGGCTAAATCGTCATAATATGCCAAGGGGAAACGCATTTCTAAATCATCAAAATAGTCTGCTTTTGCTGAAGTTAAAATAGCGCGGTCATACCATTGCCAACGAGCGGCAACCGTTGCGGCTAAAATCTTTTGCCGTTGGTCAAATTGTTTAACCGCATAATCCCATTCTTTGCGCGCTAAACTATCCATCCCTAATTCTAAAAACTCTTTTGCCGCACGCACTCCTAAGTAATCAGTGACATACGCCATTTCAGCCGCTGTATGGGGTAAAGGACGATGTTCAACGTTATAAGGAGAATTGCTTCTATCTGCTGCTAAAAAGCCGTAATAATCCCGTTCTTTTGCTAATTCTTTGAATAAAGTTAAAGGCGTTTTGCCTGAGCCTGAAACTTCATGTAATTCTTCTAAAGCGCGGGCATACCAATAACGAAAACGCGGTTCTTTACTTAAATCAGTGGGTAATTCATTCACAAAATCAGCCACTGCTGTCCAATCTTGTTGTTTTAAAGCGGTGTTAAAGCGCAAATTGTTTAAATTTTCATCAACAAATGCACTAGGAACGGCGGTAATTAAATTATAAGTATCTGGATGGTTTTGTTTATAGGCTGCAACGGCTAACGCATATTTAAAATCGCCAATTTGGGTATTGTTAAACGCATAGCGTTGTTGCCATTTTTCCCATAAAGCCAATGCTGTATTGACATTGCTATCTGCAACTTTCTTGAGTCCATGAATGACAATATCGCGACTTTGTTCTGCATCTTGAACATTAAAGTTTTGCAGTGTGTCTAAAGGGCGTTTTGACATGGTTTCCCATAACGTTAACCATGTTTGGGCTTCAGTATTGCTTAATCGCCGCGCCAACGTTTTTGCAAGGTCAATTTCGCCCACATCCATTGCTAATTGAATGCGTTGCCAAATTAAATCTTCAGTGATGATGCCGCGTTTAAATAAACTTTCAAAAACTAAATCACAAGCCGCTGGACGGGGTTTGCCCACCATCCATAAATTCATTAATTCATCATCTAATTCAGAAGAATTACCATAAACTGCTTGTTGTGCATTTAAATGTTGACAACGTAATGCAACTTGACTATCAGCAATGACATAGCCTTGCATTGCTTGTAAAAAAGCTTCCCATTGTTGGGTTGTGGAAAAATAACTTAATAATTTTTGCCGTAATGGCTCGCCCATCGCGCTATTGCCATAATTACGAATAAAATCGAGTAATTCTTCTGAGCTTACTTGTTTAAAGACTGCATCGTAGTATTGTGCCCCTAAATAACCGTATAACGGATAAGATTGCAACTCGGGGACTAAAGTTTGAAAAGTTGCATAATCTTTGGCTTTTAATGCGGCAGAAGCGCGCTGAAAATGGAGTCGTTGATATTCAAGCGCAGTGTTTTGCGCAAAACTAACAGGTGTTAGCAAAGAAACCAGAAGGATATTAATTACAAAAAGACTGAATCGTTGCCACCAACGCATAAGGCATCCTCTTAAGCATGTGCAATACTTGCAATGATGTTTTACATAATACTTAAACGCTTTATTGTGTTTCTTTTTTACAAATCCAGAAAAGCACTGAAGACATTTAAAAGATTAACGAATTTATAGATTCGCTCTTGTTATTTTACCTTGCATTAGCTAACAAGCAAGTTTTTCATGATAAATGAAATTTTTTTTTAAAGATTTACTTGTAGGGTGGAATAGTGAAGCGTATTCCACCATGACATTCCGCCAAAGCTGAGCAAAAACAAATTATAATCGATAAGAACGGCTAATCATTCACTCCTACATTGCAGGGTGGAATAAGCGCAAATTGTATATCATCATTTTGTTTTTACTAAACTTTAAACTTTGGGGCGTTTCATGGTGGAATACGGCTTGCGCCTATTCCACCCTACAAAATTTATAAACCGCCAGAAAACTCAAAGTTTTTGATATACTTTTAAATAAAACTGATTCTCATATCGCGTAAGGAGTTTATCTATGCGTTTAACAACAACATTCTATTGGGGAGTGCTGTGTTTAAGTAGTGTTGTTTCAGGATGTTCAACGGTTGCTACACACGAAGGCTGTTATGTTGCAGACCCTTATTTAAATGGTAAATATGTCGGTGCGTGCGATAAACAAAATCGGGCGCATGGCAATGGAATTGCAACAGGAACAGACCATTACAAAGGACAATTTGTTGCAGGACAAATGGAGGGGACAGGTTTATATACTTGGTCAAATGGGGCGAGCTATTGCGGGCAATTTAAAGGCAATAGAATGGAAGGCATTGGAATTTATACAGATGCTTCTGGAAATCGTTTAGAAGGCATTTGGAAAGGGACAGATTTAATTCAACAATATACTACAAACCGCTTAACGTGTTCCTTAAAATAGTTTATTGAGTATATTTAAGCATTGTCATTTGCGATTTTACCAATCTTAAGGAGTGTTTCATGGATCAACCAAATGCCCCGTTATTTAATTTTTTCCGTCGCATTTTCCCTACAAAAACCGCCACACCTGCTACTGGCATTACTCCTTCAGTTAAAACAAATACGTTTCCTACGACTTTGGCTAAAAATGACCCTACAATGCTAAGTCAACAGAAAGAAGCTTTAAAATATAAAAGCTATATTGAGCAAGCAGCGCAACAATATAGTTTCCAACCTTCAATTTTATGCGGTATCGGTTCGCGGGAATCACACTGGGGATTAGCGTTAAAACCTGTTGGTCCTGGTGGACGTGGGGATTTTGCCTTGCGTCCTGCGCGTGCTTCAATTGGCAGAACAACGGCTGAACCGCCTGATGGGGGTGGATATGGGCGCGGTTTAATGCAAATCGATTATGATTGGCATGAATTCGCCCGTACAGGCGCGTGGCAAGACCCCAATCAAAACATTTTATACGCTTGCAAAGTGTTAGATGATGCACGCCGCTTTTTACGACAAAAAGGTTTACCTGAAGATTTAATGATTCGGGGTATATTAGCCGCTTATAACGGTGGCGCGACCGCCGCTTGGAATGCCTACGTTGCTGGTAATGATATTGATGCCAACACCACAGGAAAAGACTATTCGCGTGATGTTTTAAGTCGTACGGGTTGGTTTCAGCTACAAGGTTGGGCTTAGAAGTATTCTAAAATCTCCGTTAATTGGGTAAATTAAGGGTTTTTTCCCTTAATTTCCCTTAAAAACCCTCTATAAAACTCCATTTTATGCCATTTTCTGTCTTTAACTTGTAGTATTTTCTACAAAGTTTTCCCGCTTTCTCCCTCATAATCTTACAAAATTCCCTTATATTTTATCAGTGATAAGTTAATTTATTAATTTAAAACACATTTTTTTGTCGGTACAAATTATGCTTGCAGCATGTTTTGAGCAAGTTAAGAAAGCTTCTTAATAACAAAATATGTGTAATTCACGCGGAAAAATACTATGGGCGAGTATCTCTTATTATTAGTCAGTACCATTCTAATTAATAACGTAGTTCTAAGTAAGTTTTTGGGCTTGTGTCCATTTATGGGAGTTTCTAACAAATTAGATGCTGCAATTAGTATGGGATTAGCAACCACATTCGTGTTGACCCTTGCGGCAATTGCAAGTTGGATGCTTGAACACTTAATTCTTGTCCCATTACACATCGAATTTTTACGGATTTTATCTTATATCCTCGTCATTGCGGCTTTGGTGCAATTCACCGAAATGGCGATTCGCAAAACCAGTCCAGCACTTTATAAAGCTTTAGGGATTTTCTTACCTTTAATTACAACTAACTGTGCTGTGTTAGGTGTGCCTTTATTAGCGGCACAAGAAAAATTGAACTTTTTACAAAGCACTGTGTATGGTTTCGGTTCTGCAATTGGATTCACCATGATTATGGTAATTTTTGCGGGAATGCGTGAACGTATTGCAGTAGCAAGCGTTCCTACCTTTTTTGTCGGAACTCCGATTGCCTTTATTTCTGCTGGTTTACTTGCGATGGCTTTTATGGGATTTGGTGGTTTAAATTTCACTAAATAAATATTTATAAATCAAATTGTTATAAACAAATTCGTTTAGGAGAAAATCAATGACTGCAGCCATTATTTCTATGACAATTTTGGGGTTAATCCTTGGATTCGGTTTAGGGTATGCCGCTAAATTATTCAAAGTTGAAGCTGACCCGATTGTAGAAAAAATTGCCGTTTTAATGCCAGGCGCAAATTGTGGACAATGCGGTTTTCCAGGGTGCAATGCTGCCGCTGAAGCCATTGCTAATGGTGAAGCCTCACCCGCCTGCTGTCCTCCTGGTGGTCGTTCATTAGCAGAAGAATTAGCCGCTTTAGTTGGTGTCAGTTTAGATGCAAGTAATGCGGAAGAAGCCGCGCCTAAGATTGCAGTTGTCGATGAAAGCCGCTGTGTAGGATGTGCTAAATGTTTAAAACATTGCCCAACTGATGCCCTGATTGGCGCGCCCAGACAAATTCACGTTGTTATCCGTGATGCCTGCATTGGCTGTTCTGCCTGTGTACAAGCCTGTCCTTATGGCACTTTAAGTATGCAAGAAATTGAACCCACTCTAAAAACTTGGAGATGGAAAAAGCCCGAAGCTGAATTGGGTTTAGCAACCGCCGCTTAAAATCTGCCCGTCGTTGCTTTGTATTAACAATTGCTTATCCCTTGTCGCTGGGGATAGTGAAAAAAATGAAGGTAATCTCTCTATGAATGCCCCCGCAATTGCAGTTCCACTCGTTAGTGCGCCTCATGCTCACGCCCCGATTTCTGTCGGCTATATCATGCGTCAAGTGATTTTAGCCTTAATTCCCGCTACGTTGTTCGGCGTGTGTATTTTTGGTTTTCCTGTTTTATATCTGTTAATTGTTTCTTTATTAACCGCCTTAGCCAGCGAAGCCTTAATGCTTTGGATTATGAAAAAACCCATTGTGCCATTTTTAAATGATGGTTCAGCGGTACTTACAGGTTGGTTAGTTGCAATGTCTTTACCCCCATGGGCTCCTTGGTGGATTGCTGTGGTTGGGGTTTGTTTTGCGGTGATTATTGGCAAACACATGTATGGTGGTTTGGGTCAAAATGTGTTTAATCCTGCCATGTTAGCGCGGGTTATGCTATTGATTGCTTTCCCTGTAGAAATGACAACATGGATTCATCCAACCCCTTTATTTACAGCACATGCCCCAGGCATTATTGACAGTTTAGGCATTACCTTTGGTGGCGTGATTCCTAATCCTGATGGTTTTACAGGTGCATCCGCACTAGGGTATTTAAAAACCCAAATGTCAATGGGACACACCGCAACTGAAGCATTACAACACTATAGCGCGCTTGAATCTTTCTTCGGCTGGCGTTTAGGTAGTATGGGAGAAACTTCCGCACTTTTATTATTATTAGGCGGCATTTACTTAATTTACAAAAAGATTATTACATGGCATGTGCCAGTAGCAATGTTAGCTACCTCCTTTATTATTGCTACAATTTTTTCTTTTATTAATCCAGACCGTTTTGCAGGCGGTTTCTTCCATATTTTCAATGGTGGCGCGATATTAATTGCTTTCTTCATTGCAACCGACCCAGTGACAGCCCCTTCTTCCAAAGTAGGTTTAATTATTTTCGGAATTGGCATTGGCTTAATTGAATATGTGATTCGGACTTGGGGCGCATTTCCTGAAGGCGTAGGATTCGCTGTGCTGTTAATGAATGCGTTAGCACCTTTAATTGACCATTATGTACGTCCACGGATTTATGGTCGGACTTATAGTGGTAAACCAATTGACGTTAAACCGCGTTCTTAAACGATACGCTGTAGTAGAGGATTTTTTGCAATGACTACAAATACAATTCCAGAATATCGTAAACGGCTAGGCTATCATGGCGGTCTATTGGGTGGGATTGGTTTAATTACCAGTATGGCGGTGTTAATTGGCAGTTTAGAAACTCATTCCGCCATTGAAGCCGCCCGCGCTGAAGAACAAAGAATTTCTTTAGAACAAGTTATTCCCGCTGCTTTACATGACAATGATTTATTAAATGATGCTGTCACAATTCAAGATGTTGATGGCAAAGCTAAACAAGTGTTTGTAGCGCGCCAAAATGGACAGCTAACAGCCGCCGCTTATCAAATGTCAATTTATGGCTATGGTGGCGATATTGTCCTCATCATGGCGGTGGATAAAGACGGCAAAATTTTGGGTGTGCGCACTTTATCACACAAAGAAACCCCTGGTTTAGCTGATAAAATTGAATTAAATAAAAATAAATGGGTGTTAAGTTTTGATGGTAAATCTTTAGGCAATCCATCAGCAGAATTATGGGCAGTGAAAAAAGACAAAGGCATTTTTGACCAATTTACAGGCGCAACCATTACGCCACGGGCTTATGTAAAAGCGGTTAAACAAGGTTTGCAGTTTTTCGCCGACAACAAACTGGCCTTAGAACAAGCACAAAGTCGACCTGCTGTTCCTGTTCCAGCCGTACAACAACCTGTTGTCCCCACTACACCTGCGCCTGAACAACCAGAATCGCCGCGTTCTCGTGTAGTTCACCCTAAAGCCAGCTAATTTTGAGGAAAATTTGTCATGAGCACTACCTATAAAAGTATTATTCGGGATGGTTTATGGGATAACAACCCGATTTTAGCGCAGCAATTAGCCATGTGTCCGTTATTAGCCGTGACTTCAACCGCAACTAACGGTTTAGGGATGGGATTATGTACCACTGCTGTGTTAGCTTTAACGGGGATGGTGATTGCCGTTTTTCGTAACATCATTACAGATGAAGTACGGATTCCAGTCTTCATTTTGTTAATCGCGGCAGTTGTGACGGTTGCCGACATGATGATTAACGCCTTTTTACACGATTTATATAAAGTATTGGGCTTATTTATTCCATTAATTGTGACTAACTGTGTGGTATTAGGACGGGCGGAAGCTTTTGCTTGTCGTAACACTGTTGTACATTCAGGTTTAGACGGCTTAATGATGGGCTTAGGATTTACAGCAGCATTGGTGGCAATGGGCGGTATCCGCGAAATTTTAGGTAGCGGCACATTATTCATGGGTGCACCTATGTTATTAGGTAGCCATTTCTCATTTTTAGAAATGACCATTATTCCTGATTATAAAGGCTATTTATTAATGATTTTACCCCCGGGTGGCTTCTTAGTAATGGCATTCATGTTGGCAGGCAAACGGGCAATTGACCAATATTTTGCTAAGAAACAGGAACAAGCCGCATTAGATAATAGCGATGCTGCTTTAGCTGCTAAATAAAAGTTTAAATCGTCTCTCTTGTGTCAAACAGCAAGAGAGACATCTTTTTAAAATATAAGCGAATAGTAAAAACCTACAGCTGAGGTTAAACGATTATGGCAGTTTTAGATTATGAACAACTGGTCAACTCTAAAATGAATATCGGTGTTGCTTATTCAGGCGGGATCGACCAACAAGCTTGGTTACAGTTAGAAGTTCCAGTTGGTAGCACCGTACAACAAGCAATCGAACAATCTGGAATTTTAAAACGCTTTCCAAGTATTGATTTAAACAAACAAAAAGTAGGTATCTACGGCAAAATTGTTAAATTAGATACTGTATTACAAGAAAGCGACCGTGTTGAAATTTATCGCCAAATTACCGCCGACCCGAAAAAAATCAAACCCATTAATGGCAGCGATGACGACGATGATGATGACGATGATTAATTACACATTGCGGATTTGTTAGGGCTAAGTAAAAAAGCTAAAGGAGAGAGAGACTTGCTGACTATTTTCACCCCTCACGAGCATATCCCATTTTTATATAAAGACAGACATCGGTTGTAAGGGTGTGAATGTTTATCTTATCAAAGATAAATAAATCCTTTACACTAACTTAAAATACACCGCTGACCTGTCTCAAATGGCTTTTGCTTGAGATGGAAAAATCGTTAAGAGGTGTTAAAATTGTGGACTTTGGAAAATTATGATGATTGAAAAACAATTGATTTCACCTTCAGCAACCTCTTTTTCTCCTCATCTCAAATTGCTGTCAGATGCGCTCGCGCAATTTGTCAGCAATCCGCCGCCGAATACCCCGCCAGACATTTTAAAAGTCTTTCAAGATGCTGTGCAGCAAAATAAACATCATCTTGCGCCTTCACTCTTTTTTGAAGTTGTTGAACAAGCACAAACCGCGATTTCTATTACAGATTTAGCAGGTAATATTTTATATGCAAATCCAGCATTTGAACTTATTACGGGTTATCCAGCCCAGAAATTATTAGGCTGCAATGAATCCGTTTTATCTGACAAAAGTACGCCCTCTATTGTGTATAAAACACTGTGGGGACGTTTACAACAAAAATTACCATGGACAGGCATGTTAGTAAATCGTCGTGAAAGTGGAGAACGCTATTTAGCAGAAGTAACGATTGCCCCTGTTTTAAATACCCAAGGCGAATGTGCTTACTATTTAGGTATGCACCGCGATATGACAGAGGTTTATCATTTAGAACAAAAAGTAAAGAGTCAAAAAGCGTTAATTGAATCCGTAGTCGATTCCGCGCCCGTGATGATTGCCTTGCTTGATGAAAATTACCAAGTAATTTTAGACAATCAAGAATATAAAAAATTAATCAGTGATTTTCGCGGTAATGAACCCACTAAAGTTTTTTTAGCCGCGATTCAAAAAGAATTAGGAATAGAACGCTGGCATAATTTAAAATTACACGATGGCAGTTTTGTTGACCGTGAAGTTGAAGTGGAATTTAGCAGAAAAGGTTTACATCGTTGGTTCACTTGCTCTGGCAATTGGTTTAAAGAGCGCGATACCAGTGCAGATGCTTTTTTTGAACTTCGTAAACAAAGCTACTTTTTATTAGTTGCAAAAGAAGTAACCGAACTAAAACGGCAACAAGAAGAAGTTCGAATGAATGCCTTGCGCGCTTTACAAGCCGAAGGGGAAGCCATTGAAAACATGCGTGAAACCTTAACAGGCGCAATTCATCAATTTCAAATGCCCATTAACATGATTACCGCTGCCGTCGGCATGTTAGAACGGCGCGCCCAATCTAAAGGCGTAACTGACCCGTTAGCCGATGCGCTCAAAGAGGCTTTAGGAACAGCGAATCAAGCCATTGAATACTTAAGACAAAGTATTCCTACTTTTAACGAAGAACCGATTTTACCTACCAATTTAAATGAAGTGTTGCGGGATGTATTAACTTTAACCACGCGCAAATTACTAGCAAATGGCATTACAGTAGATTGGCAACCTTCACTGGTTTTACCGCCCTTAGTAGGACGCAAAGCCCGTTTACGCAGTTTATTTAAACATCTTATCGACAATGCGATTGAAGCAATGCAAGATAATCGCCATAAAGAAAGAGAATTGCGGATTCGCACGACTATTGATGATGCAGAAAGTAGTTTAACGATAGTGATTGAGGACACTGGGAGTGGGATTCCAGACGCGCTGAAATTACGCATATTTGAGCCATTTTTCACCACTAAAAGCAAAAATAATCGAGGTGCAGGTTTAGGACTCACCACTGTACAAGAAGTGGTCAATTTACATTCAGGTACGATTCAAATTGACCCTGCCTATACAGAAGGATGTCGTTTTATTGTGCAATTTCCCATTACCCGTCCAAAGGAATAGTGACAGGAATAACCTATTGTGACCATCGCAACAACTCGCTTAACGACGCGTGCTGAACTGATTGAAGCAGAATTAGAAGCTTTATTCCAAGTTGGTAAAGTGCTCAGTCGCTCATTAAATTTGCAAGAAACTTTGCAAGAGGTTTTAAAGGTATTACACGATTTTGCAGGGATGCAATATGGCGTTGTCACGTTACGCGAAGACAGCGGCATGTCTATTAACGCAGTTTATGTTGGCAACAAACAAACGCCTCCCCGTTTCACCTACCGTGAAGGCGAGGGCATTATTGGAACGGTAATGCAATTAGAACGCGCATTAGTCATCCCAAGAGCGGGTGATGATATACGCTTTTTAGACCGTTTAGGTTTATATGAACGGGCATTACCGTTTATTGGTGTGCCGATTTTAGTCGGCAATTCACTCATTGGTGTTTTAGCCGCACAACCTAATAGCCCAGCCGATGCGCTGTTAGATGAACGCGCCCGTTTTATGGAAATGGTCGCACAAATGATTGCGCAAATTGTGCGTTTAGCCAATGAAGTCGCCATCGAAAAACGCGACATTGCCGATGAACGCGATCGTTTACGGCGTACAGTGCGCAGCAATTATGGTTTTGACAACATTATGGGACATTCGCCACCGATGCAACGTGTGTTTGACATGGTGCGACAAGTGGCAAAATGGAATACAACCGTTTTAATTCGCGGCGAGTCTGGCACAGGTAAAGAATTGATTGCAAATGCAATTCACTACAATTCTCCGCGTCATTCTGGCGAATTTATCCGCGTTAACTGCGCAGCATTGCCTGAAAACTTATTAGAATCAGAATTATTTGGACATGAAAAAGGGGCGTTCAGCGGCGCAGTTAATCAACATAAAGGACGCTTTGAACGGGCAGACGGTGGCACATTATTTTTAGATGAAATCGGCGAAATTTCCCCCGCTTTCCAAGCTAAATTATTGCGAGTATTGCAAGAAGGTGAATTAGAGCGGGTCGGCGGGACGCGCACAATTAAAATTGATGTGCGCTTAATTGCAGCAACTAATGTAGATTTAGAAGGTGCAGTCGATGAAGGGACATTTCGTGAGGACTTATATTATCGACTCAACGTTATGCCAATCAAATTACCGCCATTACGCGAACGGGCGGAAGATATTCCAGAGCTTTCACGCTTTTTAATTACCAAAATTGCCAAAGCGCAAGGGCGCAAATTAGAGCTGACAGACAGCGCAATTCGTTTATTAATGCGCTATGAATGGCCTGGAAATGTGCGGGAATTAGAAAACTGCTTAGAACGTGCGGCGATTATGTGCGAAAACGAAACCATTGATCGCAATGTAATTAGTTTAACGGGCATTGAGGAAAAATTATCTGTTACACCCGCAAATAACAATATTGCCTCATCACAACGAATTGACTTAAATGATGAAAGTATTGATGAGCGTGAACGAATTATTGCTGCTTTAGAACAAGCGGGCTGGGTGCAAGCAAAAGCTGCACGGCTGTTAAACATGACTCCCCGCCAAATTGCCTATCGTATTCAAACTTTAAATATTAAAATGCGTAATATTTAATTTGTCTGAACCTTAATTCACTTAATTTTCCTGATTAACTTAATGAAAAAATTAAGAAAATTAAATCAATTAAGTAAATTAGGGTTCAGATAAAATTTATCGCTTTTTAACGCTGAAAATCTTATATCCCGCCCCAATAGCAATGATAGCTTAGCTCTTATTTTTAGGAGAAAATAATGAAGAAGCTATTCAGCCTCATTTTTCTAGCAATTTTAATATTTTCTCAAAACCTTGTTTATGCTGAAACGCAAATCCCCGCTCCAAATACTGCGGCGGTTGTTGCTACTCCCAATACGCTGATAAACAAGGCTTCTGTCACGGAAGCCACGCTTAAAACCAATGCAGAAATTCGCCAATGGTATAACGCTACGGTTGATAAAATTCCAAAACTCAATGAACAATGGATACAAGAAGGGATAAGCCTAGAAGAACGGGCAAAAAAAGCCCATGAAATCCGCCATTGTGCCCGTTTAGCAGCGCGGGCGATGATGCCCAATCTGCAAGAAATCGCTGCTTTACATGCGCGAGACCAAGAAAAATATGGTAATCCTGATGGTCCTACCTTTGATTATTTAGTAGAGAAAAATCGGGCAAAAGGTTTACAAGGCGAAGCGGTATATACTGATATTATTAACAGTTCTGACCGCACCAATAAAGAATACAACGAGAAATATGGTGTAAAGAAAGAGGAACAATCGCCATGAATCACCTTTCTCTTGCTACTTGTTTGCAACAAGAAATTCAATGGGAAAAAAGCCAGCACCCAGAATTTCCTTACACGGCTAAAGTTGCGGGAAAAATTTGGAAAATTCGGCTAAACGATTTCCCTGCCGAACCGCTTTATACCTTGTTGATTGATGAGCACCCCATAGGTGATTTTGACGATTGGTCTCCTGTTTGGCGGAAGTAGTTTTTAAATTATGCTAATTAAACTTAATAACCCACCAACATACGGCTATTTTTACCGAATAGGCGTTTAATGAGCATTAAGGTTAAATACGAACAGCCTGTAATAATGAAAACCCATATTAGAAATGTGAAGAAATTGGCGGGAATGGTGAAATGTAATTTTGCGAGGATTTTTTCAAATAACACTACAAAATAATTGTGAATAAAATAAATTCCGAAACTGGGTTCAGCAAGGAAATTTAAAGAATTTCCTAAAAATTTATCAAAATTATAAAATAAAGCCACTAAAACAAAACAACCTAAAGTAAATTTACTTACATACAATGCTTTTGCAATTAACGCATTTTCTCCAAAAGCGTGAACTGCAAACCAATGCAAAGTAAATAAAAGTATAAATAATACAACACCAATAGCGCAATAATTCACCCATTTTAAAAGTAAATGTTGATAGTGACAAACCCACATTCCTAAAATGTAAAAAGAAAGAAAATGTAAAGCACTTTGTAATGGATTATGGGTAGGATAAATTTCACGCGGAATAA
>CAZKST010000052.1:0-14592 GCA_964555395.1 uncultured Thiotrichaceae bacterium | reverse complement strand
TTTGTAGCGTTTTTTGGTGGAATACGCTGTGCTATTCCACCCTACAAATTACAAATATCTTTTTAAAACAAAAACCTGCTAGATTGTGACAACCTAGCAGGTTTTTAATTTGCTGCAAACTCAAGCTAAAACTTATTTGCTTGGAGTTGGAACTGGTGCAGGAGCTACTTGAGGAGCAACACCAGGAGGAACAGCACCGTAACCATAAGGTGCAGCACCGTAAGGTGCGCCATAAGCACCATAACCATAAGGTGCGCCGTAGCCGCCACCATAAGGTGTGTAACCGCCGTATGGATAGCCATAACCATAAGGCGCGTTGTAACCATAGTAACGACCGTTACCATAACCACGACCGCCGCCGTTCATGCTCATGCTGAAATCACCCCAGCCATTACCATCAAAGGGTCCGAAATCAGAGAAAGAAGAACCAGGACCACCCCAAGGGCCGCCCCAAGGACCACCACCCCAACCAGGACCCCACCATTGGGCTTGAGCAGGTGCGGCAGCGAATGTACCTAATAACGCAGATAATGCTAAAACTTTCAAAGATTTCATGACTGTCACTCCGTGGATTAAAAGAAAGGAATAGACTACTAAATTCTATTTATTTAATTTGCAAGGCTATATTTTATATTAGAGCTTACTAATATATTGCTTTACTTAAGGAGTGTCAAATAGTTTATTGACATAGATTAAATACAGAATTATATAAAAAAAGTATATAAAGGTTTAAGTTTATTTAGTTTTATACTTAGCATGTTTAATTCTTTGATAAAACAAACAGTCGGGTGGAAAAATGCGCTTTATTTTCAGTGTTTTACTATTATGTTTTAGCAGTGCTCAACTCCAAGCAGTTGAAATTATTTCAAGCTCAGCAGAATTAAGCTATATTGATTTAGAAGGGGGATTTTATGGTTTAATCACCCCTAAAGGTGAGAAGTATGTGCCGCTGAATTTGCCGCTTGCATTAAAGAATGCGACTGCTACACCTATCACTGTTCAAATTCAAGCGACTAAAGCAGAGCAAACCATTGGGATTATGCAATGGGGAACGTATATAAATCTAAACCGTATCAGTGTTTTACCTAATTGCAAAGAATAGGATTTAGTTAAATTTTAAGTCTTAAAATGTAGGGTGGGTATTGTAGGATGAAATAGCAAAGCGTATTCCACCGTAAAATTGTCTGAACCACAATTCACTTAATTAATTTAATTTCCTTAATTTTTTCATTATGTTAATCAAGAAAATTATGCGAATTAGGGTTCAGACAAAATGGTGGAATACGCTACGCTATTCCACCCTACAACGATAAAAATCTAAGATTCGCTGTAATTTGTTTGGGTTTGCATATTCACAACTTCGCGTAAAACTGTTGTCGCAAATGCACCCGAACGTAATTGAAAAGCAACTTGTAATATATCCTCCGTTAACCATTGCCATGTTAATTGCTCAGCTAACACGCGCATGGGACGAAAATCTTGTTGCAATTCTGCTTGTTGCAAGCCTTGGCAAAAATCGGAAAAACGTCCAAAAACTTCATCTTCTAAAGCAGCCGCTGCGAGTTGCGTCAAGCGTTTGCCTGTCCCGTACAAAGGCGCGGCGGGATGCGCTTCAAAGCGGTTAATTCGTTGTTCTAGTTCTGTATCAACCGTTTCTACACTGAAAACAGCCGTGTGTGAGTGGCTGGGTTGTACAACGTCGCCATCAATAGCTTTATTCCAACAATGGCGTTTAATGCGCTCTGAAAGTAAATGATTGAATAAATAAGAACGGGCAGCGGATAAATATAAACCGCGCACTTGACGGTCTGGGGCGGGCGTTAATGTGCCCGCAAATAAAGCAGCGACATTATTGATATTTTGCCCGTTAATGCCAAAGCGTTGTTCACCAAAATAATTAGGCACACCGTCATTTTTAATTTGCTGCAATCGCTGTTCAATGTCGTTTTTATCGCCTACAACGTCGCGCAAGGTGATGACAAATTGATTGCCAATTGCCGCGCCCTGTTTTAATTTACGGTTATGACGCGTTGTTTGTAAAATTTCGGCTTCGGGGTCGCTAAAGGTTTCCCAAGCTAAATCGGGTTTGCCCGCTAAATGTACACTAAACCATTGTGTCGTTTCTGCGTGACGGTCTTTTAAACCTGCATACGAAACATGTCCTGTCGGGACTTGGCAAAATTTCGCCAATTGTTTTGCAATCCAGTGGGTATTTGCATGACGTTTACGCACTTGTAATAGCACATGCTCCCCTTGTCCAGTGGGCTGAAAGCCTAATAATTCATTAACTTGAAAGTCTTCAGCCTGTTCGCGTAATACTGCGCTGGCTGAAGGGGGCGTGATAGAACAATAAGCAAAATCAAACGAATACGACATAACTTTTCTCGAGAAAAATACTATTAATTTGTTTAGGAGATGTAATTCATGCGCGAACTTTATCCCGCGATTGAACCCTATGACCATGGCTATTTAGCTGTTTCTGATTTACATACTTTGTATTATGAACAAGTTGGCAATCCTAATGGCAAACCTGCCGTTTTTTTGCATGGCGGACCGGGTGCGGGTATCAGTGAAGAACATCGGCGATTTTTTAATCCAGCGCGTTATAGAATTATTTTATTTGACCAACGCGGTTGTGGAAAAAGTACGCCACATTCTGAATTACGAGAGAATAGCACATGGGATTTAGTGAGTGATATTGAAAAATTACGCCAGCATTTAGGCATTGAGCGGTGGCAGGTGTTCGGCGGTAGTTGGGGGAGTACTTTGGCGTTAGCTTATAGCACTTCTCATCCTGAGCGTTGTACAGAATTGGTTTTGCGCGGGATTTTCTTGGTGCGTCAGCAGGAAATTCAGTGGTTTTATCAAGCAGGTTGTCATTTTATTTATCCTGATTATTGGCAAGCTTATCGCGATTTTATTCCTGAAAATGAGCGGCATGATTTTGTGGCGGCGTATCATAAGCGTTTGAATAGTGACGATATGGCAGTGCGCGCAGAGGCGGCGCGGCGTTGGAGTGTGTGGGAAGCAAGCACAAGTAAGTTATTGCCTGATATAGAAATGATGACGGGTTTTGCACAAGATAAGTTTGCAGATGCGTTTGCGCGCATTGAAAACCATTATTTTATAAATAATTGTTTTATGCCTACGGATAATTATTTATTGGAAAATGTGGATAAAATCAAAGATATTCCTGCAGTCATTGTGCAAGGGCGTTATGATGTAATCTGTCCTGCAATTTCTGCTTGGGAATTGGCGCAACGGTGGGGCGCGATGGCGGAATTAAAATTGATTGCCGATGCTGGGCATTCTGCTTTTGAAAAAGGCATTGTGTCTGCGTTGATTGAGGCTACGGATAAATTTGCAGTGAGTTAGAAAATGCTAATTTATATTTGAGTAAGTAGGAGTTATGCAGTTAAACAACAAATGTAGGGTGGAATAGCGCAGCGTATTCCACCATAAAGCTCTGCCACTCTGCCAAAATTGCGTAAAACAGAGGATAAAACAAACGGTGGAATACGGCTTGCGCCTATTCCACCCTACATTTGTACTTAACTTAATGACTTTTAAATATTAATGCGTTGCATGTAACTTCTCAAATTTCTTGTGCATTGCACTGTAATACAACACAGGAATAACTACCAAAGTTAATACCGTAGAAACAAAAATCCCGAAAATAAGCGATACCGCCAAGCCGCTAAAAATGGGGTCATCCACAATAAAAAATGCGCCCAAAACTGCCGCTAAGCCCGTCAAAATAATCGGCTGCGCCCGCACTGCGCCAGATTGTACGACTGCCTCCTCAAAAGGCATTCCATTTTCAACTTGTTGATTAATAAAATCAACCAACAAAATTGAATTGCGCACAATAATTCCCGCCAATGCAATCATGCCAATCATAGAAGTCGCGGTAAATTGCGCATGTAATAACGCATGTCCAGGCATTACCCCGATAATGGTCAACGGAATCGGAGCCATAATAATCAACGGCACTAAATAAGAGCGGAATTGTGCAACAACCAGCAGATAAATCAAAATCATCCCCACCGCATACGCAATGCCCATATCTCTAAACGTTTCAAAAGTAACTTGCCATTCGCCATCCCATTTAATCCCATAACGATAAGGATTAACAGGTTGTACCGTAAAGAATTGTTCCAATGGATAATTACCACTAGACACGGTTAACGATTTCAAATTTTCATAAATCTGAAACATCCCATATAACGGACTGTCTAAATGTCCCGCCATATCGCCCGTAACAAACACAACCGCTAATAAATCTTTGTGGTAAATGGTATTTTCCCGTTTACTTTCAATCACTGAAGTAAATTCAGATAATGGAACCATTGCTCCCGTTTGACTTCTAATTTGTAGCGATTGCACAACTTCCAAATTGGCGCGGTCAGCAATACTCAATTGTAAACGTAATGGAATCGGATATTTAACAACTGCATTATGCAAGAAAGCGACATCTTCACCATTCAACGCGCTGTTAATTGTCCGCGTCACCGCATCTTGAGAAACCCCCAACCGTGCGGCTTTTTGCTGGTCAACTTGCACAATTAAACGCGGCGCAGGACTTTCAACTGAGGTATCAACATCAATAATATCCGCTACTTTTAAAAATTCCTGCTCAATTTGTTTGGCTAATTGCATTTGCCCGTCATAATCCAAACCATACACCTCAGCCACTAAAGGCGATTGCACAGGCGGACCCGGCGGCACTTCAACAATTTTGACATTGGCTTGATAGCGTTTTCCAATCGTTTGCAAAGGTTCACGCAAAGACAGCGCGACTTGATGACTGGTGCGTTTGCGATGATGTGAATCGACTAAATTGACTTGAATATCACCAACATTTGCCCCCGACCGCAAATAATATTGACGCACTAAACCATTAAAACCAATTGGCGATGCAGTCCCCGCATAACTTTGATAATCAGTGACTTCAGGCACTTTCGCAATATAATCACTCAATTCAGACAATACTTGTGCTGTTCGTTCTAAACTTGTGCCTTCAGGCATATCAAGCACAATTTGAAATTCGGACTTGTTATCAAACGGCAGCATTTTTAACACAACATGTTGCGTAACCACGAGCATTAACGAGCCAACAATTAACACTAACATACTGACAATCAACAAAAAGCGTAAAAATGCGGAGCGTAAAAAAGGACGTACAACGCGGTCAAAAATTTTATAACTTAAACTAGGCGTTTCTTCATGCGCATCATGGGCTTGGTGGGCATGTTTCGCGAGATAACGTTCAAACCAACGGCGCAAAACTTTATAAGTAAGCCACGGCGTAAACACAAACGCGACCATTAGCGAAATTAACATGCCCATACTGGCATTAATCGGAATCGGACTCATATAAGGTCCCATCAACCCCGACACAAACGCCATCGGCAACAAGGCAGCAATAACGGTGAACGTGGCTAAAATGGTCGGTCCCCCCACTTCATCCACTGCCAGCGGAATGGCTTCTAATAAATTTTTCGCGCCTAAATGAATATGTCGGTGAATATTTTCCACCACCACAATGGCATCATCGACCAAAATCCCAATCGAGAAAATCAGCGCGAATAATGAAACCCGATTTAACGTAAAACCATACGCCCATGACGCAAACAAGGTAATTAACAGCGTAATCACCACCGCTAAGCCTACAATAAACGCCTCACGCCAGCCTAAAGCAATCAACACCAAAATAACCACGAAAAAAGTTGCAAAGCTCAGTTTGCCAATCAATTTTTGCGCTTTGTAATTGGCTGTTTCGCCATAATTTCGGCTAATGGTGCTGTGTACATCGTCAGGAATAAATACGCCGCGCAACTGCTCAAAACGTTCAACCACTTGATTAGCAACATTTACCGCGTTCACACCCGGTTGTTTAGCAATCGCTAAAGTGACCGCAGGAAATTTGCCTTGCTGTTGAATCTCTTTAACCGCCGCTTCGGGCCCTGTCCCAAACCAGACATATTGCTCAGCATCGCCCATGGATAAAGAAACATCTGCAACATCGCGTAAATAAATAGGATTATTTTCACTAACCCCAATCACTAAATTAGCAACATCTTCCGTGCTGCTTAAAAATTGTCCTGTACGAATTAAAATTTCTTGGTCATGGCTCACAATCGCGCCCGTGTCTAATGCCGAACTCGCGCCTTGCAAAGCTTGACGTAGTTGGTCAACAGAAAGTTTATAACCATTTAATTTACTGGGATTTAAATCAATGCGGATGACTTTATCCACGCCTCCAACGGTGTAAATATCGCGTGTTCCTTTGACCCGTTTTAACTCGGCTTCAACGGTGTGTGCGATATTTTGCAAATCATACGCGCTTTTTTTGGGGTCATCTGTCCACAAAGTCATGGTAATAATTGGCACATCGTCAATCCCTTTAGGTTTTACAATCGGTTGTAATACGCCTAAATTAGTGGGTAGCCAATCTTGATTAGAAAAAACCGTGTTATACAAACGCAAAATTGCGGCGGTGCGATTTTGTCCAACTTTGAATTGAATGGTTAAAATTGCCATGCCAGGTCTAGAAATAGAATAAACATGGTCAATACCTTCAATTTCAGAAAACTTTTGCTCAGCAGGCGTGCTTAAAATTTGCTCCACATCACGCGCCGATGCACCAGGGAAGGGAATGAAAACATTGGCAAAAGTCACATTAATTTGCGGTTCTTCTTCGCGGGGTGTGATTGCAATGGCGAATAAACCCAGCAATAAACCCACTAACGCTAATAACGGCGTGATTTCCGTAACTAAAAACTGTTTCGCAATACTGCCCGCAATTCCCATTGGTGCGGGTTCAGCCGCTTTATCAGGGTGTTGATGCTCCATTAATGCCCCCCTGTTGCCGTTTTTGAGGGCATTTGTTGTAATTTATAAATATCAACTGCTGCTACGGGGTCACGCATCACGATTTCACCTGCATTTAAACCCGCTAAAATTTGAATCGCTTCGCCGCGTTGCTCCCCTAAACGCACTTGACGCATACTGATTTTTTTATCTGCTCCTTGCACATAAACGGCCCGCACTTCGCCACGATAAGCGACAGATTCTACAGGAATCATTAATGCTTTTTCTTCGCCACTTTTCATCGCAACTTTAACAAACATCCCTGGATATAATCCGCCAATTTTGGGCGGTAACTCAATGCGCACTTTAAAAGTATGCGATTGCACATCGGCGATGGGCGAGATAATGACTTTTGTACTTTCAATAGATTTGGTTTCATTGCCCATATTGACCAAAATTCGGGCTTTTTTATGTTGCCGCAATTCTTGGATTTTTGTTTGCGGTACATTAGCAACAACCCGCAATTCATCTAAAGATAAACCAGTCATAATCGGCGAACCGATATTTGCGATTTCCCCCGTTTGCATGTGGCGTTGAATCACTAAACCGCTATAAGGTGCAACAATACTGGTGTATTGTTCTTGTGTAGAAACGCGGCGGGCATTAGCGCGAGCTGCTTCTAAACGGGCTTGTGCAGCGGATAAATCCGCGTGCGCTTTATCCATTTGAGACGCTGAAATTGCTTGTTTATCAAAAATACTTTTTACGCGATTAAATTCACTTTGCGCAACACGATAATACGCTTCCGCTTCTGCAACTTGGGCTTTAGTTTGGTCAGTCGTGGCGCGCTGTTCAATACTGCGAATACGAGCAATCACTTGTCCTTTTTGCACATAATCATCAACATCAAAATTAACTTCGGTTAGTTGTCCCGCAGTTTGCGCAGTTATCGTCGCCTGATTAACCGCTTCTACAACGCCTTCAAACTGCTGTTCGCTGGTAATTGTTTGTTCTGCCACACTAAAACTGGCGTTATTTATGGTTGAAGATTCTGCATAAACCCATGAACTACTTAGTAAACTAATAGAAATCAATAAACTAAGTGCGGAAAGTTTCCTACCATGAAAATTTGTTTCGCGGGTTGAACGAAACATATTACTTAACTGAATGGGTACAGACATGTGTGTGTCCTCTGACTGTAAATGAGGGGTATGGCAATAGGATTTAAGATTACAAAAACGTATAATTACGTCCACTACAATAAAGCATACAACCGAATAGAATATTTATAATATTATTTTATTCTAATTTAGTTTATTATCTTAACAGCTCTTTATGTAATCATAATGCTAGCTTAGCGAACAACCGATAACCTTATAGCAGGCAAATTCCCCGTATTTGCCATTTAACAATACTTAATCCTGTTAAACTATATCAGAAATGTCTTATTAAAATAATGACAGATATTAAGATAAACTGAGTCAAGTTATAGAGCTTGACCAAATAATAATTTCTACTAAAACACACAGTCATTCAGAACAATCTTGAATAACATCTATGTGATTTATCATTCAGGTTGATAAAAAACGTAATTTACGCACTTTTATTTAAATTACTCCACAAAAGGTTTTTATAATGACCGATACCCTCCAAACACCGGCGACTGATACGCCAGATCCAAACATAGGTTTTTCAGGCATTATTCATGAATATCGCCTTGCAATGGCAGATTTTAATAACTCAATGAAATTGCGAGATGAGTTAAGTGTGCGCATTGGTAAACGGACTACCCAAATTATCCGTTTTAGTATGATTGGAATGACATTGTTAACCGCAGCAATGTTTTTCCTAATCTATACGCTCACTACCAATATGAACGACATCACCACGCGCATGAATGATATGTCTAAATATATGAGTTCTATGAATGACAACTTCGTAGAAATTACCAATAACATGAAAATCATGCAGCAATCTGTAGATAAAATGGCAAAAAATATCGCCGTAATGCCGCAAATGAATCAAGCCATTTTACAAATGGGACAAGATATTCAAGCCATGGATGCAAGCATGGAAAAAATGCAAAAATCAATGGGTTCAATGGATTCCAACATACAAATTATGAGTTTGAATATGGCAGCAATGAGCAACCATTTAGGCATGATGACAGGGCAAGTAAGCGGAATTGGATATAGTGTTAATAGAATGGCAACGCCTATGCAATTTTTTCCCTTCGCGCCATAATTCGCTATAGTTTTAAATAGATCGTTTGTTTATAATTGAATTTTATTTCAAATGTTCTTGAAATGTTGCAAATGCACAATATAATTATATTTGTATATTAACAAATTCTTATATTGCGGAGTCCAAAAAAATGCAAACTGAAACTTGGGAATTAAAAGAGGGAGCGGTTTTAAGCGTTGAATCTGTTGCAAAAATTGCAGAAGCTTTAAAAGCATTATCTGCTTACACTTGCATCTTATGCGAAGAACCCGATGACGAAAACCCTGCGGATTTATTGCACTTAGTGCAACAAGGCTTAAACGAGGTTGATGATTTATTTAATTACTAATTGCGACGATGAATAAGTTGCTTTAACTCATCGCCAACGATTTTATAAGCCTTACCAAAGCCTTTAACGTAATTTCCTTGGAGCGGCGTTAAACAAAACAGTTTAAAGTCGCTCAATTCCCGCAAAGTCTGAATTATTTCACCAAACTGCTGTTCAAATTGCGCCAGTCGCTGTTCCCATTCTGCACTATGCCGTTCAATTAAACTTGCGCGACATTCAAAACTTAAACGCTGCCGTGCGAATAAATTTTCACACGTTTGTTCATTCTCCAACCACAACAAACTGACTGATGGATTCACCGTTAAATTTTGCGTGTGCTTAGATAATTGACTGACATACACATAAAACTGCAATCCTTCCCGCACAAACGGCGCGTAACTTGCCTCGGGAGAACCCTGAGCGTTTGCCGTCGCCATTAATACAGTTTGCCACTGGGCTAAAAACATTTCATATTCAGCAACTAATTTGGGAGTTTCGGACATAGCAGAAAATTGACTAAGCGTGAAAAGGAAATAAAACAAAAGAAGGGGGAAGAAAGAGGCATCCGCCGCCCGCCATAGAACTGTGCTGAACCGGGAGGTTCAGGTGGGCGCATCAGCAAACACTTTAGGCGTCCCATTTCACAATTTAGTCTCGTAAACCAAACTGGATGGGCAGGCACACCATGTTGCGTCATACTCCCGTTCTATGCTTATAGGTTCAGGCAACTTGTCTTTGTAAAGCGGGGATGCCGTAAAACGGTTATAACAAAAAAGTTAAACTCTATGACAATTACATTACTGCTTTACGCGCATTAATGCAAGATCAATTTTGCTCTGCAAATGCTCTAATTGACTTTTTAAATGCTCAATTTCGTCATCTTTATCTTTTTTATAGCGCATATATTCATGCACAATATTTAATGCACTCATAACAACAATTCGCTCATTACTAACAACCTTACCACTTTCTTTAGTATCGCGCACTTTTTGCATCAGATAACTGGCAGACGCTTGCAACGTCTCATATTCCTCTACAGGACAAGCGATAACATACTCTTTATCTAAAATTTTTAA
The DNA here is from genome assembly GCA_964555395.1 of uncultured Thiotrichaceae bacterium. Taxonomy (GTDB): domain Bacteria; phylum Pseudomonadota; class Gammaproteobacteria; order Beggiatoales; family Beggiatoaceae; genus CAZKST01. Next base: position 4,152 of record CAZKST010000052.1, on the reverse strand, counting down.
ACTAACGGGCGTTATTGTTTTTGACACCTGAGATTATCCTAACGCTACTTTTGCACCTAAGACCCAGCAATTTCCATGGCTTTTAAACGCTCAATCATTGACTTAATGCGCGTTCGTGCCAGTGCATTTTTTTCCAACAACGCAGTACGCTCAAGTAACAAATTTTGCTGTTGAAGGCGTAAAGACTCATTTTCATCAGCCAAGCGCACACACTGCAACAATAACTCATCAACTTGTTTTTCTAAATTCTGAAAATCAAAAAATTGCATTGTCATTTTTACTGACCTTACCGCATTAGAAATGATTTACTCTGTTTAGTTTAGTTCTATTTTTTTGAGGTAGTTTGCAAACGATTCTGTCCTTTTTTATCTTCAGACAACACCCCGCTCGCTTCTAAATCCTCAAATAAATCCTCATACTTACCCTCAGATTGAGGCGGATTACCATCATGCACCAAATATTGGCGACGCTGTAAATAAGCATCCCGCATATAAATATAAGGATCAAGCGAAGCAGTATCTAACATATCATCCACACCAATAATATCAGCCCGTTTATCCAATAAACGCACAGCTTCAGTAGAATAATACAAAGTACGCGTTGCGGATTCACTCCCCCCAACGTAACTACGCGGATCGGCATAAGTACCAGCAACATCGCCCGCAAAATCCCGCACAGAGCTGGGTCCCCAAACAGGCACAACCAAATAAGGGCCACTTTCAACGCCCCAATAACCTAAAGTTTGTCCAATATCCTCATAATGCTTAGGATAACCGAACTGCGTTGCCAAATCTAAGAAACCCGCTAAACCGAGGGTAGAGTTAATTACCAACCGAGCAGAATCAGAACCAGCCTGTTGCCATTTAAATTGTAATACATCATTTACAATGACTAATACATCACCCAAGTTATTAAAAAAATTCGTGATTCCTTGATTAACAGGCTCAGGCGTAATTTCTTTATAAACGGTTGCAACTGGCTTTACAATATTTTCATCTAAAGTCGTATTTAACGCGAACATCTGACGATTGAAGCCCTCTAAAGGGTCAATACTATTACCAGTAGTCGCGCAACTTGATAATCCTAAAGAAAAGAAGCCCATTAAGAGCATTCGAGCAGAAGTAGTCATGAACGTAAGCTTTGCAAGAGACATTGTAGAATACGGGTATAAGTAACTTATTATAAAATATGAAGTAATTTTTTTAAAAAATTAAAATGATAATATATAAAAATTCAAGAACTAATCATACACTAATTGATTGTCTAAGATAAATAAACAGCATAAAACAAAATAAACAATTAGACAAATAAAACCCTTAAAGTTATCTAAAATTTATCTTTATACATTAACAAGATGAATAGCTTAATTTTTCTAAACACATTTAAAGAAATAAAGTTTAAATTTGACTATAAACAAAAAATTGAGTATATTTATTAATCCATTTCCTTTTGCGGGTGTAGTTCAATGGTAGAACTTTAGCTTCCCAAGCTAATAGCGTGGGTTCGATTCCCATCACCCGCTCCATATCCCTTAACCTACTTACTTGCAAAGCTCCGCTAATTTTGCTAGTGCCTGCCGCTGCGTCTCATTCGATAAATGTGTGTAGCGTTTAACCATCGCTAAAGTTTTGTGTCCTAATATCTCCGTATGTTCATTTAATGTGTTGTAGTAACCAGTTTGCGCTCTCATTACAGCAGCTTCTCACATTTTTTCATCTCTGATGCCATGAATCCCTCTAAATGCTTCTATTGAGTAATTATGTATTTTTTACTTGTGCAAGACTGAGAAATTTAAAACTCATCATCTTTTGTCCGAACCACAATTTACATAATTAACTTAATTTTCTCAATTTAAAAATCATTTTTTATGTAAATTAAGCAAATTGTGTAAATTATGGTTCAGATTAAAAATCTAAGCTAAACTTAATTGTAAAGCCCGCAAAAATTGTTCATTTTCTTCAGGTGTGCCGACCGTCACACGCAAGCAATCTTTTAAAGACGGATGTCCACCATCTAAGCATTTTATTAATACACCGTGTTGCTTTAAGCGATTAAAAACTTCGCGGGCGTTTTCTACACGGAATAAAATAAAATTCGCGTCACTTTCCCAAACCGTTAATTGTAAAAAACGACTCAGTTGTTTAAATAATACTGCCCGTTGTTCTCTAATGGTTTGGGTTTGTTTTGTGAATGTTGAATAATGTTGTAATGCAAACATCGTTGTTAATTGAGAAAGCACATTGACATTGTAAGGTAAACGGGTTTTTTCAATGTGTTCTAACCATGCTTTGCTTCCCACTAAAAAGCCTAAACGAATGCCTGCTAATCCTAATTTTGATAAAGTCCGCATCACTAATAAATTAGGATAGTTTGCTAATAATGATAAACAATGTGCATCCGTAAACGGTGCGTAAGCTTCATCAATGACAACAACGCCTTTAGCCGCTTTTAAAATTGCTTCAATATCACTTAATTTAAACAAATTGCCCGTGGGATTATTAGGATACGCTAAGAAAATAACAGCGGGTTGATGCGTTTCAATCGCTTGTAAAAATGCAGGTAAATTTAAAGAAAAATCTTCAGGATTTAAAGGAACACCAACATATTTCATTCCTACAATTTGACTTAAGATTTTATACATTACAAAGCTGGGTTCTGGAGCTAATACAACTCGATTTTCTGCTTGTAACGTTAATAAAATCATTTGAATTAATTCATCAGAGCCATTGCCAATAATTAACTCCAATGATTCAGGAATTTCCATAATTTCGCGCAATAAAGTTTTTACGCCGTTTGCCGCTGGGTCGGGATAACGATTAATCGGCGCATGTTCCATCACTGCTAACCATTGTTTAACGGTGTCCATATCCAAAGAATAAGGATTTTCCATTGCGTCCAGTTTAATGAGTTTATGGGCTTCTTGTACATGATAAGCAGCTAACGCTAGAATTTCTGGACGAATTAAATCAGCAGGTGTATAAGACATGATTTTCCTTTTTATTATAGAAATGTAATCAGTAAATTATGACAATTATCGCGCAATGGTGGGCAGATACTTTTCCACAAGGTCAACAATTTATCACTATTCTGGATGCTAATCAGCAGGCTGTCAAAATCGCTTATGGCGAAATTGGGCAAGGTGAACCGCTGGTGTTGCTGCACGGCTGGGGAACGTGGAGTTATAATTGGCGGAATAATATCAAAGCTTTATCACAACATTTTCGGGTCATTTGTTTTGATGCAAAAGGTTGTGGACAGTCTGATATGCCTGAGTTACCTGAAGTTAGTGGACATCAAATTATTGAGACACAACGAATTTTAGATGTCTTGTGTCCTAATGAAAAAGTCCATTTAGTCGGTGAATCGCTCGGCGGTTTAGTCGCGCTCGCGCTTGCCATTGAAAATCCTCAGCGTATTCGTAGTTTAAGCGTTCTCGCGCCCGCGATTTTGTCGCAGAAATTGCCAAGTCAATTTATGCGTCTCATGAATTATATGCCATTGGCATTAATTCGTTGGTTTGACCATGCGCAAATTTTGAAGAAAGTGAAAAATCCCGCTTTGCGTTGGATTCATCGGCAACATCAGCAATTGCATGTTAAACAGGGATTTATGAGTGTGCAAGATATTGAAATGTTGGTGTATCCTTATTTACATTATCGTTGTGCAACGTTGAAATTATTTGAAGATACGCAATTAGCGGCGAATGAATTGCAACAGGCAATGGAAAATCGCCCTTGTTATTTGGGGTCTATTCAGCAGCAATTAATTAATTTACGGTTGCCGACTTTGATTATTTGGGGGGAGCAGGATGTGTGGTTTAACGTTGAGCAAGCGTATCAATTGCAAAAATTGATTTTTAATTCAGAATTATTAGTGATTCCCCAATGCGGGCACGGCGTAGCCTCAGAAGGCGCGGCGCAAGTGAATCAGGCGTTATTGGAGTTTTGCCAGAAGCATTAAAAGTTTTGCCTAACTTGTTTTTGTAGGGTGGAATAGCAAAGCGTATTCCACCAAAAAACGCTACAAAATTGTCTGAACCCTAATTCGCATAATTAATATAATTTTCTTAATTTTTTCATTATGTTAATTATGAGAATTAAGTGAATTAAGGTTCAGACAAAATGGTGGAATACGCTTCGCTATTCCACCCTA
>CAZKST010000051.1:0-15059 GCA_964555395.1 uncultured Thiotrichaceae bacterium | reverse complement strand
GGTGGAATACGCTACGCTATTCCACCCTACAATTCTTATGCTCGCTTAACTTAATGGTTTTTTAATCTTTTTTAGGCACACTAAAATAAGGAGGCATATCAGCAACATAAGCCATATACATGGCATCTAACATACTCCACAACACATCTAACTTAAATTGCAGAATATTCAAAGCTTTTTCTTGTAATTCGCGGGTATTAAAATGACTCAAGGTAATTTGTAAACCGTGCTCAACATCGCGCCGCGCTTCTTTTAACCGATTGCGGAAATATTGCAAACCTGCTTGCTCAATCCAAGGATAATTCTGTGGCCAAGTATCTAAACGTTGTTGATGAATCGTCGGTGCAAATAACTCAGTTAAAGAAGAACATGCCGCTTCTTGCCATGTGGATTGCCGCGCAAAATTGACATAAGCATCTACCGCAAAACGTACCCCCGGTAATACATGCTGCAATGACCATAATTCATCCCGTGGAATCCCACACGCTTCCCCTAAACGTGTCCATGCTTCAATTCCCCCTTCCATGTGCTCATTACCATCATGGTCAATAATCCGTTGCACCCAATGACGACGCACTTCACGGTCAGGACAATTTGCCATAATCGCCGCGTCTTTGCGTGGAATACTGATTTGATAATAAAAACGGTTAGCAACCCAGCCACGAATTTGTTCTGGCGTACATTTACCCGCATACATTGCCGTATGATAAGGGTGATGTATGTGATACAACGCACCTTTGGCGCGTAATTGTTGTTCAAATTCTGCGGTAGATAAGGGAAGCAGAGGAGAATTCATAACAATGTCCTTTGGTTACAACGATGGGGGAAATCCTCATTAAGACGAGATACTCACCCGAACAGCTCAACGCAAGCATTTCTCAATGAGAATAAACAAATGCAAAAAGGGGATATGCTTGCACATATCCCCTTTTTATTTCTACTAATTATTCATCAAGTCCAGAATCTTCGGATAAATCCAAGGGCAGCATTTGCCGAGCTGGACGTTCGGGGCGTTGTTGCCGCCGCCGTTGCCGCCGCCGCTCATCATGATAAGCTAAGCCTGTACCCGCTGGAATCAAACGTCCCACAATCACGTTTTCTTTCAAGCCGCGTAAGTCGTCACAACGTCCGCTTACAGAAGCTTCAGTTAAAACCCGTGTGGTTTCTTGGAATGAAGCCGCAGAAATGAAAGATTCTGTTGCTAAGGAAGCTTTGGTAATCCCTAATAACACATGTTCCCATGTGGCAGGCATTTTGTTTTCAGAATTGGCTTTTTCATTTTCTTCCAATACTTTAGCCCGCTCCAATTGCTCCCCACGCAATAAACGTGTTTCACCTGCATCAGTGATAATCACTTTACGCAACATCTGGCGAACAATCACTTCGATGTGCTTATCGTTAATTTTCACCCCTTGCAAACGATACACCTCTTGCACTTCATTAACGATGTAACGGGCTAACTCGGTTACCCCTTTTAACCGTAAAATATCGTGCGGATTGGGCGCGCCGTCCACTAACACATCGCCTTGTTCAACGTGCTCACCTTCAAACACGTTAACATGCCGCCATTTTGGAATGGGTAACTCAATTTGATTACCATGTTGTTTATCCGTGATAATCAAACGTTGTTTAGTCTTGGTATCTTTACCAAAGCTAATTGTACCGCTACGTTCCGCCAAAATCGCAGGCTCTTTAGGCAAGCGTGCTTCAAACAAGTCAGCAACCCGTGGGAGACCCCCTGTAATATCGCGAGTCTTCGAGGATTCTTGCGGTAAGCGCGCTAAAATATCGCCGATGTTCACTTCTTTACCTTCTTCAACGGTGATAATCGCCCGTGCGGGTAAGAAGTAAGAAACAGGAATTTCAGTGCCTGGAATGTATAAATCATTGCCTGCTGCGTCAACCAATTTAATCATAGGACGCAAGTCTTTAGCGTGTAACGGACGTTGTTTAGGGTCGGTTACTTCAATTTGCGTTAAACCTGTAAAATCATCCACTTTACGGTTAACCGTGACACCTTCCAACACGTCCATGAAGCTGACGAAACCAGCCACCTCAGTGATAACGGGGTGAGTGTGTGGGTCCCATTTTGCAACTTCTTGTCCTGCTTCTACTGCATCGCCATTTTTCACACTGAACAGCGCACCATAAGGCACTTTGTGACGTTCGCGTACCCGATTTTGGTCATCTAACACGCAAATTTCGCCCGAGCGAGAAACAGCAATAAAGCGTCCTTCACTATTGCAAATGGTTTTAACCCGTAACTCGACTCTACCTTTTGCTTTAACTTCAATACTGCTCTTTGAAATTGCTTTAGAGGCCGCACCACCGACGTGGAAGGTACGCATGGTCAACTGTGTACCCGGTTCACCGATAGACTGCGCCGCGATAACACCGACGGACTCGCCGATATTGACTAAATGCCCACGTCCCAAATCGCGACCGTAACAGCTTGCACAAATCCCATAACGCGATTCGCATAAAATTGGCGTACGCACTCTGATAGAGTCGATGCCTAAGCCGTCGATTTTCTCTACCCATTTTTCATCTAAGAGCGTGCCGCGTTTAATGGCAGGTTCATCTTGACTAGCAACATAAACATCTTCAGCAACAACCCGACCTAATACCCGTTCGCGTAAAGGCTCAACAACGTCGCCGCCTTCAATTAACGCAGTCATTTCTAAACCGTTTGTTGTGCCACAATCGATTTCTAAAATAACCATGTCTTGCGCAACGTCAACTAAACGCCGTGTTAAATAGCCAGAGTTCGCGGTTTTTAACGCCGTATCCGCCAAACCTTTACGCGCACCGTGGGTGGAAATAAAGTATTGTAAAACGTTCAACCCTTCACGGAAGTTCGCAGTAATTGGCGTTTCAATGATGGAACCGTCTGGTTTTGCCATCAAGCCCCGCATCCCTGCTAATTGCCGAATCTGTGCCGCAGAACCCCGTGCACCAGAGTCTGCCATCATAAAGATAGAGTTGAAAGAATCTTGTTTAACTTCTTTGCCATCTGCGCCAATCCGTGCTTTACCATCGGCTTCATACACAACTTCTTTACTCAGCTTGGTCATCATCGCTTTGGCTAACTTATCATTCGCGTGTGCCCAAGTATCAACGACTTTGTTATAACGTTCGCCGTTGGTAATTAAACCTGAGTTATAATCGCCTTCAATTTCTTTAACTTGCTTCTCGGATTCTTCCAAAATGGCGGGTTTTTCATCGGGAACAACCATATCTTCAATCCCAATGGACATCCCTGCGCGAGTCGCATAGTAGAAACCTGTGTACATTAACTGGTCAGCAAACATCACGGTGTCTTTTAAACCCGTGCGGCGATAACAAGCGTTAATTAACTTAGAAATGGCTTTCTTGGTTAATGGCACGTCAACAAATTCAAACGGTAAACCGGGCGGCAAAATTTCAGATAATAATGACCGTCCAACGGTGGTACTTACCCGTTTAATTTCTGTATGGAATTTGCCTTGCTCGTCTTTGTGCACTAAGCGTAAACGCACTTCAACCCGAGCTTGTACGGAGACAACACGATTTTCATACGCCCGATGCACTTCTTTAACGTTGGCGAATTTCATCCCTTCGCCTTTCGCGCCCATTTTTTCCCGCGTAATGTAGTACAAACCTAACACCACGTCTTGCGAAGGCACAATAATCGGTTCACCGTTAGCAGGGGATAACACGTTATTGGTGGACATCATCAATGCCCGTGCTTCTAATTGGGCTTCGATAGATAAGGGCACATGCACCGCCATTTGGTCGCCGTCAAAGTCGGCGTTAAAAGCAGTACAGACTAAAGGATGTAATTGAATCGCTTTACCTTCAATTAACACAGGTTCAAAGGCTTGAATCCCTAAACGGTGCAATGTTGGGGCGCGGTTTAATAAGACAGGATGCTCGCGAATCACTTCTTCGAGTACGTCCCAAACTTCAGGGCCTTCACGCTCAACTAATTTCTTAGCTGCTTTAATCGTGGTTGCCATGCCTTTAAGTTCTAATTTACCAAATACGAACGGCTTGAATAATTCCAACGCCATTTTTTTCGGCAAACCGCATTGGTGCAGGCGCAACGTAGGACCCACCACAATTACGGAACGTCCAGAGTAGTCAACCCGTTTACCTAACAAGTTTTGACGGAAACGCCCTTGCTTCCCTTTAATCATGTCCGCTAATGATTTGAGCGGTAATTTATTCGTACCCGTAATGGCGCGACCGCGACGACCATTGTCTAACAATGCGTCAACCGCTTCTTGCAACATCCGTTTTTCGTTACGAACGATAATATCAGGCGCGTTTAACTCTAATAAACGTTTCAAACGGTTATTACGGTTAATGACCCGACGATATAAATCATTCAAGTCAGAAGTCGCAAAACGTCCGCCTTCTAACGGCACTAAAGGACGTAAATCAGGCGGTAACACGGGTAAAACTTTCATGACCATCCATTCAGGGCGGTTGCCTGAATGTAAAAAGGCTTCAATCAGTTTTAAGCGTTTAGTGTATTTTTTAATCTTAGTTTCGGAGCTGGTATTAACGATTTCTTCGCGTAAACGATTGACTTCTGAAGCTAAATCAATGCTCTTCAATAAGTCATGAATCGCTTCAGCACCCATTAAGGCTCTGAAATCATCGCCATGCTCTTCAACTAAATTCAGATAATCTTCTTCGTTGAGCAATTGCCCACGTTCTAATGGGGTGTCGAATCCCGCATCAGTGACCACATAAGCTTCAAAATACAACACGCGTTCAATATCGCGTAAAGTTAAATCGAGCAATAACCCCATCCGCGAAGGTAAGGATTTTAAATACCAAATGTGAGCAACAGGACTGGCTAATTCTATATGTCCCATGCGGTCGCGGCGAACTTTCGCTTGTGTCACTTCAACGCCGCATTTTTCACAGACAACACCACGATGTTTTAAGCGTTTATATTTACCGCATAAACATTCATAATCTTTAATCGGTCCAAAGATTTTGGCACAAAACAAGCCATCACGTTCAGGTTTGAACGTGCGATAGTTAATCGTTTCGGGTTTTTTGACTTCACCATAAGACCATGAACGAATTTTTTCAGGTGATGCCAAACTAATACAAATACGGTCAAATTCGTCGATTTGCCCTTGAGTATTGAGCAAATTAAGTAAATCTTTCATTGTTTGCCCCGTCGCTGAAATGCTAAATTGAGGGAAGACAGGTATTTTAATAAGCAATAAAGGCTTGTTTTAACGGTTAATGCAGCAGTCGCTAAGCCACTGCTGCATTAAACACCCTAGGATTAATCTTGTTCTAATTCAATATCAATCCCTAAAGAACGAATTTCTTTCAATAACACATTGAAAGATTCAGGCATACCGGCTTCCATGCGGTAATCGCCGTCGACGATGTTTTTATACATCTTCGTCCGTCCGTTCACGTCGTCAGATTTGACCGTTAACATTTCTTGCAAGGTGTACGCCGCGCCGTAAGCTTCCAACGCCCAAACTTCCATTTCCCCAAAGCGTTGTCCACCGAATTGCGCTTTACCGCCTAACGGTTGTTGCGTTACCAAGCTATAAGGACCAGTAGAACGGGCGTGCATCTTATCATCAACCAAGTGGTTCAATTTCAACATGTGCATGTAACCAATGGTTACTTTACGCTCAAAAGCTTCACCAGTGCGTCCATCAAATAATTGTGTTTGACCAGAAGTAGGCAAGCCTGCTAAAGCCAACATGTATTTAATTTCTTCTTCTGTCGCACCATCAAATACTGGCGTTGCCATCGGCACACCAGGGCGTAAATTTGCAGCTAACTCAACCACCTCTTTATCTTTCAGTGAGTCAATTTGCTCTTTTTTACCACTGTGGTTATAGATTTTATCCAAATAAACACGCAATTCATGAACGGAGTCTTGTACGTTTGCTTTGACTTCCGCATCACTTAAATTGTCCACTGCGTCAATATCTTCTTGATTCAAGCGGCGCAATTGTTTCAATAATTGGCGTAATACTTGGTTTGAAACTTCTTGGTCGTCTAATTCTCTAACATAACGCACGACTTGCTCATGGGTTGGCAAATCGCTGATAAAAGTAGGTTTAACAACTATTTCACCTTCTTCTTCCGTTTCTAACGGTTTCAGCGTTTTTACCACGTCAAGAATGCGTTGCGCCAAGACTGCATCAATTTCAATGCGTTGATTAAACAGATAAACTAACAACTGCCGTGATTCTGGTACAGATAAATTAGCCGCTTTACGCGCTTCAGCAATCACCTCTAGCATTTCGCCGAGTTTGACCCCTAAACCTTTAGCCGCCCAGCCTAAGTGGGTTTCTAAAATCTGACCAATGTTCATCCGTGAAGGCACACCTAACGGATTTAACACGACATCCACGGGACGACCATCAGCAGTAAATGGCATATCTTCAACAGGGACAATCATCGAGACTACCCCTTTATTTCCGTGCCGTCCCGCCATTTTGTCGCCAGGTTGTACCCGCCGTTTTACCGCCAAATAGACCTTAACCATTTTTAACACGCCGGGGGCTAAATCGTCCCCTTGTGCTAATTTACGGCGTTTTTCCTCATACATTTCATCAGAGCGTTTGCGTTCTTCTTTCAAACTTTCCGCTGCTTTTTCTAATTGCTCATTCAACTCGTGATTATTCAAGCTGATAGCAAACCAGTTTTCACGCGGTAAGCTGTCTAAATAAGCAGTATCAATAATTTGACCCGCACGCAATCCTTTAGGCCCATTTAACGCTTCTTTACCTTCTAACAAGCGTTTTAAACGCTCATAAGTATCATCTTCTAAAATCCGATATTTATCGCGTAAGTCTTTACGGATCTTCTCTAATTCCGATTGCTCAATCTTGATAGCGCGTGCGTCTTTTTCTACGCTATCCCGAGTGAAGACTTGCACGTCAATAACCGTTCCATAAGTACCTGAAGGAACACGCAAAGAAGTGTCTTTTACGTCAGAAGCTTTTTCACCGAAAATCGCGCGGAGCAATTTTTCTTCGGGAGTTAATTGGGTTTCACCTTTAGGCGTAACTTTACCGACTAAAATATCGTTTGGTTTAACTTCCGCGCCGATGTAAACAATTCCCGCTTCGTCTAATTTACCTAACGCGGATTCACTCACGTTGGGAATATCAGCAGTAATTTCCTCAGGCCCTAACTTGGTATCACGCGCCATACATTGCAATTCAAAAATATGAATTGAGGTAAAGCGATCTTCTTTAACTACCCGCTCGGATAACAAAATCGAGTCTTCGAAGTTGTAACCATTCCAAGGCATGAAGGCAACTAACATATTTTGCCCTAACGCCAATTCACCCATATCCGTAGAAGGACCATCCGCTAACACGTCATTTGCAGCAATTAAATCGCCTGGACGCACTAAAGGTTTTTGGTTGATACAAGTGTTTTGGTTAGAACGCACATATTTAGTCAGATTGTAAATATCAACCCCTGATTCCCCAGCGTGCGTTTCATCGTCATTGACGCGAACCACAATCCGTCCTGCGTCAACAGAATCAACCACGCCGCCGCGCCGTGCTTTTACCGTCACGCCAGAGTCAACCGCAACGCTCCGTTCCATTCCTGTTCCAACCGTCGGTTTTTCGGAACGAATAACAGGCACTGCTTGCCGTTGCATGTTTGAACCCATTAACGCGCGGTTCGCGTCATCGTGTTCTAAGAAGGGAATTAATGAAGCTGCAACCGAAACAATTTGTTTAGGTGACACGTCCATGTATTCCACTTTTTCTCTAGTAACTAAAGTAAATTCATTTTCATGCCGCGCACTGATTAAATCATCAAACAATTCGCCGTGTTCATTTAAAGGTGCGTTCGCTTGTGCAATCACATAACGCCCTTCTTCAATCGCAGATAAATAATCTACTTGTGCAGTGACTTTACCATTCACCACCCGACGATAAGGCGTTTCTAAGAAACCGTAGCGATTAGTGCGTGCATACACCGCTAAAGAGTTAATCAAACCAATGTTTGGCCCTTCAGGTGTTTCAATTGGACATACCCGCCCGTAGTGGGTTGGATGCACGTCACGCACCTCGAAGCCTGCCCGCTCACGGGTCAAACCACCAGGCCCTAAAGCAGAAACCCGCCGTTTATGGGTCACTTCGGACAAGGGATTGTTTTGATCCATAAATTGCGACAATTGGCTTGAACCAAAGAATTCACGAATAGCGGCTGAAACAGGTTTCGCATTAATTAATTCTTGCGGTGTAATTTTGTCATCAGACTCAGCAACACTTAAACGCTCTTTAACTGCTCGCTCAACCCGCACTAAACCAATTCGGAATTGATTTTCTGCCATTTCGCCAACGCTACGAATCCGACGATTGCCTAAATGGTCAATATCGTCCACTTCGCCATTACCGTTACGAATATTCAATAAGGTAATTAATACGTCGAGTACGTCTTGTTTAGTCAATGTACCTAAATTAACTAATGTTGCTGCCGCTGCGGTTAAATTAGCTTTGGTTAAAACATTTAATTCAACTAAAACTTTAATTGCGCGACCAACATATCCCTCTGTTTCATCAGGAACTATGTCAGACAGGCTCAATTGTTCAGCAACCACAGCCCACGCATTGCCCGTCGTCGCTTGTGCCAAGACGATATTGCGTAAAACTGCTAACACCGCGCCTACATCAACATGTTGCAATAAAGTTTTTGATTGACTTAACGCTAACCCGCCTTGCTCAGTAAATACGGGTTGCCCTTCAAATAAAGCAGCTTCGCGTAATACTTTTAACAAAGCTTTATCATTTAACAGTTGTGCATCTTCTTTTAAGCCTTCAACCAACGCTTGACGGCTGATTGCCATACTTTCAACTAAAGGATGCAAACCTTCTAAAATATCTTTGTCGCTCAATAAGCCTAATTCGCGCATAGTCAGCGCATAATCGCTAAATTTTGCCCGCTCAATTCGACGATTAAACTTCATCCGTCCCACAGGCGATAAATCATAACGATCAGCCGCAAAGAATAAATTATTAAATAAACCCTCAGCAGCTTCAGCCGTCGGCGGCTCACCTGGACGCATCATTCTATAAATTTCAATGTGCGCATCTAATTGGGTGGTTGTGGAATCAATCCGCAAGGTTTCAGAAATATAAGGACCACGATCTAAGTCGTTTGTATACAAAGTTGCAAATTTATTAACCTTTTCTTCTAAAAAGGTATGCAACAAATCCATACTTAATTCATCATTCGCTTGGGCAAGCATCGCACCTGTTTGCGGATGTACAACATCATGCGCAAGCACTTTACCAACCAAATACTCAAAAGGTAGAGGTAAAGTTTTAATATTAGCTTTTTCTAACGCTTTGATATGGCGTGCAGTAATGCGTCTGCCCGCTTCTATCAGCGTAGTGCCGTCTTTATCTTTAATATCGAAAGCCGCTAATTCACCGCGTAACCGTTCAGGTAATAAAGTCAAACAGAACTGATCATGTTGACGGGTAATTTGATTAGTTTCAAAGAATAAATTTAAGATTTGTGAATTTGTAAAACCAATAGCGCGTAACAAAATAGTTACGGGTAATTTGCGACGGCGGTCAATCCGCACAAAAACGCAATCTTTATGGTCAAACTCAAAATCTAACCATGAGCCACGATAAGGAATAATCCGTGCTGAATATAATAATTTGCCTGAAGAGTGGGTTTTACCTTTATCATGGTCAAAGAAAACCCCAGGAGAGCGATGCAACTGTGATACAATCACGCGCTCTGTACCATTGATGACAAATGTGCCATTCTCAGTCATCAAAGGCAGCTCGCCCATATAGACTTCTTGCTCTTTTACGTCCTTAACAGCACGACTTTTTGATTCTTTATCATATAAAACCAGCCGTACTTTAACGCGCAAAGAAGCAGCATAAGTCAAGCCCCGAATTTGACATTCTTTAACATCAAAAACAGGTTTACTTAATTTATAACTCACATATTCTAATACCGCGTTGCCAGAATAACTGACAATAGGGAACACGGAGCGAAAGGCGGCGTGCAATCCTACTTCTTGTAATTCTTCATCAGAATCACATTCTTGTTGTAGAAATTCACGGTAGGAATTTAATTGAGTAGCAAGTAGGTAAGGAACAGGAAGAATGCTCGGACGTTTGCCGAAATCTTTACGGATGCGCTTTTTTTCAGTGAATGAGTAGCCCATTATGACTCCTGATGAACCAGGCTGGTGCTGAACGACAATGTTCAATAACAGATAGCTGACGGGACAATAGCAAATTGTAGAATAGCAGAAAAAGGGCGATAAGACACTACACCTTTTTGTGCAGGTTTTATCAGCCCTTTAATTTTTTGCAAGTATAAGCAAAAATCAGTATCTCCTTAAATGAAGATTACTTAATTTCTACTTTAGCCCCTGCATCTTCTAACTCTTTCTTAATCTTAGCAGCTTCATCTTTAGATACGCCTTCTTTAACTGTAGAAGGAGCAGATTCTACTAAGTCTTTAGCTTCTTTCAAGCCTAAACCAGTAAGAGCGCGGATAACTTTAATTACGTTAACTTTGTTGTCGCCGAAAGAAGCTAAAGTAACAGTAAATTCAGTTTGTTCTTCTACTGGAGCAGCAGCTTCAGCAGCAGGTGCAGCAGCAACTGCAACCGCAGCAGCAGCAGACACACCAAATTTTTCTTCCATTGCGCTGATTAATTCAACAATTTCCATTACCGTCATGTTGGCAATGGTATCTAAAAGTTCTTCTTTTGAGACTGCCATGATTTTATTTTCCTTCAATAAATTGAATGTAATTTCAGATAATTACATTACGATTCAAAAATATTACGCGTTTTGTTGTTTGCTGTCACGAATTGCAGCAACTGTCCGTACTAATTTAGCGTGTGGCTCAGCCATCGTCCGTACAAATTTAGTAATCGGTGCTTTCATTACAGCCATTAAGCTTGCAATTGCTTCGTCACGAGTCGGTAATTTAGAGACGCGCTCTAAATCAGCTTCACTGTATAATTTACCGCCGACTGAAACGCCTTTAACGATGAGTTTTTTGTTATCCTTAATAAACTCTTTCACCACCCGAGCCGCAGAGCCTGGGTCTTCTTGTGAAAAAGCTAAAATAATTGGACCAACAAACACATCTTGCATACACGCAAAAGCAGTCCCTTCTACGGCACGACGGGCTAAAGTATTACGTACAACGCGTACATAAACGCCTTTTTTCCGTGCTTGAATCCGTAAATTGGTCAATTCTGCAACTGTCATTCCGCGATATTCAGCGGCAACAGCAGAGTGTGCTTTTGCTGCAACTTCAGCAACTTCAGCAACAATTTCGCGCTTACCTTCAAGATTAAGCGGCATCGCTGACTCCTTAACATAAAAAATGAGGAATTAGAAAATTTATCTAATTCATCCGCTTGTTCAGCATGACTTATCGTCTGCCGTCTACGCAGGCTTGCGGATTAAGTTGGTTTTACAACCAGCACCTGCGGTCTTTGACGACTACTGACAGATTGCCGCACAATCTTTTCAGCAGTCCAAAGTTCTATCACCAACCTGCTTATAAACTAGATTGGTCAATTGCCAAACCAGGTCCCATTGTGGTGGACAGCGTTACTTTACGCATATACACCCCTTTCGCTGTACTTGGCTTAGCTTTATTTAAATCGGCTAACAAAGCTTGTAAGTTTTCTTTTAACGCATTAGGTTCAAAAGATAATTTACCGATTGTGCAGTGGATAATCCCTGCTTTATCTGTACGGTAACGTACTTGCCCTGCTTTAGCGTTGCGCACAGCCCCTGCAACATCAGGTGTTACTGTACCCACTTTAGGGTTAGGCATTAAACCGCGAGGGCCTAAAATTTGACCTAATTGACCGACAACGCGCATTGCATCAGGGGAAGCAATGACGACATCGAAATCCATGAAACCTTCTTTAATGCGAGCGGCTAAATCTTCAAAACCTACTACATCCGCACCCGCTTGTTTGGCTGCATCAGCGTTTGCACCTTGAGTGAAAACAGCAACCCGCACAGTTTTACCCGTACCGTTGGGCATCACAGTAGAGCCACGAACAACTTGGTCAGATTTACGAGGGTCAACACCTAAGTTAACACTAATATCTACTGATTCTATAAATTTAGCAGGAGGTAAAGATTTTAATAATGCAAGTGCATCATCAAAACCATATAACTTACCGCCTGTAGGAATTTTTTCGCGAATTGCTTTTTCGCGTTTAGTTAATTTTGCCATTGCGACCACCTGTCCTTATTAAACCACGCCTTCGGTTTCGATACCCATACTGCGAGCACTACCCGCAATTGTCCGTACTGCGGCATCTAAATCAGCAGCAGTCAAGTCTGGCATTTTAACTTTAGCAATTTCTTCCAATTGCGCCCGAGTTACTTTACCCACTTTGTTGGTGTGAGGGGTTTTGCTACCACTCTTAATACCTGCAGCCCGTTTCAACAAAATAGAAGCTGGCGGTGTTTTTAAGATAAAAGTAAAGCTACGATCACTGTATGCAGTAATAATAACAGGGATTGGCGTACCTGGTTCGATGCCTGCTGCTTGAGTTTGAGCATTAAACTCTTTACAGAACATCATAATATTTAAACCATGTTGACCTAAAGCAGGACCAACAGGAGGACTTGGATTTGCCTGACAAGCTTTAACTTGCAATTTAATATAGGCATTGACTTTCTTTGCCATAGTATAAACCTCGTGGGTAAGACGCTAAAAAGCTCCCCAGCATAAAATTAAAAAACTCCTGATTGTTTATACCGTTTATCGGTCAAACAAAAAGGAGCGATTGAGTACAAATTATTCTTTTTCAACTTGTCCAAATTCGAGTTCTACAGGAGTAGAACGTCCAAAAATGGAAACTGCAACACGTAAACGATTTTTTTCGTAGTTCACTTCTTCAACAGAGCCATTAAAATCTTTAAATGGACCATCAGTGACACGAACTACCTGACCAATTTCAAATAAAATCTTGGGTTTGGGTTTATCACTGCCTTCTTGCACGCGACGCAAAATAGACTCAGCTTCACGGTCAGAAATGGGCACGGGTTTTTCTAATGTACCACCAATAAAACCAATAACTTTAGGGGTTTCTTTAATTAAATGCCATGTATCGCCTGTCATTTCCATTTGAACTAATACATAACCAGGCAATAACTTTCTATCACTTTTATATTTTTTACCTTCCCGCATTTCAACAACTTCTTCTGTGGGAACGACAATATCACCAAAATAATCTTCTAAATGGGCTCGCGCAATCCGCTCTTTTAAAGAACGCATCACAGCCTTCTCAAAACCAGAGTAGGCATGAACGACATACCAACGCATGGTTAAGCCCCTTGTCCTGTAAATAAACGAACTATCCAGAACAATAAACTGTCCAACATCCATACAAAAATTGCTAACACTAACACCATTACAATGACAATACCTGTTGTTTGTAATGCTTCTTGACGCGAAGGCCAAACAACTTTGCGAACTTCAATGTTAGTATCTTGTAAAAATTCTACAATAGACTTACCTTTTGCTGTGGTGTAAATCAAATACACGCCACCTGCAATAAAACCAACTAAAATGAGTATACGTACTAACAAAGAAAAATTACTGAAAAAATAAAACGCTAACACCCCCGCAACTAAAAGCGCAGCGGCACTTATCCATTTAGTTAAATCTTGTTTTTCTGCTGTTGCTGACGCATCCGTCATTTTTCTATACCCTAAAAATAAAAATGGCAGGCTAGGAGGGAATCGAACCCCCAACCTGCGGTTTTGGAGACCGCCGCTCTGCCAATTGAGCTACTAGCCTGTTGCGCAACGACGTGTGTAAACACGTCGTTATTTTTTAACTTCTTACTCGATTACTACAGATACAACACCCGCACCAACAGTACGACCGCCTTCACGAATCGCGAAGCGTAAGCCATTATCCATCGCGATAGGAGCGATTAATTTGACTTTAACTTTGATGTTGTCACCAGGCATAACCATTTCTACACCTTCTGGTAATTCTACAGCACCTGTTACGTCTGTAGTACGGAAGTAGAATTGAGGACGGTAGCCTGCGAAGAATGGGGTATGACGACCACCTTCATCTTTACCTAACACATAAATTTCAGCTTCGAAATAAGTGTGAGGAGTAATTGTACCTGGTTTAGATAAAACTTGACCACGCTCTACTTCATCACGCTTTGTACCGCGTAATAAAATACCTACGTTATCACCAGCTTCCCCTTGGTCTAATAACTTACGGAACATTTCAACGCCAGTGCAAGTTGTTTTAACAGTTGGTTTTAAACCAACGATTTCAACTTCTTCACCTACTTTAACTCTACCGCGTTCAATACGCCCTGTAACTACAGTACCACGACCAGAAATAGAGAATACGTCTTCGATTGGCATTAAGAAGCTCTTCTCGATGTCACGTTGTGGCTCAGGAATGTAGCTATCTAATGCTTCTACCAACTTAACAATGGCAGGTACGCCGATGTCAGATTGGTCGCCTTCTAATGCTTTTAATGCAGAACCGATAACGATAGGTGTATCATCACCAGGGAAGTTATAAGAGCTTAATAACTCACGAACTTCCATTTCTACTAACTCTAATAATTCTTTGTCATCTACCATGTCGGCTTTATTCATAAAGACGACGATGTAAGGAACGCCTACTTGGCGAGCTAACAAAATGTGCTCACGAGTTTGGGGCATAGGACCATCAGCAGCAGATACTACTAAGATCGCGCCGTCCATTTGAGCAGCACCAGTAATCATGTTTTTCACATAGTCAGCGTGACCTGGACAGTCAACGTGAGCGTAGTGACGTTTATCAGATTGGTATTCAACGTGTGCAGTTGAAATGGTAATACCACGAGCACGCTCTTCAGGAGCTTTATCAATTTGATCGTAGGCTTTGAATTCACCCCCGTACACTTCAGCCATACATTTGGTGAGAGCGGCAGTCAGAGTGGTTTTACCATGGTCAACGTGACCAATTGTACCGATATTGACGTGGGGCTTCGTACGGTTAAATTTTTCTTTAGACATAGTTTCCTC
>CAZKST010000050.1:6392-15187 GCA_964555395.1 uncultured Thiotrichaceae bacterium | reverse complement strand
TTTCTACAGGCATCTTTTACGAAATGATTTTATACAGCGCGATTTAAAAACATCGCATCGCCATAGCTAAAAAACCGATAACGCTGTTCAATCGCTTGCTGATAGGTTGACATAATACGTTGATACCCTCCAAAGGCACACACCAACATCAACAACGTTGATTCTGATAAGTGAAAGTTAGTTAACAACGCATCAACAACCTTGAATTGATAGCCTGGCGTAATAAATAATTGCGTCTCTCCTGTGAATGCTTGCAATTGTCCCGTCGCAGCGGCGGCAGATTCTAAAGCACGCACGGAAGTTGTTCCTACCGCAATTACCCGCCCGCCCCGCTGACGTGTCATTGCAATTTGCTCACATACTTGGGTAGAAACATTTAACCATTCTTTGTGCATCACATGCTGGCTTAAATCGTCGACTCGAATCGGGGAAAATGTCCCCGCACCCACATGTAAGGTCACAAAAGCAGATTGCACACCTTGTTGTGCAATTTGTGCTAATAACGATTCATCAAAATGCAAACCAGCGGTCGGCGCAGCAACTGCCCCCACATGTTTTGCATAAACTGTTTGATAACGTTCATTATCTAGGCATGTTTCTTGCCGCTCAATATACGGTGGTAAGGGGATATGTCCAATAGTTTGCAAAATATCCACTAAAGGACGGTTATCTTCACAAGAAAATTCATAAAAATTGTCCACCCGTCCACTGACGCGCAACGATACATTGCTTTCTAAATAAATAATACTGTCAATTTTTGCGGGTTTACTGGCGCGTAGTTGTCCTAAAAAACGATGTTCATCTAACAAACGTTCTAAAAGGATTTCTACTTTACCCCCAGAAGTTTTATGTCCAAATAACCGCGCAGGAATGACGCGGGTATCATTAAAAACCAGTAAATCTCCCGCCCGCAGTAAACTGGCAAAATCAGTAAATTGCAAATGTTGCGGTGCTGCCGTTAAGTCAGGCGGTAAATATAACAAACGACTTCCTGTCCGTGTTGGTGCAGGCTGTTGAGCAATTAACTCGGTGGGTAAGTCAAAATAAAAATCAGAGCGTTGCATTGGCATTATTAACAAGCGGTTTATTCACATTGTTGAAAAATAGCAATTGAAAACAGTGCGTTTACCAATCTTTTGCAACAGGATGCGAATCATGAAAGAAACATTACAAAATTATTTACATCAACAAATTCCCTTAGCACATAGCATGGGGATTGAAGTAAAAGAATGTAGCGAGCGGATGCTGATTTTAACAGCCCCGCTCTTAATTAACAAAAATGATAAAGGGACGGCATTTGGCGGCAGTTTAGCAGCAGCTTTAACTTTAGCAGGTTGGGCAGTAACTTATGTCACTTTACAACGCTTAGGCTTAGAAGCCACGACTTTACTTCGTCGCAGCAAAATCGATTATATGAAACCGATTCAAGACGAATTGCTAATTATTGCGAATATGCCTAATGAAGCCTCCGTTTATCGTTTTAAACAAGATTTATTAGAAAAAGGTAAAGCCCGCTGGGATTTAGGGGCACGGGCAGAAACCAAACATGAATTAGCGGTTGATTTTGTGGGGACATACGTCAGTTTATCTGACACACTTGGATTACCAACTTCACCCTTTTCACCGATGGAATCTTCCCCTTTACCCTAATAACATTTTTACACCAACCAAAGCCAAAACGGCGGCAAAAATCCGTTTTAACAATAAAGTAGGTAAGGAATGAGCGAGCTTTACACCTAACGGCGCAAAAAAAAGACTGGTTGCAGCAATTGTGATAAAAGCGGGTAAATACACAAACCCCAAACTTGCAGGAGGCAAACCCGCTACGCCCCAACCGCCAATCATAAAACCAATTGCACCCGAAACGGCAATCGGAAAACCGCAGGCGGCTGAGGTAGCAATTGCATTTTGTAAAGGAATATTGCAATAAGCTAAGAACGGCACAGTTAACGAGCCGCCGCCAATACCCACCAGAGAAGAAATAACGCCAATAATCCCCCCTACACCTGAAGTCGCCCAAACATTGGGCAATTGCCGATGGGGTGCTGGTTTTTTACCAAATCCCAATTCTAATGATAATAACAGCAAAAAAATCGCAAAAATAATGCTTAATAGGCGGCTGGATAAATGCGCAGCGAGTGCCGCGCCCAATAATGCGCCGACAATAATCCCGCCTGTTAATTGAGCCACAATGTGCCATTTTACCGCGCCCCGTTTATTATGTGCGTAAATGGAGGAGAGCGAAGTTAACACAATTGTGGCTAATGATGTCCCTAGCGCAATGTGCATTAAATGCTCGGGCGGAATTTGGGGATGGTCATGCAGCAAAAAAACTAATGCGGGCACAATCACCCCACCCCCACCAACACCCAGTAAGCCCGCGAGCGTGCCCGCAACCATACCTAAAATAAGCAAACCAATGAATTCAAACATGATAGAAGGGATTTTTAATTAAGCGGAAAAGAGAAGGGAGGATTTGCAAAGAGAGCCAGACTCTCTTTGCAAGGAGGATTAGAATTAAGCAATTATTCTAAACGAACTTTTTTACCCGCCGCTTTTTGCGTTAAAAAGGCAATTAAACGTTCAGCAGGTACATAACCGGGCACTAATTCGCCATCTTCCATGACTAATGCAGGCGTGCCAGTTACGCCAATGCGTTGACCTAATTCAAGTTGTTTAGCTACAGGATTTTCACAACTCGCTTCTTCCACTTTACGCCGTGCTTTAGCTTCGGTCATTGCTGCTTTTTGGTCTTTAGCACACCACACAGAAACCATCGTTTGATAGGTTTTTGAATTAGTTCCTGCGCGTGGGAACGCTAAATAACGTACTTTAACGCCCGCCGCATTTAATTTAGGCACTTCATTATGCAATTTTTCGCAATAAGGACAATCTACATCGGTGAACACATCGACAGTAAAACGGGTTTCCTTTTCGGGGGCAAATACGACCATCTCTTTTTCATCAACTTCAGCAAGAGCCGCTTTGCGTAAACCATTACGGGTATTTTCTGTTAAATTTGTGCCCGTTTCCACTTCACGAATATCGCCTAATAACAAATAATTACCGTCTTCACTGATATAGAAAACATCATCTTTATAAATGGCTTCGTAAAACCCTTTTAATGGCGCGCCCGAGACTTTAACTTGCTCAATCACTTTTTGATTATTTCTAAAAGTTTTATCAATGGCGGCTTGCACAGCAACAGGCACATCAGTTTTTTTAGCCGCTTTATCGCTTGGATTAGCGTTGATGGTCGTGTTTAACGTTGTTGTTGAAGGGGTAGCTGTTTCAGTTTGTGCCCAGCTATTCAATCCTAAACCCAAAAAAGCAGTTAAAGTGACTGCAGTCGATACCTTAAAACGCATAGTGTATTCTCAGTAGTTAAAAAAATTTAATCGCGGAAATTGTTAAATTGCAAAGGTAAACCTAAATCATTGGCGCGAATGAGGGCGATAGCTTCTTGCAAATCATCACGCTTTTTACCTGTGACGCGCACTTGTTCACCTTGAATTGCCGCTTGCACTTTTATTTTGCTGTCTTTAATCAGCTTTACAATTTTTTTGGCTAAATCGCTTTCAATGCCTTGTTTGACTTTTATAATTAACTTAGTGCGCCGATTTTGCACTTCCATCTTGCCATTTTCAAAACATTGAATATCAATCGCACGTTTAGCGGCTTTTTTATGGAACATTTCGACCATTTGTTCAATTTGAAATTCACTTTCTGCACTGAATAATAAATCTTTTTCTTGTTTTTCAATCAGAGCATTGGCATCTTTAAAATCAAAGCGTGCCGAAATTTCGCGATTGGTTTGGTCAATCGCATTATCTAATTCGTGTTGATCAACTTCAGAAACAATATCAAAAGAGGGCATACAGTCACTACTTTATAGGTAAAATTAAGGAAAACAAACTAAGTGTAGCAAGCCATTTAATATTTTTACAATGAAAAAAGCTTAAATGACTTGCTTAAAATGATTACATGAACAATAAACTTAGAAGTTACGCAGTTCATCTTTTATTCAGCCCATCCTACTTTTATCTGAACCGCGTAATGTCTAAAATTTTATTTTTTCATCCGTTTTTGGTTCAAATTGGCTTCTTTTTGACTATCAATCCACCAACTTTCAAATCCTAAAGAATATTTAGGCGTAATCGGCGCACGGCTGAATTTATTCCAATACGCGACGCGGAAGCTGCGCAAATGCCATTGTGGAATCGCATAATGATTAAACAACAATACGCGGTCTAATGCCCGCACCCGTTGGATGAGTTGGGGACGGTCAGGTGCGGCAATCACAGCATTCACTAAACTATCAATGGCTGCATCACGAATCCCTGCATAATTTAAACTACCTTTAACCTCTGCTTTTTCTGAACTCCAAAAATTTAATTGCTCATTACCAGGGGATAAAGATTGTCCGTAAACATGCACAATCATATCAAAATCAAACTCATCTAAACGATTTTTGTATTGCGTGTCATCCACATTGCGCACATTTACCTGAATACCTAAACGCTCTAAATTTTGTTTAAATGGCAAAACAACCCGTTCAAAATTCGGGTCAGATAACAAAATTTCAAAACTCATCGGCTTATTGTCAGCATTCACTAATTTACCCTGTTTCACTGTCCAGCCTGCTTGCTCAAATAATTGCAATGCTATCCGCATATTATCGCGAATATTGCCTGAACCATCGGTTTTAGGCGGTTGATAAACACGGGTAAACACTTCTTCAGGAATTTTACCGCGTAAAGGCTCTAATAATTTCAACTCTTCGGCACTGGGTAATTCAGTAGCAGCAAGCTCCGAATTGGAAAAAAAGCTGTTAGTGCGAGTGTACGCGCCATTGAACAAGTTTTTATTTGCCCATTCAAAATCGTATAAATAGCCTATCGCTTCCCGCACGCGGCGGTCACTAAACACAGGACGGCGGGTATTGAATAAAAAAGCTTGCATTCCTGTGGGAATTTCATGCTTAATTTCCTCTTTAATAAATAAACCGTCGCGAAATGCGGGGGAATCGTAAGAAGTTGCCCAATTTTTGGCAGAATTTTCTACACGAAAATCAAATTCACCCGCTTTAAAGGCTTCTAAAGCAATTGTAGAATCACGATAATAATCAATGCGGATGCTATCAAAATTGTATTGCCCAACATTAACAGGTAAATCTTTTGCCCAATAATCCGCAACCCGTTTATAAGTGATAGCGCGTCCTGCTTCTATACTGTCAATTTTATAAGGACCGCTGCCTAAAGGGGCTTCTAACGTGGTTTTTTCAAAATCATGTTTTGACCAGTAAGCTTTAGATAAAATAGGCATTTGTCCTACAATTAACGGCAATTCACGGTTTTCAGTGGTGCTAAAACTAAATTTAACTTGGCGTTCACCTACTTTTTCTACTGATTTTACATCACGATAATAAGTTCTGTAAAAAGGTGAACCTTTTTCTTTCAAAGTGTTATAAGAAAAAATCACGTCCTCAACGCTAATCGGTGAATTATCATGAAAACGCGCTTGTGAACGCAAAGTAAAAATGACCCAACTACGGTCATTCGGCATTTCTACTGATTCAGCAATTAAACCATATTCAGAAAAAGCTTCGTCTTTTGAGCCCACTAATAAGGATTCGAATAAATAATCAACACCTTCTGCGCTAATACCTTTGATAATAAAAGGATTTAAACTATCAAACGTACCAATAGCCGCTAATTTAACATTCCCCCCTTTAGGGGCTTGCGGATTAACATACTCAAAATTTTTAAAATCAGCGGGATATTTTAAATCCCCATACATTGCCAAGCCATGACGCTGCGTTGCCGCCGCTGCTGCATCCGCCCACGTCGCCGAATAGGGCAATAACAGTGAACTACTCAGCACACAAGCAATAAACATCTGTTTTACATGTTGAATCATTATTAAACCCTTTTAGTTTTCAACGGATTTTTATCATTGCTGTAATGTCATCAAGGAAAATTCTGACATGAATTTAAGTTTGCCGACATCTTTGCAAATTATCACGGTTTTACTCATTGATGACCAACCGATTATCAGTGAAACTGTGCAGCGCATGTTGCGTACTGAAACCGATATGCGCTGTTACTATTGCCAAGACCCATTACAAGCCATTGACTTTGCAAATCAAATTCAACCAACGGTCATTTTACAAGACTTAGTTATGCCAGAAATTGAAGGTTTAACTTTGTTGCGCTATTTTCGGGTTAATCCAACCACCCGCGAAGTGCCCATGATTGTTTTATCCAGCAAAGAACAAGCCGATATTAAAGCAGAAGCCTTTGCTTTGGGCGCAAATGACTATATGGTAAAACTTCCAGAACGTGCCGAATTTATCGCCCGTTTACGTTATCACGCTAAAGGTTATATTAACTTATTAGAGCGTAATCAAGCTTATCAACAATTAGAAATTGCTAACCGTTTTATTCGCAAAGCCTTTGGACGCTATTTATCTGATGAAATTGTCAATAATATTCTCGCCAGTCCTGACGGTTTAACCCCTGGTGGGGAAAAACGTTTAGTTACAGCGGTAATGACAGATTTACGCGGATTTACCAGTATTTGCGAGCATTTAGCCGCCGAACAAGTGGTCAATATGCTCAATACTTATGTTGAAGTGATGACCCGCTTAATTATGAAATACCAAGGCACAATTGAAAATTTTATCGGCGATTCGATTCTCGCCATTTTCGGCGCGCCCGTGCGCCAAGATAACGATGCCGAACGCGCTGTTGCCTGCGCCTTAGAAATGCAATTAGCCATGCAAGAAGTTAATCAACGCAATCAAGCCCAAGGTTATCCAGAAATCAGTATGGGAATTGGCATTAATACGGGCGAGCTAGTCGTTGGAAATATTGGCTCAAGTCAGTGGATGAAATATGGCGTAGTAGGACACACCGCCAATTTAACCGCACGGGTGGAATCTTACACGGTCGGCGGGCAAATTCTCGCTTCCGAACATACGCTACAAGCCTGTCCACCTGACAGTTTGCGCGTAGAATACGAATTGGAAGTGATGCCAAAAGGCGTGCGCGCCCCGCTGAAAATTTACGAAATCACAGGCATTAAAGGCGAATTTAATTTCACGCTCCATGCGACGCATGAAGCACAATTACAAGAGTTAGCTCAAATAATTGACTTCCATTTTAATATTTTAGAAGGAAAACAAAATGATACAGAGCTTTACCCAGCACAAATTATCAAATTATCCAAACGCACCGCATTAATTCAATCTAGCCGCACTTGCCGTCCGTTAACCAATTTACGCCTGCACTTGCAAAATACGCAAGCCATGAGTTATGAACTGTACGCCAAAGTAACCCGCGTTATGCCTGAAGATTCCCATTTAATGGTCATTACTTTTACTTCTATTGCGCCAGAAGTGCAAAATCTATTTAATGAATTCATTAATGAAATTGCTTAAAGTTTTAAATCAAAACTAACACTAAAAGGAGTGTGCATAGCTTCTTTCAACACATATTCTAAATAATGCAAACGGCGTAAAGATAAATCAATTTTTTCTTTTAAAGAATCATCATCACTATACTTTAATAAATCCTCATAGAAAAACACGCCAAAACTATCCACATATTTTAATTGCTGACGTTTGGTAAGAATTAAATTATCTACGCCAAATAAATCAATAATTTTGCCTTCTTCTTTATACCATTGAAGAGAAACTTCTACAAAGTACCTTAATTGGTCTTGTGCTCTTACCAATTTACGAAATAAAGGAATCACTTCACTCTCATTTAAAGGATTCGCCACATTAAACCAAGGAATAAAAGTTTCAGCTAACACAATAACATTCGGTTCATTATTCACCAAAGTACGCACATACAAAGTTTCAGGAATAATCTCACCTAATTTTTCTTTTAATAACACATTATCCTTAGCTAATACCCGCACTTCCTGTAAAGAACAGGCTTGATAATGGCGTTTAATCACGAAATCAAAATGCTCAATTTTATCGTCTTTCAACCGTGAGCGTAAACATTGCCACACTTCACAATGAGAGCCTGCGGTTGAAATTAAAGTTGCAGGTAAATTATTAGTATTTAAACATGCAATTGAACTAGCAATACGGTCACTTTCTTTACTCATTACAAATCCTTTCCTTTAAAGAAAACGCAAAGAATTATTTTAATCATCATGCGCTAACGGTTCAACTTTTAAACGTACCCCTTCTACAGCAATTACACGCACTTGCGTTCCTTGCGGTGCATCAGGGCCTTCAACTCGCCAATAACTATCACCAACCCGTACCCGCCCAATTCCATTCACAACATCTTCAGTCAAGGTAAAAATCCGCCCAATATATTCTGCTCCGCGTGAATTTAATAACGGCTGGTCGCTTTTAATTGGATGATTTTTCAAATATGCACGGGCTAACAAAATACTAAAAATAATCCCGCCTGCAAAAAATAAAACCTGTGCTTGAAAACTGATATTAAACAATAAAACTAAAAAACCGACTAAAATTGCACCAATCCCAAGCCATAAGAAAAAAGTGCCTGGAATCGCTAATTCTAACACCAATAAAAGCCCAGCAAAAATCCACCAGTACCAATGAGTTACTTCTACCATGCGTTCACCTATCTAAAGCAAAACTGTGATTGCCGTGTGAAAACAAATTTCTAAACAAGAGCCATTAAATAACGCCCTTGTATTCATAAAATTCCTGTTCACTAACCGCCAGATACATACTTGCGCTGTTTATAGGCGGTAAGTCAAAACCATTTTGTAGGGTGGAATAGCAAAGCGTATTCCACCATGAA
>CAZKST010000050.1:0-6292 GCA_964555395.1 uncultured Thiotrichaceae bacterium | reverse complement strand
CTATTCCACCCTACAGACGGTTAATTGAATAATTGACAGTGTAACACTGTAAGTATTAAGAAATATAGCGAATCTACTTTTTCATTTCCAATCACCACGCAATTGCAGCACTTTTTCTTGTAAGCCTTCCACGCTCACCTCAGCGGCGGGCACGCTATCCCCAACCACAAAGCCAATGCGTGAAAATAAACCACGCGGTAAATGAGTCATCGCTTTACCATGAATACGACTGAAAAAGCTGCCCCACAAACCTTGTAATGCCATTGGAATTACAGGTACAGGCGTATCAGCAATGATGCGCTCAATTCCCCGTCTAAAACTGCGCATTTCACCGTTATTTGTTAAACCGCCTTCTGGGAAAACACAAACCAAATAACCCTCTTGTAACGCTTTTGCGACTTCTTGATAGGCTTTCTCTAATACAAAAGAATCTTCTTTATGTCCAGCGATAGGAATTGTTTGTGCAGTTCTAAAAATAAAATTTAAAACGGGAATTTGAAAAATCCGATAATACATCACAAATCTGACAGGACGAGGACAGCACCCCATAATAATCAAAGCATCTAAATAACTAACATGATTACAGACTAATACGGCTGCTCCATTTTCAGGAATTTTTTCTATGCCTTTTTTCTCAATTCTATAAAACAAATGGATAAGAATCCATGTTAAGAACCGCATAAAGAAAATAGGAACAACATTGAAAATATACAAAGCAACTAACGCATTTAACACGGCTGCAACTAAAAACAATTGTGGAATGGTCAAACCGAAGTTTAATAAAACAACAGCAAATAAAGCTGAACCCACCATAAATAAAGCATTAAAGATATTATTTGCCGCAATAATGCGTGATAATTCTTTAGGGTCAACTGTTTGCTGTATATACGCATTTAAAGGCACAATATAAAAACCGCCAAACATGCCAATTAAGAAAATATCTAATACAATATGCCAACTTTGCCATTGTTGTAAGAACGTGCTTATATCTTGCAATTGTGCAGGTTTTACATAATCAATAAAAGATAAATCCAAACTAAATAAAGTAATTCCAATTGCACCGAACGGCACTAAACCAATTTCTACTTTATGCCCCGATAAACGTTCACATAAAATTGAACCACTCCCCACGCCAATAGAAAAGGAAAGAATCAATAAAGTAACTACATGATTATCTCCCCCAATAATATTTTTAGCATACAACGGCATTTGTGATAAATAAAAAGAACCATAAAACCAAAACCACGACATGGCTAAAATAGAAAGAAAAATATAATATTCTCTAAATGCCATTTTAAAAAGATTGACAGTTTCTCCCGCCAGATTCCAATTTATTTTTAAAGAAGGCAATGCCGCCGCAGCGGGTGGAATGTATAAACTGGTAATAAAACCTAGAATCGCAAAAATGATAACACTGATACCAACAATGAGTGCACCCTCTGAAAAACCAATTAAAATTCCGCCTAAAATCGTTCCAATCAAAATTGCAACGAAAGTACCCATTTCAATTAAACCATTTCCCCCGATAAGCTCATCGCGATGCAAATGCTGTGGTACAATAGAAAATTTAATGGGACCAAAGAAAGCAGATTGTGCACCCATTAAAAATAAAATAATCATCATGCTATTCAAATGATTAAAATAGAATGCAATCGCACCTAAAAGCATAATGACAATTTCAGCAAATTTAATCTTTTGGATGAGCAATGATTTCTCATATTTTTCTGACAATTGTCCTGCCATTGCTGAAAAGAGAAAAAATGGCAAAATAAATAAAGCCGCGCTAAAATTAACCATTGAATTAATTTGAGCATCGGTTAAGCTAACACTTTTAAAAGTGATTAACATTACTAAAGCATTTTTATAGACGTTATCATTAAAAGCCCCTAAAAATTGCGTTAAAAAATAGGGCAAAAATCGCCGTTGTTTTAACAGCGCAAATTGATTATGCTGTGCCATTATTGTGTCCTTATCTCGCTAAGGAAAATAAAACCGTTGATTTCTAATACTCACTTAACCATACAATACAGACGAGTTGAGAAATCTCAATAGTCGTTTCTAACCTTGTTTAAAATACCAATGAATTCTTTACCTTTTTATACACAACATTTACAAATTAATAATCAAGCCTTTTCTTATCCCGTTGGTAAAGCCGTCTGTGTAGGACGCAATTATGCTGACCACGCTAAAGAGCTTGGCAATCCTGTACCAGCTAAGCCTTTGTTATTTATTAAACCTAACACCGCTTTTACACCTTTACAGCAAGCATTAACCTTACCAACTCATGGAACACGGTGCGGTTATGAAACTGAAATTGCCGTGCTCATTGGGCAGCCCTTAAGCCATGCAAATACTGAGCAAGCTGCGCAAGCCATTGTGGGTTTAGGTTTAGCTTTAGATTTAACGTTGCGTGATGTGCAAGACGAGTTGAAAGCGCAGCGTTATCCTTGGGAATTAGCCAAAGCTTTTGATAAAGCTTGTCCTATTTCGCCCTTTGTTGCAATTAACGAATTTAAAGAATTAAATAATATTGCTTTTACTTTAACTGTGAATAATGAATTAAAGCAAAATGGTAATTCTGCACAAATGACTTTAGCAATTATTGACTTGTTAGTGTATATCACACAATATTTTAGTTTATTAGCGGGTGACGTAGTTTTAACGGGAACACCTGCAGGTGTTGGGGAATTGCATTCGGGTGATCAATTAGTTTTGACTTTAGATAATCGTTTTAGTTTCTCAACGCATGTACTTTAAAAAAATTGAGAGAAAACATGATTGCCGAGCAATTACATCAAGTCAAACAACAAATTCAAATGTTATGTGAACGCTATCAACGCCCTGCTGAAAGTGTACAACTGTTAGCCGTCAGTAAAACGCAAGCTTTTGAGAAAGTTTTACAAGCGATTGAACAAGGACAATTTGCGTTTGGCGAGAATTATCTACAAGAAGCAGTGGAAAAAATCCAGCAAATTCGCGCTATTTTGCAACAAGAAAATCCGCAATTAGTAGATAAAATAGAATGGCATTTTATTGGCGCATTGCAATCTAATAAAACCCGTCCTGTTGCAGAGCATTTTGATTGGTTACATTCTTTAGAAACACTTAAACAAGCAGAGCGGTTAAATGCTCAACGTCCTGCAACTCTAGTTCCTTTAAATGTATGTATTCAAGTGAATAGTAGTGGTGAACAACAGAAATCAGGGATTTCTTTATCAGATTTTGAGCAACTTAAACAACTTGCTCAACAAGTTGCTCAATTGCCGCGTTTAAAATTACGCGGTTTAATGACCTTACCCGCGCCTGAAACGGATTTGTCACAACAGCGAATTCCTTTTCAGCATTTAAAGAAATTATTTGAGCAATTAAATCAAACAGGTTTTACTTTAGATACTTTATCCATGGGAATGAGTGGCGACATGGAGGCGGCAATCGCGGAAGGTGCAACTGTTGTGCGGATTGGGACGGCGATTTTTGGGCAGCGTTATTAAATTCAGGCGTTACTCAATTCAAAGTAAGACAGGCTACCGTTTTTTGCATTCAATTGTGTAACGTCTAAAGATAAAAGTAGGATTCATGGATTATCTACTGTAAAATTAGCATATACTTATATTATGGTATTTTAACCACAAAGGAAGAAATATGAAATTTGCCGTTATGGTTAATGAAGGGATTTATACCCATCAAGCTTCTGATTCCGCTTATAATTTCGTCCAAGCTGCACTGGCTAAAGGACATGAAGTTGTCCGCGTTTTCTTTTATCAAGACGGTGTGTTAAACGCCAATCGCCTCACTGTTCCGCCACAAGATGACCGCCACATTGTCAACCGTTGGTCAGCCCTCGCTAAACACTATGAACTTGACCTTGTTGTCTGTGTTGCAGCCGCTCAACGGCGTGGCATTCTCGACGCGAGTGAAGCCAAACGCAACAGCAAAGATACTGATAATTTAGCCGAAGGTTTCAGAATTTCAGGATTGGGTCAATTGATTGAGGCGGGCGTGCAAGCTGACCGCGTTATCGTTTTTGGCGATTAATGGGAGCGATTTAAAATGACAGATAGCCAAGCAGAAGAAAGCGTTTGCAAAAAAATCTTATATCTCAATCGCAAAGCTCCCCACGGCACAATTTACGCACAAGAGGCGTTAGAAGTTGTGTTGATTGGCGCAGCATTTGAACAAGATGTAAGCCTTGTTTTTATTGATGATGGCGTGTTTCAGCTTAAGAAAGCGCAAAATACGGCTGCCATTGGTGTTAAAAATTTTTCGCCTGCTTACCGTGCATTAGAAATGTATGACGTTGAAAAACTTTATGTTGACAAGCAATCTCTTATGGAACGCGGTTTAACGGCTGAAGATTTAATTGTGCCTGTAGAAATTTTAGAAACGGCGGAATTAGCGGCATTAATGGCTCAGCAAGATATTGTCTTTAGTTTTTAAAGAACACTGAAAAGGAATTTCTCATGTTGCACACAGTCAACAAATCCCCTTTTGAGAAAAATAGTTTACAAAGTTGCTTACGTTTTGCTCAAAGTAACGATGCAATTTTATTATATGAAGATGGTATTTATGCGGCATTGAAAAATGGTAAATTTGCTGCTTTACTCGCTGATGTCCTAGTAGAAAAAAAGATATATGTGTTAGAACCTGATTTAAATGCGCGGGGCTTTCAAGCTGAGCAAGTGCTTGAGGGGGTTGAATTAGTGGATTATGCTGGTTTTGTTGATTTGACGCTTGCGCATCCCAGCGTACAAGCATGGCTATAATTATGCTGTTTTAAGGAGAAAAATATGGCAATTGAAGTGAATGGTAAAATTTTAGCAACGGATGAAGAAGGTTATTTATTGAATTTGGCAGATTGGAGTGAAGAAGTTGCTGAAATTTGCGCGAGAAATGATGATACAACATTAACCAGCGCGCATTGGGAAGTGATTAATTTTCTGAGAGAATATTACAATGAATATCAAATTGCGCCTGCCGTGCGTATCTTAACTAAAGCCATCGCTAAAAAACTAGGGACCGAAAAGGGCAGTAGTAAATATTTATATGAACTTTTTCCACATGGTCCAGCAAAACAGGCTTGTAAATATGCAGGTTTGCCTAAACCTACGGGATGTGTTTAATTAAAACTTGAATTGTCAGTTCTTTAAAGAATTGACAATTCTTGTTTTAAGGATTAAAAGATGAATTAATTCTACTGAGCAACACAGGAGTTCATCTTGAAAACGTTTTTTAGTACGCCCTCTGCTATTATTGCTCCCCCGCCTTTTATTTATTTATCCGCACTTTCTTTAGGGATTATTTTTCATTTATTTTACCCGTTACATTTAACGTCTTCTTCATTGTTGCTTAAAAGTATGGGTGTTTTATTAATGTTATTGAGTGGTGTTTTTGTAAGTTGGGCTTTTATAACGATGCGAAATTTAGGTACAAGCCCCGACCCGCGCAAACCTTCTACCGCTTTGAGTACAAACGGCGCATTTGCTTATTCACGCAATCCGATTTATGTAGCAATGACGGGTTTGTATTTAGGGATTAGCTTAATTATCAATTCATTATGGCTGGTATTGTTTTTGATTCCAACGCTGTTTTTAATGCAATGGGGCGTGATTGTGCGCGAAGAACGTTATTTAAGCGCACAATTTGGCGAGGCTTATACGGAATATACGCAACGGGTGCGGCGTTGGTTGTAGTTTTTTTCTATTGAACTTTAACAAACTTTGCTGCAAATTTGGCACGGGTTTCTTTTGAATCGTATTTCTGAATGAAATCTGTTCGCCAACGCTCCAGATTATCTTTCATGCTAGACAAATTAACATTATAAAACTTCTCAATTTCCACTCGAGAAATATTCATAGTGTAATTTTTTTCCAATGGAATTGTCATTTTTAACGCATTCAGGTTAGGACTATTCCGAAAAAGTCTTGCAGATTCAATAGCAAATACTTTATTAACTTTATCGCCAGTTCTAAAGTAAGAAGGCATTGATGATGGGTCTTTAAAAAGGATTTCTCCTTTTCCTTTATTACTTTTAACTGTGTCGATAATGGCAGTCGAGAAAACTTTTTTCACGTCATTCTCAAAATCATCTTGACCAAATGCAAAATGGCTTACAAACATAAAATAAGCCATTATAAAAAATGTAATTTTTTTCATATCTTTCTCCATAGCTAACGTAGTGATAATTCAATTTTTAGATTATCTAAAGTATTTTCCAATATAAATTTAACTCAATATTCAATTATAAATCCCATTGATAATCAATGATAAGGGGTGCGTGGTCTGAAAAGCGTTG
>CAZKST010000049.1:12744-15295 GCA_964555395.1 uncultured Thiotrichaceae bacterium | reverse complement strand
AATTTAATTGAATCAGGGAGAGTGGATTTAAACATTAATTCTGTGGATATTACGCAAATCGCTGAACATATCTTAGAAACTTATCTGTATCGAGCACAACAAAAAGATATTAGTTATCAATTTGAAATTCCTGAAAAACCTGCCTATCTTTTAACAGATGCGCATTTAGTACATCAGATTATTGATAACTTAGTTTCTAATGCGCTGAAATATTCACCTTTACATAAAAAAGTGACTTTGAAAATTCAAGAGCAAGAAGAATGGCTAACTTGTGCGATACAAGATGAGGGACTGGGTTTATCTGAAACTGACCAGCAGAAATTATTTAATAAATTTACCCGTTTAACCCCCAAACCAACAGCGGGCGAACACTCTACAGGTTTAGGTTTGTTTATTGTAAAAAAATTAGTTGATATGTTGGGTGGTAAGATTCAATGCTTTAGTGAATTAGGGAAAGGAACTTGCTTTGAAGTGAGATTACCTAAAAAGTTAAATATATAAGCGCGCCCTTATTTTTTTTAAGTTTAAGTTAAAACTAAATGGTGTTATTGTGGTGTGAATGTTATAAACAATTACCCCCAACATCATAAACCTGAGTTCGGCAAAAATTGACCTAATTACACGCATTTCTCTCATTCCTACCCCTTGTTAAAAAAGTAAGAATGTATATTGCATTGCTTAAACGGCGTATTTTTGCAAGATTTTAAGCCATTAACAAACTTGTTAAACGTCCATTTTAATTAAAGCTATGCTGATAAAAAAATAATGCGATAATTTCAGCAAGAAAACGAGATAATAAACTGTTTTAACTATAAAGTTTTGCAGGATTCAGACTCATAAGGATTTTCAAAGGATTTCAGAATGGCAGTGGAGCTTTACAATGATGGGATTCATAAGTGCATTGCATTTTATGATTTGGTATCAGGCGATGGTGTACAGGCGAACCAGTTTTTAGTGGTGAATGGTGAGCATTTTGCGTTAATTGACCCAGGTGGAGACTTGATTTATAACGATTTATTTATGCAGTCGTATAAATATTTATTTACCAAAACGTTGGAATATGTCATTGGTTCACATCAAGACCCTGATATTATTTCTTCATTAAACAAGTGGTTAATTGGCAGTGATTGTAAAATTATCGTGCCCGGAGTGTGGTCGCGCTTTATTCCGCATTTTGCCCCCCCTGGTCGCGCAAAAGACCGTTTGATTAGTATTCCCGATAAAGGGATGGATATTCATTTAGGCAATGCAACGTTAAAAGCTTTACCTGCGCACTTTTTACATTCTGAAGGGAATTTCCAATTTTATGACCCCACCAGTCGAATTTTATTTTCGGGGGATATGGGCGCGTCGCTATTGTTAGAAAAAAATGAGTCGCAACCTGTAGATAATTTTGAAGACCATATACGTTTTATGCAGCCATTCCATGAGCGTTATATGTCCAGCAATAAAGTGTGTCGTTATTGGGTTAATATGGTACGTCAATTAGATTTAGATTGGATTGTGCCGCAACATGGTCGCCCCTTTAAAGGCAAAGAAATGATTGCTAAATTCTTGGCTTGGGTTGAGCAGTTGCAATGTGGCGTTGATTTAGTGACCCAAGAAAATTATCGAATTCCGTAACCCCGCTTTTTCCGTTTAGTAAAAAGTCCATATTTTGCTAAATTTTGCTAAACGGACAACCTGTTTAATTTTTCCATGCCGCGTTATCCCTCTCCTTTGCCACAATGTACTGTCGCCGCCATTCAAATGGTTTCTTCTTGTCATTTAGAAACCAATTTATCGCAAGCTGCTAATTTAATTGCACAAGCTGCGCATCAATCCGCGCAATTAGTCGTATTGCCTGAAAATTTTTCATTAATGGGTAAAACGCCAGCGGATACTTTTGCCATTGCGGAATATGCAGGACATGGCAAAATTCAAGATTTTATTGCTGAACAAGCGCGTTTGCATCAACTTTGGATTGTCGCAGGCACAATCGCCTTAAAAGCCAATACGCAGCCCGAACGTGTTTATGCAGCTACTTTAGTCTATGATTCCAATGGTAAATGTGTTGGACGTTACAATAAAATTCATTTATTTGATGTCACCGCCGCGAGCGGCGAACATTATCATGAATCCGAAACGATTAAAGCAGGGCAAGAGATTGTTAGCGTCAATACGCCATTTGGCAAAATGGGCTTAGCCATTTGTTATGATTTGCGTTTTCCTGAATTATTTAGACAAATGATTGAGCATCATGCCGATTTTTTCTGTGTTCCTGCGGCATTTACTTACACCACAGGACAAGCGCATTGGGAAGCATTAATTCGGTGTCGCGCTATAGAAAATTTGAGTTGCATTATTGCAGCGAATCAGGGCGGACAACATGAAAATGGGCGGCGTACTTATGGACACAGCATGATTGTGGATTGCTGGGGACAGATATTGCAACAACAGCAGGAAAAAGAAGGGGTTGTAATTGCAACTTTAGATTTAATTGCGCAAAATAAACAGCGTTTACAATTTCCTGCGCTATCCCATCGCAAAATTTTTTGATTGAGTCCTAAAC
>CAZKST010000049.1:8155-12644 GCA_964555395.1 uncultured Thiotrichaceae bacterium | reverse complement strand
GGTTTGTACATTCCCCCGAATTTTCAACGCATCTCACCAGTATTTTAAACCACGAGAATACTCTATGCCCGAATTACCCGAAGTAGAAACAACGCGCCGAGGCATTGAACCGCATTTACTTAATCAAAAAATTAGCCACGCTATTATTCGCCAGCCGCGTTTACGCTGGGCGATTCCCGCAGAATTCGCGGAAACGGTACAAGCAAAAACGATTAGCAGTATTACACGGCGCGCTAAATATTTATTGCTAGCGTTGCAAGCGGGACAACAAGCGAGCGGGACAATTTTAATTCATCTCGGCATGTCAGGCGGTTTACGCATTCTTCCTGCTGACTCTCCTCCCCAAAAACACGACCATGTTGATATTGTGCTTACAAATGGACAGTGTTTGCGTTATCACGACCCGCGCCGCTTTGGCTGCATTTTATGGACACAAGAAGCGTTAAATACCCATGTTTTACTTAAAAATTTAGGCGTTGAACCCCTTACCCCCGAATTTACAGGGCAATATTTATTTGAACGAGCACAAAACAAAGCCCAAAGCATTAAAACATGGATTATGGACGGGAAAATTGTCGTTGGTGTGGGCAATATTTACGCGAGCGAATCATTATTTTTAGCGGGTATTTTGCCAACGCGGGCAGCGTCTAGTTTGACTTTAAACGAATTCGACAATTTAGTCGCACAAATCAAAATTGTATTAGCGGCGGCAATTGAGCAAGGCGGGACGACCTTACGCGACTTTAGCAATAGCGAAGGTAAAGCAGGGTATTTTCAGCAATTTTTGCGCGTTTATGACCGCAAAGGAAAAGCCTGCGTTCGCTGTCAAGGAACGGTTGAAAAAGTGGTTTTAGGGCAACGCGCAACTTATTTTTGTGCGGGATGTCAGAAATAGTTACTAACCGTTTAACTTTTAAATAGTTGAGTAATTAACTATTTGCTTAAATAAGCAACAAAGCAAAAGTTATAATTCCCTATAAAAATTTTATATAGCAGATAAAGGTTTATAAGCTTTTAAAATAATTAAAAATTATGATTTGCTAATATTAAGTTTGGCACTTTCTTATTCAAATTAAGCTAAATTTTTTCTTGAGATTTAGTGAGCAAATAGGTATCTTAAAAAGTTAAGTTGTTTAAAAAAAATAAGCCCTGTTTTTAAGATAACTGCCAATTATTTTAATCATCACCAAAGAAGCCATCCTTTAAATTAACTGCTTGTTATCCTTAGCAGAATTTGGGGGATGGTTTCTTTGTTTCAGGGTATTGAACAAGCTTGGTACACACTGTCACAGTTTTTTAACACACTTTTTGAGAAGGAGATTACACCATGCCTATTTGTGTGGCTGTTCCCAAAGAGTTGTCGCCTGATGAACGTCGCGTCGCTATCGTGCCCGAAGTCATCAAGCGATTAATTAAATTAGGGGTCACCGTTGTGGTTGAAAAAGGCGCAGGGCTAAAAGCGTCGTTCACTGATGCGCATTTCAGTGATGCTCAATTAGTTGATACGCCTGCGGAATTATACGCAAAAGCCGATGTCGTTTTAAAAGTCAATCCACCGACTGAAGACGAAATCGCGTTAATGCGTGAAGGGACGTTAGTCGTAGGATTTTTTACGCCTCATCGTTATCCTGAACGGGTGAAATTATTACGCGATAAGAAAATCACCAGTTTAGCAATGGAATTAGTGCCACGGATTTCACGCGCACAAAGTATGGACGCATTGTCCTCACAAGCAGCGGTTGCGGGTTATAAATCCGTTATCATGGCGGCAGATTTAGCTTCTGTGTTTTTCCCGATGTTGACCACAGCCGCAGGCACAATTCGCCCCGCGAAAGTGTTAATTATCGGCGCAGGGGTTGCAGGTTTACAAGCCATTGCAACTGCACGCCGTTTAGGTGCAGTCGTTGAAGGCTATGACGTGCGCTCTGCAACTAAAGAGCAAGTTGAATCTTTAGGCGCGAAATTCATTGACATGGGCATTAAAGCCGAAGGTCAAGGCGGTTATGCGCGTGAATTGACAGCCGAAGAAAAACAACAGCAACAAGCCATTTTAGCCAAACATATTGCCGCTTCACATGTGGTCATTACCACCGCCGCAATTCCGGGCAGACCTTCGCCCAAAATTATTACTAAAGCGATGGTTGAAGGCATGGCAGCGGGCTCTGTGGTTGTTGATTTGGCAGCAGAAGGCGGCGGTAACTGTGAGTTATGTCAACCAGGTCAAACTGTTAGACATAATGATGTGGTGATTCATTCGCCTTTAAATGTGCCTAGCCAAACGCCATTACACGCCAGTGAAATGTATGCGCGTAACTTGTTTAATTTACTGTCTTTAGTCATTAAAAACAGTGAATTACAGTTAGATTGGAACGATGAAATTATTGTCGGCAGTGCATTGACTCATGCGGGCGAAATTAAACACGCTCCAACCAAGCAAGCCATTGGTTAACTCTTTCACAGTGTTTTAAATTTAGGAGTCAATTCAAATGATTGAAGGATTTATTGCGCTCTATATTTTCATGTTAGCGGCTTTTACGGGCTATGAAGTCATTTCACGCGTGCCTGTGATTTTGCACACGCCTTTAATGTCAGGTTCAAATTTCGTACACGGTATCGTATTAGTCGGTGCGATGATTGCTTTAGGTCATGCAACTACGCCTTTAGAGCAAGCGATTGGTTTTATTGCTGTCGTTTTCGCTGCGGGCAATGCCGTCGGCGGTTATGTTGTGACTGAACGCATGTTAGAAATGTTCAAAAGCAGCAAAAAAGGAGGCGAATAAATGAGTGAGCAAGTGACAACTCAAGCCCCTGTGGATGCACAAGCATTATCAAAAGCGTTGGAACAACACAAACAAAGTTTAACGCAATTAGAGCAAGTCATTGTGCCAAGTAGTGCGCCTGCGGAAGCCCATACGACTGGCTGGACAATGCCCATTATTGAAGTAACTTATTTTATCGCCGCCGTGTTGTTTATTTTAGGCTTGAAAAAAATGAGTTCACCCGTAACTGCGCGTAACGGGATTATTTGGGCAGGAGTCGGGATGGTGCTGGCAACGCTGGTGACTTTCTTATATCCCAATTTACACAACTACTTATTGATTGTGTTAGCGGTTGCTTTAGGTTCAGCCGTCGCATGGTGGACAGCAAAACGGGTTGCAATGACCGATATGCCGCAAATGATTGCAATTTACAACGGCTTAGGCGGTGGTGCTGCGGCGGCGATTGCGGCGGTTGAATTAGTAACCGACAAACAATTGCCTTTAACTGTCCAAACTTTAGCGGTGATTGGCGCGTTAATTGGTTGCGTCGCGTTTTCAGGTTCGGTGATTGCTTACGCTAAATTGCAAGGTATCATCAAAAAAGCATGGTATTTCCCTAATCAGCAGCAAGTTAACTTCGCTGTGTTTGGTTTAGCGGTAATATTAGGTTTAATCATTGTGGTGCAAGGCAACAATGCAGCCATTGCGTTGATTTTAGCCTTCTTTGTGGTTGCCTTATTATTCGGCGTAATGATGGCTGTGCCTATTGGTGGCGCAGACATGCCCGTTGTGATTTCCTTATTCAACGCTTTGACAGGTTTAGCCGTCGGTTTTGAAGGTTATGTAATGGGCAATGCCGCAATGATTATTGCAGGGACAGTGGTCGGCGCAGCAGGGACATTGTTAACCCAGTTAATGGCAAAAGCCATGAACCGTCCGATTTCCAATATTTTATTCAAACGCTTTGGAGTCACTGAAGGCGCGGCACAAACAGACGTACAAGGCAGCTTGAAACCGATTGAATCTGCTGACGTTGCAGTGATGATGGGCTATGCAGCACAAGTTATCATTGTACCCGGTTACGGGATGGCAGTTGCGCAAGCCCAGCATAAAATTTGGGAATTGAGCAAAACCTTGATTGATAAAGGCGTACGGGTTAAATTTGCGATTCACCCTGTTGCAGGGCGGATGCCTGGTCACATGAACGTGTTACTGGCGGAAGCGGGTGTACCGTATGATTTAATTTTTGACATGGACGAAATCAACGAAGAATTCGAGCAAACTGACGTGACTTTAGTCATTGGCGCGAATGACGTAGTTAATCCTTCCGCCAAAGATGACCCCAATAGCCCCATTTACGGCATGCCGATTTTAAATGCGGATAAATCTCGCAACGTTATCGTGATTAAACGCGGTGAAGGTAAAGGTTTCTCAGGCATTGAAAACTTATTGTTCTATCGTGATAACACACGGATGTTATACGGCGACGGACAAAAAGTCGCAGCGGCTTTAGTACAAGCAGTCAAAGAAATCTAGTCTCATAAAATAACCTGCTTAGCGTTTTACGCTAAGTGGGTTATCCATTTGTAATCCTTTCTATTTCATCAATCTTAGAGTGCTTTAGTTTTATTTTTTGCTACACTTGTAGGAAATTATTAATAGCAAAAAGAGAACTCTATGTCACGTTATTTAAATCCTTATACTGATTTTGGTTTTAAGAAACTTTTTGG
>CAZKST010000049.1:0-8055 GCA_964555395.1 uncultured Thiotrichaceae bacterium | reverse complement strand
AAGGGGTAGTTGATACTGCAAAAATGGATGGAATGGAGGAAGGTTTGCAAAAAGGATTGCAACAGGGATTGCAACAAGGATTACAGCAGGGATTACAGCAAGGGATGCAACAAGGTGATAGACAAGCGCGAGAATTGATTGCGAAGAGTCTATTAGGCTTACTGGATATTGAAACAATTGCTTTAAAAACAGGTTTATCTGTAGAAGAAATTCGGCAATTGACGTAGCAATAATGGGTGTATTCTATGCTTGAAAGAGAGAATCGCTATGGATAATGTCAATTTATACGAACAAGATTTTAATGCGTGGATTAATGCACAAATTCATTTGCTTAAACAAGGTAAAATGAGCGAACTTGATATTGTGCATTTAATTACAGAGTTAGAAGATATGGGGAAAAGTCAGCGGCGAGAATTACTCAGTCATCTCAAAATTTTAATTGCGCATTTGTTGAAGTGGCAATTTCAACTTGCTCAATTAGAAAGTTATGAGGGTAAAAGTTGGCGTAGAACAATTATTGAACAACGGAGTCAATTAAAAGATTTGTTGGATGATATGCCAAGTTTAAAACCTGAAATAGCGACAGCGATTGTACAAGCTTATCCTAAAGCGGTTATGTTAGCAGTAGATGAAACGGGTTTAGATGAAAAAATTTTTCCTACTAGCTGTCCTTATTCAATTAGTCAACTCATGGATAAACAATTTTATCCAACTCTCTAAATTTTAAAGGAGTTGCTTGTGAATCCCTCTAATTTATATGAGCAAGATTTTAATGCGTGGATTAGCGCGCAAATTCATTTACTTAAACAAGGTAAAATGAATGAACTTGATATTGCGCATTTAATTACCGAGTTAGAAGACATGGGAAAAAGTCAGCGGCGGGAATTAGAAAGTCGTTTTATGGTATTACTTGCGCATTTGTTAAAATGGCAGTTTCAGTTAAATCAATTAAACAGCCAATTTAAAGAGTTTGAGGGTAAAAGCTGGCGTAAAACGATTATTGAACAACGTGCGCAAATTCTGTATTTATTAGATGATATGCCTAGTTTAAAACGTGAGTTAGAAACTGCTATGTTAAAAATTTATCCACAAGCCGTTTTATTTGCTGTGGAAGAAACGGGATTGAAAAAAACAGTATTCCCAGAAAACTGTCCTTACACAATAGAACAGTTGTTAGATAAACAATTTTATCCAACTCACTAAATTTTAAAGGAGTTGCTTATGAATTCCTCTAGTTTATACGAACAAGATTTTAATGCGTGGATTAGCGCGCAAATTCATTTGCTAGAACAAGGTAAAGTGAATGAAATTGATATATTACATTTAATTGATGAGTTAGCGGATATGGGAAAAAGTCATTTAAATGAGTTGGAAAATCGTTTTGTGGTTTTAATCGCACACTTGTTAAAATGGCAATTTCAAGCAGATAAACAAAGTAGTAGTTGGCGAGGTTCAATTTCTGAGCAACGGATTCAAATCGGGCGGTTATTGCGTAAAAATCCTAGTTTAAAAACTAAAATGCAAGCTGCAATTAATGATGCTTATCCCGATGCTTTGGAATTAGCAATTGAAGAAACACAATTAAATAAAAAAGTATTCCCAGAAAATTGTCCTTATACAACAGAGCAATTGTTAGATAAGCAATTTTATCCTAGCATTGGCTAATCTATTTTACTTATTCATTTGTTTTTATATGACTTACCCTTGTATTTTTGTAATGGGTGCGACTGCTTCAGGTAAAACTGCACTCGCACTTTGGTTAGTGCAGCATTTGCCGTGTGATATTATCAGTGTTGATTCTGCGCTGGTGTATCGTGGCATGGATATTGGTACAGCTAAACCGACGGCGGAGGTTTTAGCCGTTGCACCGCATCGTTTAATTGATATTTGTGACCCTTCTGAATCTTATTCCGCTGCTCAATTTAGCCAAGATGCACGGCGTGAAATTGCTGAAATTCAACAGCGTGGACGTATTCCGCTGCTTGTGGGCGGGACAGGCTTATATTTCCGTGCATTGCAGTATGGTTTATCCGAGTTACCGAGTTCTGTGCCTGAAATTCGGCAGCGTTTATTAGAAGAAATACAGCAAAATGGCTTAGCAGCAGCGCATCAACGTTTAGCAGCTATTGACCCCGTGGCGGCGCAGCGCATTCATCCTAATGACCCACAGCGTATTCAACGAGCATTAGAAGTTTATGAAATCAGTGGTAAAAGTATGACTGAATGGTTTCAACAGCAAGCGGCTACGCATTCGCAATTAGACGCAATAAAAATCATTATTTCTCCTCAACAACGTGAAACACTCCATGCTAGAATAGCTCAACGCTTTTATTTGATGTTGGAACAAGGTTTTGTTGAAGAGGTGCGGGGTTTACAACAGCGAGGCGATTTAACCATTGATTTGCCTTCTATGCGTGCTGTGGGCTACCGTCAAGTGTGGCAATATTTGACGGGGGAATTTAATGAGGCTGAAATGCCGCTAAAAGCGATTTATGCGACGCGCCAGTTAGCTAAACGGCAATTAACGTGGTTGCGTAGTGAAACTAATGCAGCTTGGTTTGAAAGTGAACAACCGATTGCGCAGTTAGGTCAGCAAGTATTGACTTATCTTAAACAGCAAGGCGATATTGGTTAAAAATGTTATTGGTTGTTCAACTAAATCGTTTACACTAATAGGCGATAACACAATAAGACTATAGTTAGCTCCTGTTATTCACTAAATAACTATCATTGTATTGATATTGCTACTGAAAACAACAAAAGCGATTGATGATGATAAAAACACTAGTCAGTCGCGATAATTATTGATATAACAGAGTGGAAATAACAAATACACAAAAATTAGGGAGAACTCTATGAGTAAAGGGCAATCGTTACAAGACCCTTTTTTAAATGCTTTACGTAAAGACCGTATTCCGGTCTCTATTTATTTAGTGAATGGGATTAAATTACAAGGGCAAATTGAATCCTTTGACCAATTCGTCGTATTGTTAAAAAATACAGTCAGTCAGATGGTATATAAACATGCCATTTCTA
The DNA here is from genome assembly GCA_964555395.1 of uncultured Thiotrichaceae bacterium. GTDB lineage: Bacteria > Pseudomonadota > Gammaproteobacteria > Beggiatoales > Beggiatoaceae > CAZKST01. Next base: position 5,019 of record CAZKST010000049.1, on the reverse strand, counting down.
CTATCGTTCCTGCGCGTAATGTCAAAATAAGCTCAGAGGAGACTGATGGACACGCATAAGCCCGTCTTTTGTGTGATTGATGATGATTTTTCTTAATGTCATGAATATCTTATAACCTCTCATGTTTGAACTACCTCGCGGTGGTGAACGGGCTTTATTAGTTCACCTCGCTTTGACTCGTAAACATATTTCAACACCGTTAATTGATGAATTCGTGCAGTTAGTGACTTCTGCCGGTATTCAAGCAATTCACACATTAACTACCAGCCGCCAAGAACCTGATAATAACTATTTTATTGGTGTTGGGAAATTGGAGGAATTGCGGGAGTTGGTCACAACCCATCAAATTGATTTGGTGTTGTTTAATCATACTTTAAGCCCTGCTCAAGAGCGTAATTTAGAGAAAGAATTAAATTGCCAAGTGCGTGACCGTAATGGTTTAATTTTGGCAATTTTTGCTAAACGGGCGCGGACTTCTGAAGGGAAATTACAAGTAGAATTAGCCCGTTTGGTACATTTGAAAACCCGCTTAGTTCGTGGATGGACACACTTAGAAAAGCAACAAGGGGGCATCGGTGTGCGCGGGGGACCTGGGGAAAAGCAAATTGAGTTAGACCGCCGTTTAATTGATGATCAAATTAAGCGAATTCGGGTTGAATTAGAGCAATTAACGCATCGTCGTCAATTAAATCGCAAAGCGCGTCAACGGGCAGAAATTCCAGTGGTTGCTTTGGTGGGCTATACCAATGCGGGTAAATCGACGCTGTTTAATTATTTAACCCGCGCTAAAGTGTATGCGGCTGACCAACTCTTTGCCACCTTAGATGCGACTGCAAGACGGGTGGAATTACCTAGTAAACAAACTGTTATTTTTACAGATACAGTTGGTTTTATTCAGCAATTACCGCATGATTTAATTGCTGCATTCCATTCTACTTTAGATGAAACCCGTGAAGCAGATTTATTGCTGCATATTGTAGATGCGAGCGATCCAGAACGCGCCTTGCGCATTGAGCAAGTGAATCAAGTATTAACTGAAATTGAAGCTAATCATGTACCGCAAGTATTGGTTTATAATAAAATTGATTTATTAGCGGATGAAGTAGCGCATTTTGATTTTCATGCTGAAACGCAAGAAATCCAAAAAATTTGGCTATCTGCCCATTCTGGCGAGGGAATTGCGGAATTATTGGATTTTTTAGCCAATCAATTAGGAAATCGTCCAGTCCATCATCAAGTGCGCATTCCTGCAAGTGAAGGACGTTTACGCGCTCAATTATTTAAATATGGTAATGTTTTAAACGAACAATTTGCAGAGAATGGCGATTGTGTGTTAGAAATTGATATGCCTCAACAACAATTTGAACGTTTATCGGCGAAAGAACCGCACTTGCAAGTGCTTAAATAAAACGTTTTTAATACAAGTGATTAATCATAATTAGCGCGCAAATCTTATTAAACTGCCTTGATAAGTGATTTGTAAAACAACATTGATTTATGAGTAACGCCTCTTTTTAAAAACACATCATGGAGTATAGCAATGGCTTGGAATGAGCCGAGTGGAAATAATAAAGACCCTTGGGGTCATCGCAAAAACGAACAAGGACCTCCTGATTTAGAGGAAATTATTAAAAAACTACAAGCCAAATTAAATGGATTATTCGGTGGCGGTCAAGGGGGACAATCTCCTTCAAATGGCGGCGAAAAGACGGGTGATTCTGCTAGTTGGGCAGCAGTGGGGATTTTTATCATCATTGCTTTAATTGTTTGGTCATTGTTTGGTTTCTATGTGGTACAACCCGCTGAACAAGGCGTGGAGACCCGTTTTGGACGTTATACCCAAACCACCCTACAAGGTTTAAATTGGCATATTCCTTTCCCTGTAGAGGAAGTGCAAAAAGTAAACGTGGAACAAGTACGCGCCTTTAATCATAAAGCACAAATGTTGACGCGGGACGAGAATATCGTCAATGTAGAGTTAGTGGTGCAATATCGTGTTTCTAATACAAAAGATTATCTCTTTAATGTTGCTGACCCTGATAAAACTTTACACCATGCCACTGAAAGTGCATTGCGTGAAGTCGTAGGTTCAACCACAATGGAACGGGTATTAACTGTTGACCGCGACCGCGTGGCTTTAGATACTAAGCAGTTATTACAAGCTATTTTAGACCGTTATCAAACAGGTTTGAATATCACCAGCGTTAACATGCAAAACGCGCAACCGCCTGAAGCAGTACAAGCAGCTTTTGCGGATGTTATCAAAGCGCGTGAAGATGAAGAGCGGGATAAAAACCGTGCTCAAGCCTATTCTAACGAAGTGATTCAGCGCGCAGGTGGGGAATCTGAACGTTTACGGCAAGAAGCACAAGCGTATAAAGCCCAAGTTGTTGCGCGGGCAGAAGGGGAAACTCAACGCTTTATCAGTATTTTGACCGAATATGAAAAAGCACCTGAAGTGACACGGCAACGTTTATATTTAGAAACGATGGAAAGTATTTTAAGTAACAGCAACAAGGTAATGATGGATTCTGCAAACAATGGAAATAATAATGTTATGGTATTGCCATTGGACAAATTGTTAGGCGGAACTTCCATGTCCGTTACACCCGCTGTTGCAGTGCCGTCACTCACTGCTCCTCAAATTAATACCTTACCTTCCCCCCCTGAAGAATCACGTCATCAGTCGGTGGGCGGTGATGCGCGTGCACGAGGAGGACGCTAAATGTCACAAAATAATCGGATGTTTTTAGGCGCGATTGCATTTTTAGCTTTACTGTTTTTATCTTCTTCACTTTTTGTGGTGCAACAAACAGAAAAAGCTATCAAATTGTATTTTGGACGGGTTGTCAGCTCAGATTATGAATCTGGTTTACATTTCAAATTGCCCTTAGTGGAAAATATTCGTAAGTTTGATGCTCGCATTCAAACCGTGGATACTTTGCCCGAGCAATTTTTAACCAGTGAGCAAAAAAACCTGATTGTTGATTCTTATATCAAGTGGAAAATCAGCGATGTGGTGGTGTATTTCACGGCGGTTGGCGGCAATCCACAACGGGCAGGACAACGTTTATCTGAGTTGTTAGCCGATGGTTTACGCAGTGAATTTGGTAAACGCACCATTCAAGAAGTGGTTTCGGGTGAACGTGCCAAAATTATGGACATTATCACAACTGAAGCGAGTAAACGGGCGCAATCTTTTGGGATTGAAATTGTAGATGTGCGAATTAAACGCATCGAATTACCCAAAGACGTAAGTACCTCTGTTTTCCAACGGATGGAAGCTGCACGGGAACAAGTTGCTAAAGAATTACGTTCACGCGGGGAAGCCTCTGCAACCCGAATTCGCGCAGAAGCAGATAGAACCAGTGTAGAAATTGTGTCTAAATCTGAACAAGATGCTGAGCAAATTCGCGGGGAAGGCGATGCCGTTGCTTCACAAATTTATGCAGAAGCATTTAGTCGCAATCCTGAGTTTTACGCCTTATACCGCAGTTTAATGGCATATCGCCGCTCCTTTAATGGACGTAATGATTTGTTATTATTACAACCGAACTCTGAATTCTTCAATTATTTCAGAGACCCACAAGGTAAAAAACCTTAAGTGCCTAATTGACATGGTAGTTAATCTTAATTACCATGTCACACCCTCAAGATGAGCTAATATCATGAATATGTGGGAATTATTAGGTATCTCTTTTGCATTATCGCTGGTGCTAGAAGGGTTGTTACCCTTTTTAAGTCCGCAATCTTTTCGTCAATCCTTACAAACTTTATCCGAACTTGATGACAAATCCCTGCGTTTGATAGGACTTATCAGCATGGTGATTGGTGTTGTTATATTGTATATGGTGCATTAATGAACTACCGCGATCGCTGGTTACTCCCGACGGGAATTGCCGATATTCTCCCTGAAGAAGCCACGCTTATTGAAGAAATTCGTCAAAAACTCCTGAAATTATACGGCAGTTGGGGGTATCAACTGGTCATCCCACCGTTAATTGAATATAGCGATTCGCTACTTCCTAACGGCACTGGCGAAGCATTAAATTTACAGACGTTTAAATTAATTGACCAAGTGACAGGGCGGTTGCTCGGTGTGCGGGCAGATATGACTCCGCAAATTGCGCGGATTGACGCGCATCGCTTAAAACGCGAAGAACCTAGCCGTTTATGCTATTTAGGCAGTGTATTACATACTCGTTCAAATAATTTTGCAGGTTCACGTTCTCCCTTACAAACGGGAGCAGAATTATATGGTTATGCAGGGATTGCCGCTGATATTGAAGTTTTATCTTTGATGTTAGAAACCCTGCAAACGGTGGGCGTGAATGAATTTCACATTGATATTGGACATGTTGCTATTTATCAATCTTTGCTCAAACAAGCACAATTAGACAATAGCCAACAGGCGCGTTTAAGCGATATTATTAAACGTAAAGATATTCCTGAATTACATCAACAATTATCAGAATGGCAAGTTCCTACTCAACAACAAGACCGTTTTGATACCTTGTTACATTTACATGGCGATGCAAGTATTTTAAGTCGGGCTTACACTGAGCTGAAAGATGCGCCCGCCGAAGTGTATCAAGCCTTAGATGATTTAAGCCAATTACAACAACAATTAAGTCCGTTAAATCTCTATTTTGATTTAGCAGAATCGAGAGGATATAGTTATCATACTGGCTTAGTGTTTGCGGCATATATTGATGGACATGGACAAGCGATTGCCAAAGGCGGACGTTATGACCAATTGAGCAAAGCCTTTGGACGTGACCGCCCCGCAACAGGTTTTAGCACTAATTTACGTTCATTAGTCAATTTATTATCCCTAGATGCTACAGCAAATTTAGCCATTTTTGCTCCAGCAAATACAGATGTCGAATTATTGAAATGTATTAAGCGGTTACGACAACAAGGGGAAACCGTTATTCAAGCGTTACCGCAACAAGCAGGCGATGCGCGTAGCATGGGCTGCCAACGGCAATTACAGCAAACTGCTAACGGTTGGCAAGT
>CAZKST010000048.1:0-15497 GCA_964555395.1 uncultured Thiotrichaceae bacterium | reverse complement strand
GTGCAGATAATACTCGTCAAGCCAATCAATTAGCGATTCGGGCGCGTGAACATGCGGTGCAAGGTGGGCGGGTGGTTGAATCCGCCGTTCAAGCGATGCACGGTATTCGCATCAGCAGCAAAAAAGTGTCTGATATTATCACGGTAATTGATGAAATAGCTTTTCAAACCAATTTATTAGCCTTGAATGCAGCCGTAGAAGCAGCGCGGGCAGGTGAGCAAGGGCGCGGGTTTGCAGTCGTCGCTACTGAAGTGCGCAATTTAGCCCAACGCAGCGCAGCGGCTGCTAAAGAAATCAAAGGTTTAATTAAAGAAAGTGTTACCCGTGTAGAAGAAGGGACACATTGGGTTAATGAATCGGGCAAAATGTTAGCAGAAATCGTCAGTTCGGTGCGTAAAGTCAGTGAAATTATTGCCGAAATTACTGCGGCGGGTCAGGAGCAATTGGCAGGCGTTAATCAAGTGAATAAAGCGGTTGCGCAAATGGATGAAATGACACAACAAAATGCGGCATTGGTAGAAGAAGCCAGCGCGGCGAGTGAGGCAATGCGTGAGCAAGCAGTGAATTTAAAAACAATGGTGGGTTTTTTCAAAACGATAAAAGTTTAGATTAACGCGAATTCGCTAAAAGTCACTATATGGCAAACGCACTATTATCTGAACCTTAATTCACATAATTTTCCTGATTAACTTAATGAAAAAATTAAGAAAATTAAATTAATTAAGTAAATTAGGGTTCAGACAAAGATATTTATTTTATAGCGCGTTTACTATAATAAAACCGTCATCGCTTTTTCTGTATCTACCGCAATTAGTTTTTCTAACATCGGTGGTTTTTGTCCTAAGACGACATCCACCTCAAGCAAACGCTCCAAGCGGGCAACCATAAAACGATAGCGTTGTCCTACACTTAGCATACTTTCTAATTTTTGTGCCTCTTCCCAATTTAAACGAGCGCGATTGATTGCAATCAATTCATCACCCGCATTTAAACCATATTGCGCCGCACAGGAATTTAACCTTACGGTTTTTATCATAATGCGCCCTTCGCGCTGCTCTAATTCCGCGCCTAACCATGCAGTTGTTGAAGTTTGCCATTGCCATGTAATGCCAATTTCATGAAACGCTTGCTCTAATGGCAATTCTTCTGTGCTATGTACCCAGTGATAAACTTTTTGCCGCACTTCAGCATTTGTTAATTGTTCTATAAAGTCAAAAACTTGAGAAACGCTAATGCCTATTTCGGGATTTGCTTTATAAAATTGCCAAAGTAATTTAAGAAAATCATCAATTTTTTTGCCGTGTTTATTTAATTCACAATGCAATAAGAAAAATACTAAACCGCCTTTAATGTAATAACTGACTGTTGAATTAGCCGTATTCTCATCAGGACGGTAATATTTAATCCACGCATCAAAAGAACTATCCGCTAATGATTGATAGTTTCTTCCCAAGTTGTTTAAATAGCGGTCTAAAGTTCCTTTCATTAACTCTAAGTATTCTGTTAAAGAACAGAGTTGAGCGCGTAATACAAACAAATCATCGACAAAACTGGTTAAGCCTTCCGCTAACCATAACAAAGTTGTGTAGTTTTCTTGCTGATGATTTAATTGGCTAAATTCTAAAGGACGAATGCGTTTTACATTCCAAGTATGAAAATATTCATGAGCAACTAACCCTAACCATTGCAAATAACTTTTTCTTTCCGCTAATTTGCGTCCATCAAATTGTAAAACGGTAGAGTTGGCGTGCTCTAAGCCACCATACACACGCGGAATAAAATGAGTAATAAAAACATAGTGGTTATAAGGCATTTCACCCATTGTATTTGCAACAATATGCACTAATTTAGCAACATCTAAAGTTAAATCATAACTGTGCGGAAAAACTTCGCCGTAAATTGCTAAAACGTGTTTTTTCTCATTAACATAGAAAACAGTTTGGGTTTGTGTGCCGATTTCTACAGGACAATCTAATAATTCATCGTAATTAATTGCGGTGAAATATTCAGTTTGGCAATTTTCTTTAAGTGGAGCTAAAGGTAAATTTTGCGCATTTAAGGCTGTTTGCATTTGTGCATGGCTTAAATGATTTAAAGCCGTGCTCACCATTGTCCAATGCAAAGGATAAGAAAAACCAATTAAAGGCGAATTAAGCAAGCTATTTTCTGAAGGGTCTAAACTGAGTAAATAAGTCGCGCCTTGTAAAAAAGCATGGCTATTATTGACATAGCTAGTACGCACACTGTTTTCATGACAATACACTTCATATTCAATTCTAAACGTGACTTGTTCAAGTTGATGTGCTTGCCACACAATGCGCCATTGATTTTTTGTTATTTTTTCAATGGTTAACGCTTCGCCGCTCAGAGTAAATGCGTTTAGCCGCCGAATTTGCCGCGCATATTCCCGCACCAAATAAGAGCCCGTGCTCCAAACAGGCAAATAAAACAATAAACTGGCTTGTTCAGGCGTTTTTTGGGCAGTTAAAGTAACATTGATAAAATGCGTATTAGGCGCAGCAAGGTGAATGTGATAGTAAAGTTGCATGATAAAAGTTTTACCGATAAAACCAATGGACTGATAAAAAAAGGCAATATCACGCAGGTGATATTGCCTTAAAAAGCAATTTTACTATTTTACACGATAACGCTTTATTTCACTAAGCGTTCAATGCCTAATGCTTTCAATGTGTATTTTTCAAATAATGGCTCAGAAACACCGCTTTTCATTTTGCGTAAGAAATATTTTTCAAAACCAATTTTAGCTAAATGTACCCATTTGCCGCGTTTTGCCCATGTAACGTTGCGCGGTGGAATTTGCGGAATTGCGACGAAAGCCACGCCAGTATCGCCTAAATCGGCTAAACAAACCGCATTCCAAGTGCCTACGGAAGTGGGTGGTTTGCTATTAATGTCCGCTACAATATTTTGCACAATCGCCGATACCATCGATTCAATCATATAACCTGTTTTGGGAGTGCCGACAGGTAAAGGGGTGTTTTTATCAGCGGGTGGAATCGCGATACAAACGCCCGCAGAGTAAATATTTTTATACTTCGGATTGCGTTGATAATTATCCACTAACACGAAACCGCGTGGATTACATAAACCTTCAACTTCGGCGACTGCATCCACCCCTTTAAAAGCGGGTAACATCATAGAATAGTTAAACGGCAATTCATGTTGTTTGATGGTTTGCCCTTGCATATCGCATTCATCAATAAACATTTTGCCCGCTTCAACTTTGGTAACTTTGGCATTCGTAATCCAATTAATATGCCGTTGACGCATTTCAGATTCTAATAAACCTTTAGAGTCGCCTACGCCGCCTAAGCCTAAATGTCCAATGTAAGGCTCGCTGGTAACGAAGGTCATAGGAATGTCTTTGCGCCGTTTAGCTTGACGTAAAGCCGCATCTACCGTCATCGCGTACTCATACGCGGGCCCATAGCAGCTCGCGCCTTGCACCGCGCCCATAATCACATGCCCAGGGGAATCTAACAGCTGTTGATAACCTTTATACGCAGTTTCAGCGTGGTCAACAGTACAAATAGATTGAGTAAAGCCATCAACAGGCCCTAACCCCGCTACTTCACTAAAAGATAATTTCGGTCCCGTCGCAATCACTAAATAGTCATAGCTAATGGTGCTATTGTCATTTAAGGTCAATGTATTGCTATCAGCGGCGATTTTGGTAACGGGTTTGGCAATGAAATGAATGCCTTTACGCTTTAAGACAGGCTCAAGCCCGAAAGTGATGTCTTCTCTTTTTCGCCAACCCACACCAATCCAAGGATTAGAAGGAACAAATTGGAAATAATCGGTGCTGTTAATTACTGTGATTTCATGCTTTTTATCTAAAGCTTGACGCAATTCATACGCAGCGGGCAAGCCGCCAATTCCTGCTCCAATGATGACAACATGAGCCATGCTAATCCCCTTTACTTGAATTGGTTGTTAAATACGGTGTAGGCATTATAAAAACGAATACATAAGAAAATGACAGCTTTCTTTATTTCAATGTGTGAACAGAAGAATTAAAGAAAAATTGTTTTGTATTATGCGTTAATTGTGATGATTTAATTATATCAATTCATTATGACATTAGCATTTTTAGTTATTGCATATTTGATAGTATTTGCATCAAAAACAATATATAAAAATATGCTAATTTTCTTTGAAATAACCACACCAGACATGAAATAAAGCGAGGGCTTTACCTTCCACTAATTTTATTTGTATTTGGTTTTCGCCCGCGTGCAATGCCGAAGCTGGAATTAACAGCGGTTCATATTTCCAGAAACTTCCAAATTGTGGAATTTTACGCGCCTGAATAATGGTTGTTCCATTTGCTTGTAAAGCTAAGCTCACAGGATAGTTAAAATCACTGCGTAATAAAACAACTAAAGTTTCATCCTCTTTGAATGGATTTAATGTGAGATTGAATTCAATAACATTATCTGTGCGTAGAATTGCACCCGTTTCTTGAATTCTATTGGCATTTTCGTCCAAATAAGTACGCGGAATTAATTTTAAATTCGGCATAACTTGCTGCAATTGTACACCATTAAATGCAAAAAATGGGTGAAATTGTGAGTAAGGGGAAAGATTTGGATGTGTTGTTTGTAAATTTTGCCATAAGATAATTCCGAAACCGATGCTCAATCCGCCTGCGACGATGAGCTGTTGACGATTGTTTAAAACATAACTGCTTGCTATTAATGGTAAAAAAAACCATAAACTCACTGAGATAACAGTGCTAATGTCTAAAATACTATTAAAAAAGAAAGCCGCCGTGGCTGTACTTAAACAAAAGCCTAAAAGATAAAGCAAAGCTTTAAAGGCTTGCGGTTGTTCTTGACTAAAATACATTAAAATAACTGCATATAAAGCAAAGAAAACTTGATAATAATAAGACATTAAGGTCAAGAAGAATAATAAAGTTATACTTAACAACCAGATTGCTTGAATTAAACTGATAAAACGTAAAGCAAGTAATGCAACTAACATTAAACAAGTGATTTGTAAAATTTTAGCTGAAAAATTATTGTCATAACGTTTGCTAAGAGTTTGATAAAATACAGTATCATTTTCGCCCGAATTCCTTGTCATTGCTTCTCTATCTGCAATATCCACATACCAAAATTCATAACCAATTCGCTCACCTGAAAAAGTTGCAACTTTTTTATAGCCGACATTATTTGCTACATAAAGATTATTGTGCATTTGCATCGTGTTTTTAAAATCTATTAAATAGCTAATTGGATAGAACGAAATATATAAAATAACAATTAAGCAAAAACTACTAAAAATACCTAGTGAAAATTTAAAGAAAGCGGATTGTTTAAAAGTATTCCAATGCACATTGAATGGGAAAAGTTGCATTAATAACATCAAGCCAGTAACGCCCACAAAAGCAAAAGGAAATAAACGTTCTAAACCTGCCAAAGTTAAAAAACAACCTGCTGTAAAATAGCGTTGTTTTATTAAAAAATAGCTCCCTGTTGCTAAAAAGAAAAACCAGCTATAGCGTAAGAAACTACTTATTGTAAATAAATAGGCTTGAAGTGTAACTGCTGGATAATAAGTAATTATCAGCCAATACACAGCAAAGAGTGCATAACGGTGTGACCATGTGCGCGCTAAACTGGCGAGTAATAAACTCACTAGGATTAAGAAAGCATAATCAATAAAAGGCAAGTAAGGGAAAATTGTAGCTAATGGTAAAACATGAAGTACTGGCGCGGCTTCTAATACCCATAAAGGGGCGGGATTAAAGCCATAATCATTAAAAATTCGTTGCCAATGTTGAGGAGAGTGATAGAGTTTCTCTGAAAAGAAAGAAACATCGGATTTAAATTCAATCCAAATTTCAGGCGGAATTGTTTTCTTTAAAGCCTCTACTTTTTCTCGCCAATGAACATCGTTACCGTTTTCTTTATTGCTTAAATCGCGAACAGTGATTTCTTTGAGTGAAAAACCTTGTTCTTCTAAAGCTTGAGCTGTTGCTATGTATAAGTGTTTATAGCCTAAATAATTAAAATATTTGCCGCCAATCACATAATGGTATAAATCATGATAATTATAAGGTGTGCCAGCATTCATTTGCAGAAAGCGGACAAGAGCAGTTGCACTGATTATAATTAAAAGAATAATAGAAATTTTTTTAAATTTTTCTTTTGTACTATAGCGTTGAATAGTAATTGCAGAAATAAATAAACTAATTAAAAGTAAAGGTTCAAATAGATAGGGCATAAAATAAAAGAAGTTTTTTAAACAGAGTGAAATGGTGGAATACGCTACGCTATTCCACCCTACAAATATTCTTAATATTTTTGTTGTAATTCTTTTAAAACAGATTCATTAAAAATCCCTTGCGCTTGGGGGGCAAGCCAAGATTGTCTATAAGCATTTTGAATATTTTCAAATAAGCTATTTTCTAAAGTTTTAAAACTGAGTTTTGTCAATTGATAACCATTATTTTGAGATAATACAGTATTTAACACTTTGTAACCCGTTGCAGATAAAACATCCTGATTAAAACGCCCTGTTAATAAATTCAATGTTATTTGTTCAATACACGCTTTTATAAAAGTGGATTGTGGCGTGGCAATAATAACACCATTCCAAACAGGCGGCGGTTCTTCTTGTGTATCATCGCGTTTTAGTAAAATTAAATCTGTTTGCTTATTTTCTAATAAAGCATTTAACGAAGTTTTTAATAAAAGAGAAGTATTGAGATAAACGCCACCATATTCATAAATGGCAATTAAGCGAGCAATGTCTGAACGCGAGGCAGGAATTTGATTATTTTGATAAAGTGCAAGCAAACAAGGATTAAAATGTTTTTCTATTAGTGCATAAATTGCTTTATCCTCTAAATAAAGAAATTCATAATCAGGATGTAGTTGCTTATTTGAAGTAATGATTTTTTGATAAACTGGCGGTAAACAAGTTTTATCATGCCAGAATTGAATTAACCGTTTAGGAAAATTGAGCATCATGCAGCAATCCCATTTAAAACAAATGTGCTCCTTCCTTAAGAAAGGAGCATTACCTTAATTAATAAATTTTCATTAATAACTCTACTAATAATGCACCGTCTAAAGGATTTAAACTATGTTCTCCCCATGATAAAACTACTTGAGAATGTCCTGCTAAAGCAGCAACGTAGTTCATATCTTGACTAAAAGCAGGGGTGATACCATCACCATGAGCGGAATCTAAGCGAATCACAGAAATATAACTTGCAGGCGGATGCGGTTGATGGTTTAACCAGAATAAAGTTGAGCCGATTGTTTCGGGTAACATGTCATAAAACAAGCCTTCTGATTGATTTATAAAGCCTAAACCCATCCAAGGAGTCATCCACGACAGCGGCGTTTGCGCGACAAATAGCCCTAATTCTGACCATTCTGTACCTAAATGCGGGGTTGCAATGCTAATCAGGGCGCGAATCGGTAAATTGGGCGTGCTGACCATTAACCAACGTGCCACCACGCCACCCGCTGAATGTCCTACTAAAATAATTTCATTCTGGGGATGACGTTGCAATAAAAATTGTACATAAGTCCGCAAAAAATCGGCTTGAACCGCCAACGGCGCGAGCGAAGGTAAACTGACCGTGTAACTATAATTGCCTGTCGCACTTGGCGGCGGCAATGCTGGGATACTGCCTTGTGGCAATAATTCCCCGCCCGCTTGCCAACCTGCATATTGCAAAGTGGGCACAATGCCTGTGTTGTACCAGTACGCGCCCGTGCTTACATACCCATGCACTAAAACAACGGTTTGCCCAGCCCACGCTTGCCCATTTAAGACACTCAAAAAACTGAATAAGAGCGGTATCAAGCTGTTTAATAAAATTTTTCTGGCTTGCATCTTCTCTCCTCCCCTTTGAGAATGTGGGGTTTAATTAGCCATCATCATTAATTTTTTGAATTAAATCACGCATCACTTGTGCCGCTTGTTCATTGGGGATTTGGCAAGTGCCTGCATTCGCATGTCCACCGCCGCCATATTGCAGCATTAAATCACCAATGTTGGTTTTAGCATCGCGATTAACAATGGATTTACCCACCGCAAAAACCGTATTTTGCTTTTGTAAGCCCCATAAAATGTGCATAGAAATGTTAGTGTCTGGGTACATGGCATACACAATGAAACGATTCGCAGCAAAAATTTCATCTTCATTGCGTAAATCAATCACCACTAAATTTTTGTATTGCTGTGCACATTTCTCAATTTGGTGCATCGATTCTTTTTGATGAGCAAAATATAATTCTACCCGCTCTTTCACATCAGGCAATTCTAAAATTTGTTGGATGGTTAATGACTTACAATGGTCAATTAACGTCATCATTAATTCATAATTGGAAATTCTAAATTCTCGAAAGCGTCCTAACCCCGTGCGCGGGTCCATTAAATAGTTTAATAATACCCAGTCTTTAGGAAATAAAATTTCTTCACGCGAAAATTGAGCAGAGTCAGCTTTGTCAACGGCTAATAACATTTCTTCGCTTACACTGGGAAAAGTTTTCGCGCCACCGTAATAGTTATAAACCACACGCGCCGCTGAAGGGGCTGCGGGGTCAATAATATAGTTAGCAGGACGTTCTTTATTACGCACTGCTTCGCTAGAGTGATGGTCAAATACCAATTTTGCACCTGTGACATAGGGCAAATTAGTGGTAATGTCACGGTCGGTAATTTCAACTTTCCCATCTTGCATGTCTTTAGGATGGACAAATTTGATGTCATCAATTAAATCCAATTCTTTTAATAACATCGCACAAATTAAACCATCAAAGTCACTCCGTGTGACTAACCGACATTTTGCCATAACTCCTCCTCAAATTAAGGTTGGCTTTGTAGTTAAATCCATTAAAATTAATTAGTTATTTGTTTACACTGTGTCAATTTTATGTTGGTTTAAACATAAGAATTTTAAACATGACAGTATAGCGTGCTTTCAAAAAAACAAGCATCCATTTGTCACATTTATCACCGCTTTTTCTTGGTATTCTTAACTGTTTTATTTACCGTGTTTTTAGCGGTATTTATTTGTGTTTTGCGATTTTTCTTATCATCTTTCGCTGGTTTTTCATTTTTATCGCGTTTACTGTTGCGTTTAAATGAAGATTCAGCCGTTTTAGCTGGTCGAGAACTGTGTGAAGAAAAACGTTCCTGCATTTTTCTGCGGGCTGCTAATGGCGTAATTAACAGCGGTGTATCTTCCACTTCCGTCGCTTCTTCAGCTTCTAGTTTGGCTTTTGGAATTTTCAAATTCATGCCGACACGGAGCGATTGCCGCGTAGATAATTGATTAGCCTCGCGTAAACTGGCGGCTGAAATCTTGTAACGCTTCGCAATTTTTTCAAGCGTATCGCCACGGGCAACCGCATAACGCCCTAAAACAGGAATACTTGCCGTTTCTGTTAAAGCTAATTGGCGCAAGCTTTCAGTTTCAGGTGGTGGCGCGGCTTCGCTTTCATTTTCTTCAGCTAATAAACGTTGATCGGGGGATAATTCAGCAAATTTTTGTTCAAATTCGCGCACTTTATCCGATGGCAAAGCAATGATATGGCGACCTTTATGCGAAATTGTAGTGCGTTGATAGGCGGGATTTAAACGTTTTAAATCTTGTTCGGAAATACCCGCTAAATCAGCCGCGAGCGATAAATTCAAGGGTTTATCCACTTCTACTTCGGTAAAATAAGGCTCGTCGCTAATGGGTTTTAAATTGATGCCGTAACGTTGCGGATTAGCGATAATTTCGGCGATTGCCATCAAATTGGGCACAAATTGGCGGGTTTCGTTAGGTAAATCTAATGACCAATAATCAGTAGGTTTGCCTGCGCGGGCATTACGCTCAATTGCCCGTTTGATATTACCTTCACCATAGTTATAGGCAGCTAACGCGGTCAACCAATCTCCATCAAATTGTCTATGCAGTTTTTCTAAATAAACTAAAGCAGCATCAGTGGAGGCAATCACATCTTTACGCCCATCATATCCCGCATTGCGCGTTAATCCAAAATTGCGTGCAGTTTCTGAAGTAAATTGCCATAAACCGACTGCAGCATTGGGGGAAGTGGCATGAGGGCGAAACATACTTTCTAAAGCAGGTACTAAGGCAATTTCTAAAGGCATCCCCCGCTCTTCAACTTCCGACACAACATGATATAAATAAGGCTCAGCATTCACTGCTAATTCTTTAAAAAATCTAGGCTTGCGTGCGTAACGAGCAATTGCGGCTTGTACATCAGGGTGTTCTGCTTTATCGGCTAAGGCATTGCCTTTGCTCATGCGTCGCCATAAATCTTTTTTGAAACTGTCTTTTTCATGAGAAAAATAGTTTTTGCTAATCGATAAATCTATTTTTTTATCTTTATCTGTTATTGGCTCAGATTCTGATTCTTTTTCTTCTACCACCGTATAAGGAATCCGTTTTAAAGTTTCTTCATAAGAATGTTTTAAAAGCGGTAAAACTGGTGGAATAATGACAGGAGTTTCAGTCTCTTCTACAGAGGCAGTTTCTAATGGGGCAGTGGTTGCACATCCTGTTAAGGAGAGCAAACCAAGTTGCACAACAATTAAAACACAATAAAAACGAAAGTAGTTCATTAGTTATAATGATAAAATTAGAAATTCTATTAAAATCAAATCTGGAATTGATAAGCTACTCTCTACAGTAGCTCCCGATTATTTTGGTGGATAGTTTAAATTCTACCATGCTTTTTTCATAAAAGGATGACAGTCTATCATTGCTATTGCCAAGACTTAAATACTGTAATTTTTGACAAAGTAATGAACTTTACATACATGGCTTGAATTTTCATTGTTACTCGCTATCATTCCAATGCTTGACGATTAGCAAGACCTCTTTACCACCATACCAGCCCAATAACGGATAATATTATGTATTCAAAAGAATTATTTAATTCGTCTGCGCAACAATTATGCGATGTAGGACGCTTTTTGTTTGGAAGAGGTTGGTCACCCGCGACCAGTAGCAACTATTCTGCTCGCTTAGATGCACAGCATGTTGCAATTACTTCGTCAGGCAAAGCCAAAGGAGAATTAAGTATTGCGGATATTATGGTGGTAGATGTACAAGGCGAGGTACTTGCCGATTATAGCCATAAAAAGCCATCGGCTGAAACATTATTACATACAATGCTTTATCAAAGAGATGCTAAAATTGGCAGTGTTTTACATACCCATTCAGTCAATGCAACGGTTTTATCGCGTTTATATGCAAAACAAGGGTTTATCCAATTAGAAGATTATGAATTACTCAAAGCCTTGCGGGGAATTTCTACCCACGAAACCCAACAAGCTTTACCCATTTTTCCCAATACCCAAGATATAGCCGCATTATCCGTACAAGTCAATGAATATCTTGCAGAAAACGCTGCAATTCATGGGTATTTAATTGAAGGACACGGTTTATATACTTGGGGAGAATCTGTTGCTGAAGCCCGTCGCCATATTGAGGCTTGTGAATTTTTATTTGAATGTGAAGTTTTAAGTTTACAACTTCGCCGTTAAGTTTTTTGAGGAATAAAACAATGACCGTATTAACTGTTTATACTGAAACTGATGCAACCCCTTTACAACAAACTTCAGATTTTACCGCAATTTGTGAAGGATTAGCCAACTTAGGGGCGCGTTTTGAACGCTGGACTGCCAATCAAGTTATCGCCGACAGCGCAAGCCAAGAAGAAATTATCACAGCATATCAAGAAGATGTGAACCGTTTGATGCAAGAACGCGGTTTTCAATCTGTGGATGTCGTTAGCTTGACCACCGAACACCCACAAAAACAAGCTTTACGCGAAAAATTCCTAAACGAACATATACATAGTGAAGACGAAGTTCGCTTTTTCGTTGATGGCAGTGGTTTATTTTACATTCACGCGGACAACAAAGTGTATAGTTTATTGTGTGAAAAGAATGACTTATTAAGTGTTCCCGCAGGTCTTAAACATTGGTTTGACATGGGCGCAGAACCTTTTTTCAAATGTATTCGCTTATTTAGCCGCCCTGATGGTTGGGTTGCTGAATTTACAGGCGATAACATCGCGCAACGTTTCCCTAAAATGGGCGAATAAATTCTTTTACGTCACGACTTAAAAAAACACATGCCAATTACCACGATTTTAACGGACATTGAAGGCACAACTTCCTCTATTTCTTTTGTTAAAGAAGTGCTTTTTCCTTATGCCCGACACCATTTAGCCGATTTTGTGCAACAACATCAAAATGATAGTGAAGTACAGCACTGTTTAAACAGCACCCGCGAAATTGCCCAGCAGCCAGAATGGACAACTGCGCAAGTTGTACAACAACTCATTCAATGGATTGATGAAGACCGCAAAGTTACGCCTTTAAAAACCTTACAAGGCTTAATTTGGGCGGCGGGCTATCAACAAGGGGCATATACAGGGCACATTTACCCCGAAGTCGCCGCCAATTTAGCCCAATGGCAAGCGGCGGGCAAACGGCTATTTGTCTTTTCTTCTGGCTCAATTGCGGCGCAAAAATTACTGTTTGGCTATTCAGATGCAGGCGATTTAACGCCCTATTTTAGCGGCTATTTTGATACCACGATTGGCAATAAAAGAGAAGTCGCCGCTTATCAAAGCATTTGCCAACATATTGGCGAAAATGCTGAAAATATTCTATTTCTCTCTGATATTAAAGAAGAACTAACCGCCGCCCACGCTGCGGGCATGAAAACTTGTCAATTAGTCCGTGATGCGAGTACACTGCTCGCAGAACAACAACCACAAGCAACGGATTTTAACCAAGTAAAGCAACTCTTTGCTTTAGTTTAACCTAATTGATTACGTTTTATGCCCACACTCATGCAGTGGCGACCTATTCGCCACCGCCGCCGCTGTCCCAATAGTAAACTGCAAAGTTGGCTGGCGGAATCTCATTCACTCACGCGCCGCTTGCAACGCCATTGCCCGCAATGTTTTAACTTGCGGGTTTTGTCGCAACGCTGGCAAATTCCCACCGCTGACGAAGCGCGCTGTTTAGGCTTAGCCCCACGTCACTATGCGCGAATCCGTCAAATTTGCATGAGTTGCAACGGGCACGACTGGGTATTTGCCCGCACCGTGTTCCCGCATACGACATTAACAGGTAGTTTTAGACAATTACGCTACTTAGGCGCGCAATCACTGGGCAGCATTCTGTTTGCGCGAACTTTAAAACGCACACCATTAGAATTCGTAGAACTTGCCGCTACACATCCCTTTTATCAACTGATAAAACAGCAGCTTAACTTATCCACGCCCCCCTCATACACTTTATGGGGACGACGTTCCATTTTTTACTTATCTGCGAATCGTCCGTTATTGGTCATGGAATTTTTCCTGCCCGCATTACTTTCTTAACTCTCAAATTAAACATTTGCCTCATGCTGACTCTCGCGCATCTTCCTGATTACATTGCGCTAACGCGCCTAAATCGCCCCATTGGCACTTATTTACTGCTATGGCCTACGTTATGGGCGTTATGGATAGCCGCCCAAGGTTTTCCGCCCCTCTGGACACTTTGCGTATTTGTCTTAGGTGTCGTATTAATGCGCTCCGCTGGTTGCATTATTAACGACTACGCCGACCGCAAAATTGACTGTCACGTCAAACGCACCCGTGACCGCCCGTTAACCGCTGGACGCATTAGCAGCCGCGAAGCACTCACTTTATTTGTTATCCTCTGCTTAGTGTCTTTTTGCCTCGTTTTAACACTGAATTTGTTAACAATCGCCCTCTCATTTATCGCCTTATTACTTGCCTCGGTTTATCCGTTCATGAAACGCTACACCCATTTTCCGCAAGTCGTTTTAGGCGCGGCGTTTTCATGGGCAATTCCCATGGCATTTGCTGCTGAGGTAGGCACAATTCCTGCCATCGGTTGGTTATTATTCCTCATCACTGTTATCTGGACGGTCGCCTATGATACCTTATACGCGATGGTTGACCGCGAAGATGATTTAAAAATTGGCGTAAAATCTACCGCGATTTTCTTTGGACGATTTGATAAAATTACCGTCGCTTTTTTACAAGCCATTGTAATCGCGGGTTTAGTAACTATCGGAATATGCGCACAATTAGGATGGATTTATTATTTTGCACTCATCATTGCCGCACTCAGTTTTATTTATCAACAGTGGCTCATTTACCATCGCCAGCCTGAACGTTGCTTTCAAGCGTTCTTAAATAATCATTGGACAGGGCTTATTATTTTCTTAGGAATTGCTTTAAGTTATTTCTTTAAATAATTTTAAAAACAATTTCACCGCTGATTTAAAGGAATGCTTTAATATGACAGACAGTGAATATCAACAACTCATTGAAAAAACCCTCATCGCCATTGAAGATGCTATTGAAAATAGCGGCGCAGAAATTGATTATGAAACCAATCAAGGGATTTTAACCTTGCAATTTAGCAACCGCACAAAAATCATTATTAATCCACAACCTGTTGTTAAACAACTCTGGATTGCGGCAAAAACTGGCGGATTTCATTTAGATTACTCACCTATAAATCAACATTGGTTAACTGATAATGCTCAAGGAGAAGAATTAAAAGGAGAAGAATTATTTTCTTTACTTTCTCGCTTATGCACTGAGCAAGCCAATGAGCCTATTATCTTAGCTTTATAAACCACATAAAAAGACCCCTCTATGAAAACACCTCCACCAGTGATTGTTGAAGCAAGTCAAAAACCTACCGCCGCTGTTATTTGGTTACACGGTTTAGGTGCAGATGCCCATGATTTTGAGCCTGTTGTTCCCGCTTTATCTCCCAAATTAAGAACATACACCCGCTTCTATTTTCCCAACGCACCCCGCCGCCCTGTAACGATTAACGGCGGCATGGTCATGCCTGCATGGTACGACATTACCGAAATGGATTTAACCAAACGACAAGATAACAACGGCACACGCGAATCAGCGCAATTAGTGCACGGCTACATTGCCGAGCAAGTTGCTGAAGGCATTGCTCCTGAACGGATTGTCTTAGCAGGTTTTTCACAAGGCGGCGCGATTGTGTTACACACAGGCGTACGTTATGAGAAAAAATTGGCGGGAATCATGGCATTATCTACCTATTTACCGTTAGCGGACAAAGTAGAAGCAGAGCGTTCAGAAGCTAATCAAGGACTTGCTATTTTTATGGGACACGGAGAATTTGATGGCGTAATTCCTATTCGTCACGCCCAAGCCAGCGAACAGCAATTGAAAAAATTAGGTTATAACGTTGAATTTCATAGTTACCCAATGGAACACAATGTAATTATGCCTGAAATACAAGCAGTGAGTGCATGGTTAGAAAAGGTATTGCCTGTGTAATCGCTTATTTTATCTCGTTCCTACGCGCCAGCGTCAAAACCATTAAATTAAGGAGTTTGTAGGGTGGAATAGCAAAGCATATTCCACTATGAAGCTCTGCCAAATTGTCTGTCTCCTGTCACACAA
>CAZKST010000047.1:0-15659 GCA_964555395.1 uncultured Thiotrichaceae bacterium | reverse complement strand
TACAGTTATAGAAACAGTGTTTGGTCAGCTCAAAAAGAGTTGTCAGATTGAGCATACGCGTCATCGTAGTGTTTTGGGATTTATGGTCAACGTGATTGCGGGACTTATCGCTTACAGTTGGAAAAAAAGAAGCCTTCATTGAAGTTGCGTACTAAACCTGAGTTTAAGGATAAGTTCTCATTACAAGCTTCTTCGCAACCTCTTTTTATTTAAGGCTTTTTTATTGATGCCGAGCTTAATTTATTGATTATATTATTTTCTGCGTAATATTGCAGTAAGTAATTGATGTTTATGGTTATTTTCGCAGAATTCGCGTTAAGTAAGTAAATTAAGGTTCAGACAAAACGGTGGAATACGCTACGCTATTCCACCCTACAATACACACGTTTGCTTAACTTAATGCCCCCGCAACAACCCCACAATTGCCCGCGCAGCTTCCTCACTTGCACCACGTTTTAACTGGGCGTGCAAATCATAAAATTGATGCTGCAATACCCGCACTTTCTCAGGGTTTTCTAGCCAGTAATTCACTGCTTTTGCTAAATTTTGTGGGGTCGCTTCGTGTTGTAAAAACTCAGGCACTAATTCACGACGGGCTAGCAAATTAGGCAGGGAAAAATGCGGCAAACGTACCAACCATTTTGCCAACCAATACGTTAACGTCGCCATTCTATACGCCACCACCATCGGACGTTTACACAACATCGCCTCCAATGTCGCTGTACCTGAAGCCACAAGCACCACATCCGCCGCTAACATCGCTTGTTGCGCCTGTCCGTCTAATAGCGTTATCGGCAATTCACATTTTAAAAGCTGTTGATATTCATCAATTTGCGCTTTAAAACGCGGATGCGCTAATGGCATAATAAAATGTAAATTGTCGCCATGCTGCCCAATTAACTGCTGCGCAGTTTGTAAAAAAAGTGGCGCAAGCTGTTGAATCTCTTGACGACGACTTCCCGGTAACAACGCAATGACAGTTTTATAACCAGCAATCCCCAATTGTTGACGCACTTGCACGCGAGCAGGCTCGGCATGTTGAGGCGATTCAGCAATAGGATTTAAAGCTAAACTATCAGCCAAAGGATGCCCAACAAATTTCACGCGCACTTGATGGTCACGATAATACTGTGCTTCAAAAGGAAAAAGCGTCAACATTAAGTCACACGCTTTTACAATTTTTTTCAACCGCCCTTCGCGCCACGCCCACACCGTCGGGCTAACATAATGCACAGTTTTAATGCCCGTTTCACGCAACATTTGTTCTAAATTAAGATTAAAATCAGGCGCATCAATACCAATAAAAACAGCGGGAGGATTGTCTAAAAAATGTTTGCAGAGTTGATTACGACAATTAAGTAAACGCGGCAAATGCTTTAAAACTTCAACAATCCCCATCACGGATAAAGTTTCTAATGGAAACAAGCTATTCATGCCTTCGGCTAACATTGCCCGCCCACCGATACCTGAAAAATGCGCATTAGGGTAATGCTGTTTCAAAGCGCGCATTAAACCCGCGCCTAAAATATCGCCAGAAGCCTCTCCCGCCACAATGCCGATGTGCATAGAATGTCCTTTATTAAATCAATTTTAAAACTGCAATTGAATTCCAATATCGCGTAAATACGCTTTTTCTTGCTCTAAATCAGCTTGCGTTAAAGGATGCTGCTCTAACCAATTTTCAGGAAATTCAAGCTTTAATTGCTGCTCTTTATTTAAAATCGATAAACTTGCACTCAATTTAAACGGCGGCAACGGCGTTGCGCTGCGCCCACGATGCAATAAAATCGCTAACCGCAAAATGGCAATTAAACGTTGCAAACGTGATAAAGAAAAACCATGTGGACAATTCACAAATAACTCAGGATTATTCAAACGGCGGCGATGGGTGCGGGTTAAAATCGCTAAAATATTTTGCTCTTGTCGTGAAAAACCTGCTAAATCAGAATGTTCTAATAAATATGCACCATGTTTATGATAATGCTCATGGGAAATACTTAAACCAATTTCATGCAACCGCGCCGCCCAGCTTAAAATTTGTATATATTCTTCTTTGTTTAAATCCCAAATAGGCGCAATTTCCGTTAAACAATTCAAGGCAGTGTTTTCTACCCGTTCAGCTTGAGCAATATCAATTTGATAGCGATGAATTAACATTTGAATAGTGTGTTCACGCACATCAGTATGTTGTATTCTGCCTAACATGTCGTAAACCAACCCTTCGCGCAACGCGCCTTCTGAAATAGACATTTGTTGTAGTTTAAAGCCTTCAAAAATGCCACTAATCACCGCAACCCCGCCCGCGATAACCGCCGCCCGCTCTGGATTTAACCCTTTTAATTTTACTAATTCGTTGACATGTCCCGCCTCCAGAATGGCTTGGCGTAACTGTTGTAAATTGGTTTGAGTAATTTCATTGCCCCAGCCCATTTGCTGAATAACGCGCTGTACATTGCGCAATGTACCCGATGAGCCAATGACTTTATCCCAGCCCATTTTACGAAAAGGGGCTTCAATCGGTTGTAATTCTAACAAGGTTGCAATTTCTGCGCGGCGCATATTTTTAGCCCGCAAAACGCCATCGCTAAAAAATTGACGACTCATGCTCACACAGCCCATGGTCAAACTTTCTGCACACAGTGGCTCAAATTTTTCGCCAATAATAAACTCTGTGCTGCCGCCGCCAATATCAATAACAAGACGTTTTTCGGCATTGCCTGCCAAAGTATGCGCAACGCCGAGATAAATCAGCCGTGCTTCTTCGCGTCCTGAAATAATTTCTACGCGATGTCCTAATACTTTTTCAATGTCATCGACAAAACTGTCGGCATTTTTAGCGGCGCGTAATACATTAGTTCCAACTATCCGCACATTTTCAATCGGAATATCGCGCAAACGTTGTCCAAACCGCGCTAAACAGTCTAAAGCCCGTTGTCGCGAATCGGGCGTTAAATGACGTTGCTCATCTAAACCGCCGCCTAAACGTACCATTTCTTTAATGCGGTCAATCACATGTACTTGTCCATGCGCAATGCGGGCGACAATCATGTGAAAACTATTTGAGCCTAAATCAACCGCCGCCACAATGTAGGGTTCAGTCGTTTGATTGGATAAGGTAGGCAGTCTGAACATAAAATAACAACTCGTGGGAAAAAGTAAGATTAAGGAGGGGGAGGCATTTGTTTATCAACAATACGGAGCAGTAATAAATATCCCCCTATCCAGCCTAGCAATAACCATTCATGTGCTAGTGAATGCGTAAAAAATGCGAATAAAACCGATAAACTACAGAACGCCATCAATAAGTATTCCCATTGTAAAACAATGAGATGAGAGCGATATTTTAACACTAAACGTTGATAATAATGGGTTCGGTGGGCTTGCCAAATTTTTTCACCACGCAATAAACGACGGAATAATGTCACCGTTGCATCAACAATAAACGGTGAAAATAGCAGGAGCGCGAACCAAAGGGGAAAAATCTGTTGTCCTTGTGCCCATAAACTCATTCCCGCCGCCAAAAAACCCAATGTCGACGCGCCCGCATCGCCCATAAAAATGCGGGAAGGTGGAAAATTAAACACTAAAAAACCCGCACTAGCGCAGGCGATTAAACCATTGACTAAACAAAAATCTAAATGTCCGCTAAAAAAACCTAATAAGGCAAATGTGCCAAAACCAAATACCGCCATCCCGCCTGCGATGCCGTCCATTCCGTCCATAAAATTGTATAAATTGGTCATCCAGACGATAAACAGCAAAGAAATCACAGGGGCAAGCAAGGCGGGTAAAGTAACATTCCACGCGCCGACGCTCAGGTGAGAAATTGCCCACGGCATTTGCCATAACAGCAAAACGGCTGCGCCTATATGCACACATAAGCGGAGTAACGCGCTTAAATCCCAACAATCATCTAACACAGAAATAACGGCAATAAGTCCCGCGCTCAGGGCAAACCATGGCGGAAAGGGAGTGCTAGCTGCAAGCCAAAAAATAGCTAAACACACGCAAAATAAACTGCTAATAATGGCAATGCCGCCCATTGCGGGGGTGGGTTGATTATGCAAAGAGCGTTCAGTAGGGTTAGCGATAATCGACAGTGGTTTGGCGGTACTGAAATAAAAAGTGAGACCAGCCGCAATTAAAAAGCTGGCAAGAAACGCAAGAAACATAACAGCACATCCGAGGCGGATTAGTCAAAATAAGGGATTAAACCGTAAAATTTAACATAAAAATGATTGCAGAGTGTTGACAATTCAGCCTTGTAAAAGCAGGGAGGGGAGAATTTTTAGTGTATTTGACTGAATTTTAAAAATTTACTTCAATTGTTAGGTTTGCCAATTCTCGCAGAATTGATAGATTTTTGATTGAACAAAAAACATGTAGGATGTGCTGACGATAGGAAGCTCATCGTTAGCGGTTTTTAAGTTAAAGATGTTTGTAATTTGTAGGGTGGAATAGCGAAGCGTATTCCACCATTTTGTCTGAACCTTAATTCACAGTGTTTCTTAATTAACATAATGAAAAAATTAAGGAAATTAAGTGAATTGTGTGACAGGGTTCAGACAATTTTGTAGCGTTTCATGGTGGAATACGCTTTGCTATTCCACCCTACAACTATTTCTGTAACTAACATAAGACAAGAACTTTTTTAAGAAGTAAAAAATTGGGGTAATATTTTGATGTATAATCGGAAAAATGTATTATTTGATAATAAATAATAACTTTTTTCAGAACTTTTTTTTATGAATTTCTCCATTTTAACAGATAAAACTTTTTACTTCTCACCTCCCAACTGTTCAATCAATGCCGCACAAATAAAATCATTATTAGATAAACCGCCGATAGAATGTGTGCTATAACGGACGACACAATGATTATAAGCAACTTCTAAATCTGGATGATGGTCTTGCTGGTGGGAAATCCATGCACTGGCGTTTACAAATGCCATCGTTTCGTAGTAATTCTTAAATTGAAAGCGTTTTTTAATTTCTGTACCTTGTTCATTCATTTCCCAGCCTGCATTTAACTCAGCAAGTTTCATATTGGCTTCTGTTAAGGATAATGCTGCAATTCCCCCTTCACAGGGAACACAATGTTGTTGATTAAGCATAATCTTAGTCCTTTTTAGAATAACAAACGGTATAAAGCTAACTGAATAATATTAGATTTTGCTGTTATAATGGGGTACACCTTTCATCTTTTAAATGGCGTAACTAAAGCAGCACATAAAGGGATAAATAATGTACTTATGCGAAGCGCGGGTGAATGTATTTAAATCTATTCAAGACAGTGGCTTGGTTGCACTTGACCCCGAAATTACAGCGTTTGTAGGGCTAAATGAATCTGGTAAATCGGCTTTTTTATCTGCTTTGTATAAAGCAATGCCTGTAGATTCACACATTGGATATGATGTCGTTACTGATTATCCGCGTAAACATTTAACCCAATATATACAACAACATGTGAATAGTCCTGCCACGGTCGCTACTTTAAGTTATCAACTCACACCGACTGAAATCAGCGAAATTAATGAGGCGTTGGGTTATCCATTATTAACTTCTTTACGCTTTAGTTTGTCACATAAATATGGCAATCATCGGGTTGTGAATTTAAATATTGATGAACGCCCCTTTATTTTGCATTTATTAAAAACAGCGGAATTACCTGTAGAAATCGTCCGTGCAACCATTGATGCACAAGAATTACGCGAATTAGCTGAAAAATTAACCGCATTAGATTTAAATCACCGCGCAACGCTATTTTTAGCGGAATTAAAAGAAAAATTCAGCGCGCCCGCCCCATGGCGATGGTTAAATTATTTTGTGTGGCAACGGTTTATCTCCGTGCGTTTGCCACAATTTCTATATTTTGATGAATATAAATTATTGCCTGCCCGCATTAATTTACTCGCGCTACAACAACGGGTTACACAAAGTCAGCAAAGCACAGATATTTTAAGCGAAGAAGATAAAACCGTTTTAGCCCTGTTTAGACTCGCACAAGTAGAGTTACAAGAATTAACTCAACCCAGCGGCTATGAAAATGCCCAAGCGCGGTTAGAAGCAATTTCTAATCAATTAACGGATAAAATTTTTGAGTTTTGGAGTCAAAATCAAGAGTTAGAAGTACAGTTTGACATAAAAGCTGACCCCGCCGCCCCGCCGCCATTTAATCAGGGCAATAATTTATACATTCGCGTTCGCCATCGTCGCCACCGCGTTTCTTTACCTTTAGACCAACGCAGTCGTGGTTTATTGTGGTTTTTCAGTTTTTTAGTGTGGTTTGAAAGTTTACAAGTTGAAGAACGGCAACGCGGCTTAATTTTATTATTAGATGAACCGGGGTTAAATTTACACGCCCTTGCTCAAGCCGATTGTTTACGTTATTTAGAAACGCTTGCGCATCGTTATCCCGTATTATATACAACACACTCCCCGTTTATGCTCAACATGCACACCTTAGACCGCGTGCGCTTTGTAGAAGAACAAGAACATAGCAGCATTGTTACCGCTAATATTGAGCAAGTTAAAGCTGAAACTTCCTATCCTGTGCATGTAGCATTAAAATTGCTAGAAGAATTTGAATAATACAAATTGTAAAACATTAATACAAAAACTGATAAAAAATCAAAGCACTTTCCCTAACGTTTTGCTAATGACTGCTATACTGGTTATTTTATGTCAAATTCTCTCATAAGGAGAAAAAACGTTATCAATTAACACCGCTTATCTTAAAAGGAGTAACGTGTGATTAATGCGAGTACGATAGATATTTTAAATCATCCTGTCATTGTTTTTTCGCGCAACTATTTACCGCTTAACCGCATTAATATCAAACGTGCGATTGTTCTCCTGTTGACAGGAAAAGCAGAGCCCATTGCCTATGATGAAACCGCGCAAAGCATTCCCGTGCACGGCGTAGGCTGCGTGCTCATGGTGCCGCCGCATATTCGTCTAACCATTGTGCACCAAGAACAGCGAGGTTGGCGCGTGCCCGCCGTCACACGGCGCGAAGTGCTGCGCCGCGATCATTACACTTGTCAATATTGCGGTAGCACCAAATCATTGACTATTGACCATATTATTCCGCGCTCTAAAGGCGGGAAAAATACTTGGGATAACGTAGTTGCTGCCTGTGAACGCTGTAATAGCCGCAAAGGCGACCGCACTTTATTACAAGCGGGAATGAGTTTAAAATCGCAACCTAAAACCCCTATGCACCCCGCCGTGATGTTTGCGGAAGAATTTTGGCGTTCACAAAATGCAAAAAAAGCAGATAACATACTTGCTTATGATGAAATGCACGCCGATTCTAGTGTAGAAATAAACCATTAACCGCATTTGCTTAAGGAATTGCAATGGCTTACTTACCTTTACCTGCTATTTTGTTAGTCAGTTATTTTGTGGTAATTTGGACAACGGGTTTACAACTAGAAACAAATGTTGCCACTTTTCATTTAGTTTCTGGTGCAAATTTAACTTTAACAGTGAGCCAAATTTTTATTATCACCGGTTTATTCTTTTCTTTTATAGAATCCATTAAAGCCACGCGCACCACTACGGCTTCGGTAATTGACCATAGTTTATCTATGTTAGTATTTATTGTTTTCCTAGTATGTTTCTTAATTGTTAAAGAGGCGGGCACATCTACCTTTTTAATTCTTACCATTGTTTCTTTAGTAGATGTATTGATGGGCTTTAATATTTCTATTTCTACAGCACGTCGTGATATTGGGATTCAATCTTAAGCAAAGCTTAAAAAAAAGCATAATATTGATTAAGCAAAATCAAATTATTTTCTCAACAGGGAATGGATAATTCAAAATGGGGTTAGGAACATTATATGTAATTGCTGCACCGTCAGGCGCAGGCAAAACCAGTTTAGTACGCGCTTTGGTAGAAACTGTAGAACATCTAAGAGTTTCAGTTTCTTATACGACCCGTCCGCGTCGTGAAGGTGAAACGCATGGCGTGAGTTACCATTTTGTGAGTCATGAAGAATTTGAAATTTTGCTTAAACAAAATCTCTTCTTAGAATATGCCGAAGTGTTTGGTAATTATTACGGCACATCTAAACAATGGGTAGAGCAACAATTAGCAGAAGGTAAAGATATTATCTTAGAAATTGACTGGCAAGGTGCGCAGCAAATTAAACAACTTTACCCAGAAAGCGTTGCTATTTTTATTTTACCCCCCTCGCGTAAAATTTTAGAACAACGCTTGCGCGGACGCGGAACAGATAAAGAAGAAGTTATTCAACGCCGTTTAAATGAAGCTGTGCAAGAAATGCAACATGCAGGCACATTTGATTATTGGATAGTCAATGATGAATTTGATTTAGCATTGCGTGATTTACAAACCATTATCCGCAGTCAACGCTTAAGAACTGCATTTCAAAGTTACTATTTGCGCGATTTAATGCGCAGTTTATTGAGAACTGAATAAACGACTTAAACTTTTAACCAAAAAGTCACAGGGCCATCATTAATTAAACTGACTTTCATATCTGCGCCAAATTCACCAATTTCAATATGATTGGGATAAGCTTTCTCAGCTTGCTCACAAAAATAATAAAACAGCTCGCGCCCCTGCTCAGGTGCGGCAGCGGGCGTAAAGCTGGGACGCATTCCGCGCTGGGTATCAGCGGCTAAAGTAAATTGCGGGACTAACAACACGCCGCCGTTACAATCGCGCACGCTGACATTCATTTTACCTTCGCTATCCGTAAAAATTCTATAACCTAAAACCCGTTCTAATAAACGCTCAGCTTGTGCAGGGGTATCCTGTTTTTCAACGCCGATAAAGACTAAAATTCCCTGTTGAATACTTGCGATTAAATGTTGCTCAACAGTCACACTGGCATTTAATACCCGTTGTATTAATGCAATCATCAGAAATCCTTCTTTTTTGTTTAAAAGGTTGTTTTAAAAAATGTGGAAGTCACAACGTGGAATTATTTTAATTCTAGTGCTTTGGTTTATTGTGTTAGCAACGGTGTTAGTCATGGCGTTAGCCACTGAAACCCGTTTATCTGCTCAAGTAGTTATGCGCAATAAAGAAGCTTTAGAAGAACGCACCGATTTATTAAAAGCGTTGAGAATGGCAGAAATGGAGTTGATTTTATCACGAATGCCAGAACCAGTTAAAGAGAATGCGCGTAGAAATCAAGAAGACATTGCTGAGCGTAAAAATCCTTTATATCAATTTGATGGTCGTCCTTTAAAACTTTCTTATCCTGAACAGCCTGAAAATGTGACTATTCGTATTTATGACCATTCAGGCAAATTAAATATTCGGCGTTTAACTTCGCAATTAATGCGCGAATTATTGATTAAACAAATGGGAGAGAACAGCGAAGAATTAGCCAAATTAGATGCAGCTTGGCAAGACTGGGTAGATTCAGATGATTTAGAACGCCCTGAAGGAGCAGAAAAAGATTACTATGAAAAATTAGAACCGCCTTATCAACCCCGCAATGGTTTAATTGAAACTTTAGATGAATTATTAATGATTCGCGGTTTTGATAAAGCATTTAAGAATAAAGTTTTAGAAAATTGCTTTACAATTTATGGCAGCAGTGCAGGGATTAATCCCAATTTAGCCACGCGGGAAGTATTGGAATTAATTCCGGGATTAGATGGAAAACTCATTGACGAAATTATTAAGCGGCGGCAAGAAGAAGAGTTTAAAACCAATCAAGATTTTAATGAGTTTATGGATATTGACCAGCTCAATAAATTCTTACCTTGGGTCAATTTTACAACAGGCACTTATTACACCATTGCTTTGCAAGTGAAACCTAGAGCAACTATTGTCGTTGATGAAAAATCAAGCAAAGATGGAAAGAAAGTAGAGAAAATAGAGCCGCCTGCTTCCGTCAATGATTCTAAACAACCACAACGTGCTTATTTAGTCACTGTACAATTTACAGGCATTAATCAAATTCCTAAAGTCATGCGCGTTGACCCTTATGGTTTCTTACCTGAAGAAACCAATACACCTATTGAAGAACTTAAGGAAAATAAGAAGAAGTTTCTTTAAGTATTTTTTATGGTTGTAATTCTCTACATTTAAGTTTTCACACTAAAGGAGATGTTATGAAAAATCTTAAAATTCTTGTAGTAGGGGCGGGCGTTGCTGGCTTGGCAGTGATGAATCGATTACAAGCTGCTGGATTTTCGCCGATTTTAGTAGAAAAAGCGGCGAAAATTAGAGCAGATGGAACGGCATTATTGTTAGGGGTTAATGCGGTTTCAATTTTAAACAAAATGGGACTGGCTGATAAACTTGCACAAAATGCTGTGCAATTAGAGGCAATGATTGGCTTAGATATGAATGGTAAGCTTTTGGCTCGCAATGATTTTAGTTATATGCAGCAAAAAACGGGCTTTCATACTTATGGTGTGCATCGTGAGTTTTTAAGCAATTTACTATTAGAAAGTTTAGGAAATGCACCGATTTTGACAAATAAAAAACTCTTGCGCGTTGAAAATGATGCAACAGGGGCAAAAGCATTTTTTGAAACTGGGGAAATGGAAAAATATGACTTAATTATTGGCGCAGATGGCGTTAATTCCCCCGTTCGTCGTTCAATTTTTGGGGATATAGCATTTAGAGATTCAAAGCAAGGATGCTGGCGATTTGTGGTTGATATGCCAAAAGATTTTAAACATCAAGCCATTTTTGAGCATTTAGGTTTAGGCAAAAGAGCGGGCTATATGCCCATGAACAACCAGCAGCTTTATGGCTATTTTTTATTAGACAATGACCAATATCAAGCTGAAACGCCGCCGCAACAATTATTAGCCCATTTTCAATCTTTTGGTCAGCACTGGCACACTATCGCGGCGGCAATTGATACACAAACCAAATTTATTTTTAATGAAATAAAGGATTTATCTAAAATTTGTTTTGCAAAAGGCAGTGTTGTATTAATTGGTGATGCGGCTCACGCGGTCACGCCGAACATGGGACAGGGGGCGGCGATGGGGTTGGAAGATGCGGATGTATTAGCAGATGTGTTAGCGGCTGAGTCGACGCTTGAGGATGCTTTAAGCAAGTTTGTAAAACGGCGTTATAAACGTGTTAAAGAAATGCGAGATATATCGTATTTTATGGGCAAAATCAATCAAGCTAAATCGCCTTTATTTTGTGCGGTTAGAAATGGGTTTTATAAAACAATTCCGACCCGTTTTTCTAGTGCTCAATTTTTACGAACCCTTTTGCGGTGGTAGCAGCTTTTAATTATCGTAAACGCACTATAAAATAAATACGCTTTAGAAGTAAGGTGCGGTTACTATAGTCTTGATGGGCTTCCTATTGTCAGCCCATCCTACTCGTTTTTTGTTTAACTGCGTAATTTCTACAAGTCTTTATTATATCAACTATATCCAAAACGCTGTTTTAGTCATCACTTTAGCGACTTGTCGCATGACATTAGGCACAGGATTAGGCAAAGGCACGCCGCCTTGTTTCACTGCAACAGTCGCGTGATGTTCTTCATCTTCACGCATTTGTTGCAATACTGCACGGCTTTTTTCATCATTAGCGGGCAATCTTGTTAAATGATGGTCAATGTGTTCAACCACTTGCTTTTCTGTTTCTGCAACAAAGCCTAAACTCCATTTATCACCGACCACGCCCGCCGCCGCGCCAATCACAAAAGACCCCAAATACCAAACGGGACTTAAATAGCTGACATGGCTGCCCATGGTTTTAATGCGCTCTTCACACCAGACTAAATGGTCATTTTCTTCTAAAGCCGATTGCTGCATCACTTCGCGAATTTCTGCTTTATGCGCTGTTAATGCTTGCCCTTGATATAAACCTTGCGCCGCCACTTCGCCCGCATGATTTACGCGCATTAACGCAGCAGACAATTGTTTTTCCTCTGCGCTTAACTCATGTTCGGCAACCTCTTTGGCTGGATTCGGGCGCGAAGTTGCTAATGGACGACCTAATACTGTGCGCAAAGCATGGTCAAAATTAATAATTAAATGGTCAAGACCTGAATGTTTCATCGTAATACCCACTTTTTCTAGTTAATTTGCAGGGGGTTGTACTGGTAAACGTTGCAAAATTTGCAAAGTTTCTACAAGATTCGGCAAGGGTGGAGTCAAATTTAACTGCATTAAGCGTTGTAACTCTGCTTGCAGTTGCTGAATTCGCGCATCATTTTGGTCAAAATGCCGTTTTAACCAACTGTCAGCCGTACTTAAACTGTTTTTCCATGCGTCAGTATTTTGACTTAACAACGCCGTGCGCGCTGTTTCCAGTTGTAAACTTAAAGTTTGCGCTAATAATCCCCGTTGCTCAACGCTCAATAAACCCAATTGCGCATTTTCATTATAGCGAACTTGTACTAAACCATTGAGCGAATTTAAAATTGACTCTGTCCAATCTGCATTATCACTACTTGCCCGTTGGGATAATTGCGGGGTTTTTGTCACGCGCATTCCTTGTACTAGCGGTAAATCTGCCGTTTCCCGCGCATAATGGGCTAATTGTAAAGCAATGCCTTGTGTGTCAATTGACGGTAAAGCTTTTAGTTTTTCAATGGCTTGCACAACTTGCTCCCGCACGGCAAGCCAAGCAGGATTATCTAATTGTCGCAAGCGAAAATCAGTGACTTGCAAAATCGCCAACGCCGTCGCGCTATCATGCGTCAGCGTTAAACGATAATTTGCCAAATTTAATAAATAGACAATTTCCGCTTTTGCCCAATCCCAATCGCTACGCGGCTGCTCTGCAACGCGGGTGATACGGTTATGAATTTGTTCAATTTCTGCCAAAGTTGCTGTTTTTGCTTGTTGCAACTGTTGCAATTCTGTTTCTGCGGTTTTAAATCGTTCCATCCAAACTTGCACCGCTGCTTGCTGCGTTTGCAAAGTAGAAACTTGAATGCGTACATCACTGATTTCAATGGTTAAACGATTTTGCAATTGCTGCAACGTAAACCATAAACCATAAATTGCTACGCCAGCAATTATTAACAATAACAACAATAAAGAAATCAAACCAATACGCAGCCCCGAACGGCGCGGCGCGGTAACTGGCAATTCAGGCGGGGGGGAAACTTCAGACGGAATATTATCGGCAACGCTCATAAAAGTGCTCACATAGCAGAGGATTTATAGAGATTTTACTCAAAAGCGTGAGCACCCGACAAGTTAAGCTGCACATGTTTTACAACAGCGCGGATCAATATCGATAACCTTCTTCACGCAACACTTGCAACACGGCGGGACGTTTAAGCATTTGCTGGTAATGCGTCGCACAATGTTCAGGCAAGGGGATTTCAGTACGACTTGCCCAAAATTCCACATAAAACAACGCTGCATCGGCGACTGAAAAAGTATTGAGCAAATATTTTTTGCCTGCTAACGCTTGGTTAATAATCTCAAAACTTTGTATGACCATTTCGCGCCCTTGGGCTTGAATTGCGGCATGTTCAGCAGGATTTTGGCTATATTTGTCGGTGGTAAAAATGCGGGTAAATCCTTGTCCGTGCACTGTTCCGACAATGTAGTGCATCCACTCGATGGCGCGGGTTTCGCTGTCAAGGTCAGCGGGCAATAATTTAGCTTTAGGATAACTTTTCGCGAGCCAATAGGCGATGGCGGGGAATTCGGTGAGCGCAACGCCATCATCACGAATGAGCACAGGAATAGTTGCTTTAGGATTAAAAGCAAGATATTCAGGTTTATGCTGGTCGCCTGCTAATAAATTGACGATATACGCCTCAAACACTAAACCGATTTCTTCCAATAAAATATGAATCCCCGTGGAACAAGAACCCGGGGTTAAATAGAATTTCATCATGAGATGATGCCTTGAAATGCGAAAATTTAAACAAGTAGGGTGGAATAGCGTAGCGTATTCCACCATGAAGTTCTGCCAAAGCTGAATAAAAACAGATGATATAGTAACCGCACTATTATCTGAACCTTAATTCACTTAATTTTCTTGATTAACTTAATGAAAAAATTAAGAAAATTATATTAATTAAGTAAATTAGGGTTCAGACAAAAATATTTATTTTGTAGCGCGTTTGCTATAAATCGAGCGAGTGGTGGAATACGGCTTGCGCCTATTCCACCCTACAAATGCACCCTACCGATTAACGATACTCCCAAAAAACTTCACTTTTTAAGAAGTTTTTCCATTGTTTTTCTAATTGGCGCAAATAAATATGCTGTCGTTGTGCATACCAGCCCATTAAAAAGGCGCGGACAGTCATATTTTTAGATAAAGCAAGCTGAGTTAAATGTTGCAAACCAACTTCACTGTCATTTAATACACCGAGCGTTTCTTGTAATTGCGTTAAATTTTTAATAAATAACGCATTATTTTCGTTTTTATAAACACTACTGAAAAAACGGGCGGTATAGCCTAATTTTTTCACTGCAATGCGCAATTGATGCCGCTGTGTTGCTGAAAAATCAGCCAAATTTTCGCCTTGTTGCTGTAAACGACGGTGATATTTACTCAGCATTTTGTCTGCAAATTTATTCACGGCAAGTGTTTCAACGGCTTTCACCGCTTGCCATTCTTTCGCCGTCAGCCATTTTGCCAAACGCAACAACAAACGATTATAACGACTTGACAACAAATCATTTTTTAATGCAGTAAATGCTTGTTGTCGATGTTCTTGAATTAACTCTTCTAAACTGCGCCATGGGCTGGAATCTTCATCGGCTTGAATGCAAGTTTGCACGGTCAATTTGAACACGTCCCAATCGCGCACATTACCCAAACTTTCCGCAATCCAGTGTAACTCGCTGACAAGCATTTCATCTTGTGAAATCAAGCTTTTATACACACTTAACAAAGAGCGCAAACGCCGCAACGCCACGCGCATTTGATGAATACCTTCAATGTCTCCCGTGTTTAACACTAAATCTTGATGAAATTGCAAATGCTCCAAACAGTGCCAAGCAATTTGGATAAAACTTTGCTCTGCGTTGGAATCGCGGTCAAGTGTAATCGCGGTCGCGGCTTTTGCAACAACTTGAGTCGGTTGATAAAGTTGATAACCGCGTGCGGCTTTGCTGCGATTTTCCAATGTTAAAGGCAATACTTCCAACAAAGTAAGCGCAAGTTGATATAAAACCTCAGTGCGTCCGCTTTTCAGTTCTAATTCAATTTCTTGCAACGGTGTTGTTTTTTGCAAACTTTTGACTTCACCCATATCAAAAGCGACTTCTATCAGACTATCATCCAGTTGAATATCCCATGTTGTGCGCACAAAATCGGTGATAAACAACATTTCTACTTGTTTTAAATCTACAGTCGCGAGCTTTTTCTGAATTTCTTTAGGCAATAAAGCAAAATCAGGATGCTCTTGATTAACATCCCATTCCCATTCTTGCCGCTGGTGCAAACCATTGACAGATTTACCTTTAGTTTTCAGCGTTTGAATGCGTCTATCGCCCATTTTACGAATGCGTAAACCTACCCCGTTTTTCATCAACGCATAATCAGGCGTATCAAAATAAATATTGTATAAACGCTGTCCTTGCATTGAGCAGTGAGCACGCGCAAAGAGCGGGTGTTGTTGTAGCACCGCTAAAATATCGAGCGTGCAGTCTGCGGGAATTGACAATTTTAATTCCGTTTCAACAGCCACAGTATATTCCTTATGTTGACCGACGATGT
>CAZKST010000046.1:10553-15792 GCA_964555395.1 uncultured Thiotrichaceae bacterium | reverse complement strand
TTTTTTTATTAAGGAGCTTCCGCCTCTTGCGCAAATTGTGGATGCTCACGTTGTTCAGGACTCAACATCCGATTAAGCGCATCAAGATAAGCTTTTGCCGAAGCGACCAAAATATCCGTATCCGAACCTTGTCCGTTGACAATTCGCCCCGCTTTTTCTAAACGCACGCTCACTTCGCCTTGTGCATCTGTACCATTGGTTACGTTATTGACCGAATACACTAATAAACGTGTTTGACTGTTAATAATCGCCTCAATCGCTTTAAAAATCGCATCAACAGGACCACCGCCCCGCGCTGATACGGTTTTTTCTTCGCCATTAATGTTTAAAGTAACATCAGCGTGCGGTAATTCGCCCGTTTCAGAAACAACACGAAGATAAGCTAATTTAAAATGTTCGCGCTCCGCTGTCCGTGTATCCGTCACTAAAGCTTGCAAATCTTCATCGTAAATTTCATGCTTTTTATCCGCAAGTTCTTTAAAACGCGCAAAAGCGGCATTTAATTCTTCTTCAGAAGAAAATTCAATATTGAGCTGTTTTAAATGGGATTTAAACGCATTGCGCCCAGAATGTTTGCCGAGTACCATCCGATTGGCTGTCCAGCCCACATCTTCTGCCCGCATAATTTCATAGGTTTGCCGATGTTTTAATACGCCATCTTGATGAATGCCTGATTCATGAGCAAAAGCATTTGCGCCGACAATCGCTTTATTGGGCTGTACTGGAAAGCCTGTAATATTCGACACTAAACGCGAACAGGTCATAATTTGCGTTGTATCAATCGTGGTATGGCAAGGGAAAACATCGGGACGGGTGCGAATGCCCATCACAATTTCTTCCAATGCAGCATTGCCCGCCCGTTCGCCTAAGCCATTGATAGTACATTCAACTTGGCGCGCCCCATTAATTACAGCAGAGAGTGAATTGGCAACCGCTAAGCCTAAATCGTTATGACAATGCACGGAGAAAATCGCTTTATCTGCATTGGGCACACGTTCAATTAAGGTTTTAATCAACGCGCCAAACCGCTCAGGCACTTTGTAGCCGACAGTATCGGGAATGTTAATCGTGCGTGCGCCCGCATTAATCACCGCTTCAATGATTTTACAAAGAAAATCAGGCTCAGAGCGTCCCGCATCTTCCGCAGAAAATTCAACGTTATCTGTGTAATTACGCGCCCGTTTAACTGCGCGAACCGCTTGTTCTATCACTTCATTAGGCGGCAAGCGTAATTTCATCTCCATGTGAATAGGCGAAGTGGCAATAAAGGTATGAATGCGTGGAGAAACTGCACCTTTTAAAGCTTCGGCGGCGCGGTCAATGTCTTTGTCTAAAGCCCGCGCTAAACCGCATACGGTGCTGTCATTAATCACATTGGCGACTGCTTGCACAGCTTCAAAATCGCCCACACTGGCAATAGGAAATCCAGCTTCAATGACATCAACTTTAAGCTTTTCAAGGGCTTTAGCAATACGGATTTTTTCGTCTTTGGTCATTGACGCGCCAGGGCTTTGTTCGCCATCGCGTAACGTGGTATCAAAAATAATGAGTTTATCGGTCATGATGTGCTCCTGAAATAATACTGCTGCCCCGCTTCAGAAAAAAATACATCTTCTAAAGCGAGCCTTTAAATTCCTAAAAATAGGGGGAAATATAGAGGGTTGCCCCTTGCGGGGCAAGTTTATTGAACGCTGCCCGTTGCGGGCGGCAGTCGCAGCAGTTTCAGGAGCGAAAATGGTAAGCAGCACTCCGCCCATCTCATAGAGACAGGAAAAAAGAGGGTGTTGATTTGAACGAAAGTGTTCATTTTGCGCTGCGTAAACCAAGAGTGGGTAAATAATGTTTAAATAATAGCGAGTCTTTTTAGAATTGCCAAGTATTTTTTGTGCGTTGAATCATGATTGCGATGACCAACATTTTCAAAAATAATCCAAATCACTAAATATACAAAGTAATATCAGCTTCACCCGCAAAATCAAAAAAGCTTGCCGCGCCACCATATTCAACGCCATCAATAAAATCAGACGCTTTAAAGTCAAATAAATCAACGGTCATCTGACAAGCTAAAAATTTAACTTCGGCTTCAATGCACAAATCGCGCAACTCTTCAATACTTGCTACGCCTTTGCTTTTCATTTTTTGCTTCATCATCATTGAAACAAAACTTTCCATGCCGGGCAAGGCTTGTATTAACACAGGCACAGGTACAGGCATCGGCATTGCGGGATTGCCAAGCGGCGAAACTTTTAAATCCAACTTTTTACGCAACAATTGCAAACCATAAAAAGTAAAGAAAACAGTTGTTTCATAGCCTAAAGCGGCAGCAGTTGACGCTAAAATAAAAGGCGGATATGCCCAATCTAACGTACCTTTTGTTGCAATAATTGCCAAGCGTTTTTGGTCAGACATAGTGCACATTAACCTTTTTGGATGAAATAAAAGAATTTACCGCCTTCTTCTTTAAACTCTAATAAAGGATTACGGGTTTGTTTAGCAAACGCTTCAAAATCTTTAACTGAACCAGGGTCAGTCGCCACTACTTTTAACACTTCGCCACTGCTCATGGTGTTTAATAATTTTTTTGCCCGCAAAATAGGTAAAGGGCAATTTAAGCCGACTGCATCTAATTCTTGATTGAAATCCATGTATTTAACTCCTTTTTTCATCAATTAATATGAATTCAATTCAGTAGAATACTCGCAAATAGTGATGAATCCTACGAACAATTTTGCATAAAGATATAAGTATTGTAGTCTATTCTTATATACAAAGTAATTATTACAGGTTAGTAAATAATAAAGTTTAGGCAATAAAGTTTCAAACCTAAAATTTATTAAGTGACTATCTCAATGTAAACTCAATTGATAAAGTTTTTCATCCACCATTAATAAAGCGATTGTGCCATTGCTGGTTAATTTCATGTGTGTATTTAAACGTGCATCTTGCACAGTGCGTTTTTGAGTAGAAAAACGATGCAAAATATTTAATTCTCCATCTTGTTGCAAATGAATAATAATACCGTTATCTAATACAGTAAAATTAATGTCGTTCAATTCACAATCTTGCAGCATTTCTATTTGATAGTGTTTAAATTGCTCATCAAACCGCAAAATTGCCTGACTATAAATACCGTGTTGAAATAGAGAAAGCATTACTACACCTTTCTCATATTTTCCTTGCAAAATTCTATAGCCTTTTAATTCAGGAATGGCTTTCATCCAGCAACTATTAGCTTGATAAGGAATAATGAGCCATGGCTCACCTAAAACATTTTGATAAATACAACCTTCTAACACCTGATGCGCATAGGGCAAAATATTCCAGCTATTGCTAATGCTTGCAATTAATTTATTGCTCATTTTATGAAAAGTAATGTGCATCAATTTGTTATGTTGCACTATCCATAAATGATTATCGACTAACATAAGTGCTTCAGCTTTAATAGCTGAATAAACAATTTTTAAATTAACGGAGTTTTCAAACTTTAAGAAACCTTGTTCAATATAAACAGGTAAAGCAGTTAAATCATGCGGTTCACAAAGCAATTCATAATTGCGGGTATTGGGTGGCGTAAATTCTGTATTTTGGCAAAAATAGGTTTTTTCTGTAACAAAAAATTGTAAACTTTGATAAGCATAATGCTTTACTAAAGCTTGTTTAAATTGACGAAGCAACGTTAAAGTCAGCGTTGAATTAGCATTAAGATTAGGATTGAAACTCGGCGCGGTAAAAATAATGCTGCCTGCTTTTAAGGAGAATTGAGGCGGTAAACATCGTTCGCCCCGTTCAAATAAACGAATAAACCAATCACTTAATTCTGAAGGAATGCTTTTTAAAGGACGCACGGCGGAAGGTAAACTGACTTCATGATTAAAAATAGAAATATTTGCTTTCATCCGTTGCTCTAATTGATTGGCTTTAAAAGCAGGATGTTTTCCTTTAAAGGGATGAATGCCAACTAATAATTGACATGCAATAATGGCAAAAGCAAACCAATCAGTAAAAATAGAAAAACTGCTACTATGATAATCCCGAATACTGGGCATAATTGCCGTAGCGGGAAAGGTGGGCGTTTGATAAGAATCAACATCAATAAAATAAGCTAATTCAAAGGTATTCGCATCTATTAAATAATTCATTTCATTACCATCAACAATTAAACAACTGCGTTGATGGATAAAATCAATTGTTTGCTGAACTTGTTGTAATAGCTTTAAGTTTTTATTTAAATCAATATGGTTTTGGCGGCGGAAATCATTGGTAAATAGACGGGGCAAAGCGGTGACATTTTCTAAGCGTGCCATGCTAAAACCAACAACCTGCTGTTGTTGGTTCATGAGCAATTGTTGAGGACGGATAATGTGCGGATGATTAAGTTGTGCTAATTCTTTTAGTTTTGCTAGGGGTAAAACGGATTGAATATCAGTTGCAATTTTATAAGCCCATTGTCCTTTAACATAAATTTTTCCTTCTCCGCCTTCTGCAACAAAATCTTGTTCAGTTAAATCTACAAAACTACCGTCTTGTAAAAAATAGCGCATTTTAAACAACTCCTTTGCCTAGATTTAATATAAATGCTTAAATAAAATTTAACGCGGCTTTTATCACTTGATTTAATTCAAACAAAACATAGAGTATTTTTAAGCATAGTGGCTATCCGAGTAAAATGATATTGATTAGCCTTAAAATTTGGCTTATGCTTTTTTAATGTTGTTTTAAATTAAACATGAGGAGATTTCTAATGAAGTTAGCTGCCGTATTATTGGCAATGGGTACAACCTTAAGTTTTTCTACATTTGCTGTAGATTTCAATGAAGAAGGTTTAGCAAAATTGCAAAAAAACGTCCTGAATAACACCAAAGGGACTGAAATGAAATTGCCAACGAATAAATGCTTAGATGTTGTAGGGGACGTGAAAAACAACGGTTCAACTTTACAAATTTGGGATTGCAATGGCTCTGCCAATCAATTATGGAAAGTGGACACCAAAGGGCGACTGGTTAACTCTGGTGGCAAATGTATCGACGTGGCGGGCGATGTTGCTGCCAACGGTACCAAAGTACATTTATGGGATTGCCATGACGGCAATAATCAAAAATGGAAACGCGATGGCGAACGTTGGGTAACAACGGGCGGCAAATGCTTAGATGCAGACGGTAGCGCAGATAAGAACGGTACACGCATTCATTTGTGGGATTGCAACGGCGGCAATAACCAAAAATGGCGGCAATAAGTTAAT
>CAZKST010000046.1:1982-10453 GCA_964555395.1 uncultured Thiotrichaceae bacterium | reverse complement strand
GGGGCCTTTACGTCACCGTTTTTATCAAAACTGATTTTACCTAACACTGTTTCAAACTCATTTTTCATTAAAGAAGTAGAAACTTCTTTAGCTTCAACGCTTTTAGCTTTATTTGCAGCATCTGCCCAAGTTTGAATTGCACCATAGGTATATAATACATAACCTTCTGGTTCAACTTGCATTTTGCGGAAAGACTCTACAACGGGCGCAGCCGCTTCATTTTTGCGTGGGTCGGGGCTAAATGTCATTAAAGTGCCATCGCCCGCATCCCCTGTGATTGCCCAAAATTCAGAAGTCATCAACGCATCGCCAGAAATTAACACGGTTTTCATACCTTGCTCGCGCATTTGACGAATAATCAAGCCTGCTTCGGTGTAATAACCGCCTAAATACACCACGTCAATCATTTCTTTTTTCATTTTAGAAACAACGGCGGAGTAATCTTTTTCACCAGCAGTAATCGCTTCTAACAAAGTTTCTTTTTTACCCGCTTCGTGTAACGCTTTTAAAGTTTCATCCGCAATGCCTTTGCCGTATGCAGTTTTATCATGTAAAACCGCGACTTTTGCATCTTTATAATGCGTTGCAATAAATTGCCCCGCCACTGCGCCTTGTTGGTCATCCCGTCCACAAACACGGAAAATTAAATCGCCCGCATCATCGGTAAATTTAGGATTGGTTGAACCGGGAGAAATCTGTAAAACGCCTTCTTCTTCATAGACTTTAGACGCTGGAATAGAAGAACCTGAACAGAAATGCCCCGCTACAAATTTCACACCTTTATTGACTAACTGGTTAGCCACTGCAACCGCTTGTTTAGGGTCGCACGCATCATCCCCAATTTCTAATTTTAACTTTTTCCCCAACACTCCCCCAGCGGCATTAATATCTGCAACCGCTTTTTCTGCACCTAACTGCATTTGCTTGCCTAAGGCGGCATCTTTACCCGTCATTGGTCCAGCCACCGCAATGACAATGTTTTCCTCAGCCATCGCTGAGGAAGTTAAAAAGGGCGAACCAACCATTGCAGCAAATAAACCCGCATGTACCCAATGCACCAGAGCTTTCATCATTTTGACTCCTAATTAGTGTGAATTAACTATTTAAAATACCGTCAAAGACTACATTAAGTAATTTATCAATTTTCTGTTATCTAATACAAGGTAAATTAACTGGCTCAAAGATTTTTTCTATCACAAGATAATTTACAAGTATTTGTGATTAAAATAAACTTCGCTAATAATAAAAAAATTTGTTACTGTTAGGTTATATAAATTTCAATTTTACTTTAGAAATGATGCATCACTTACTCAATTTTCCTATTTTCCAACAGGCGGTTGACATTGCCGACAGCCCAACCACGCTTGCTGCGTCAAATGAATTACAATTATTTAAAATCATCGTAGAGAATCACCCTGATTCTATTTTTATTTTTAATCAAAACTGGTCAGTTATGTATGCCAATAAAACGGCATTACAATTATTAGAATACTCAGAAAAAGAGTTAAAGGAATTAGCCAACTTTTTAGGAAAAATAGACTTATTTTTTTCACAAGAAAAAATACATGAAATTCTTCAGCCTTTATTAAACAAAGAAACGCCACTTCTCATTTTAGAATCACTCTATCAATCAAAACTAGAAAAACAGTTTCATGTAGAACTCAATATTCAATTATGTAATTGCTCATCTAACGACTTATTAATTGTCAATTGTAAAGATATTAGCCATCATAAATTAACAGAATCTCGCTTAAA
The DNA here is from genome assembly GCA_964555395.1 of uncultured Thiotrichaceae bacterium. GTDB lineage: Bacteria > Pseudomonadota > Gammaproteobacteria > Beggiatoales > Beggiatoaceae > CAZKST01. Next base: position 8,698 of record CAZKST010000046.1, on the reverse strand, counting down.
ACAAAGTGAAGAACGTTTTGCTTTAGCCGTACAAGGTTCTAATGATGGAATTTGGGATTGGGACTTAATTAAAAATAAACAATATATTTCAAATCGTTGGAAAAATTTATTTGGTTACAATGATGATGAATTAATGGACACTGATGCTGAATTATTGGATATAATTCATCCTGAAGATGTAAAATCAGTCTATCAAAATGTAACAGATTACATAGAAAAGAAAATAAATCATTATCGAGTAAAATTTAGAGTTCGTCATAAACTAGGACATTTTGTTTGGGTATTAGGACGCGGGGTTGCACTTTGGAATGAGGAAGGCAAAGCCATTCGCATTGTGGGTACAACGACCAATATTGATGAAATGAAACGCAATGAAGAACGTTTAGAACGGGCTTTAGCAAAAATTAATCAATTTAAAGCCCTGCTTGATTTAATGGCAGATGAAGTATTTATTTGTACAACTGATTTAAGTCAATTAGTTTATGTCAATCAAGCAGCAATAAAAAGTTTAGGTTATTCAATCGCAGATTTATTGCAAGTTTCTCCCATCACTTTTATTAAACATCCTACTGAAAGTGTTCAAAAAATATTTGAACCTTTACTCACTAATCAATGTCAGAAATTAATCGTAGAAGTTTATCACCAACATCAAAAAGGCTTTTTATTACCTGTAGAATCTTCTTTACAATTTATTTCATTTAGAGATAAACAACACTTACTCATTATTGCTCGCAACATTCAAGAACGCAAACGTGTAGAGAGTAAATTGCGTGAGCAAGAAGTTTTTTTGCGTTTGGTTATTGAAAATATTCCACAATATATTTTTTGGAAAAATAGACAAAGCAAATTTTTAGGCTGTAATAAACATTTTTTAGAAGTTTTAGCATTAAATGATGAAAAAGAGTTAATTGGTAAAGATGATTTTGATTTACACTGGCATGAGCAAGCAGCAGGCTTTTTCATTCGTGAACAACGTATTATGAATACTGGACGGTTTGAAGCTTATACTGAAGAGTTTTTAACAATGTCGGGTGAAATGGGCTATGCTTATGTGCAAAAAATTCCTTTATTTAATGAACATGCAGAAGTCATTGGTTTATTAGGCACAGCGCAAGATGTGACTGAGAAACGTAAAGAAGAAATAGAAATGAAACGCTTAATGATGGTATTAGAATATAGTCCTAATATCATTTGTTCGGCAACTTTAGAAGGTGACCATTTTTATATTAATCCTGCTGGACGGGAATTATTAGGTATTAATACTCATCAAATCAAAAATATTCATCTTTCTGATTATATGACGGGCGAGGATTATCAATTTTGGCAACAACATATTTATCCTATTTTATCTAAAACAGGTTATTGGCGAGGTGAATTCCGTTTTCAAAACACACAAACTAAAGAATTAATTGATGTAGATTACAGTTTATTTTTTACTGCCAATAAAGAAGGAAAACAGGTTTCTATTAGTTCTATTTCTCGCGATATTCGAATTCAAAAACATGTAGAAGCTGAACTATTAAAAGCTAAAGAATTAGCAGAAAATGCTAATACGGCTAAAAGCGCATTTCTTGCAAATATGAGTCATGAATTAAGAACACCTTTAAATGGCATTTTAGGATATACACAATTATTATTAGCCGACCCTTATTTAACTGAAAGCCATCGTGAATGTATTTCTATTATTCAACGTAGTGGAAATTATTTACTGACTTTAATCAATGATGTTTTAGATTTAGCTAAAGTTGAAGCCAATAAAATTGAATTGCAACCAACGATTTTTAATTTAAATATCTTTTTTGATGAATTGAGCGATTTGTTTAGAATGCGAGCGGCGCAAAAGCAAGTTGAATTTAGTTGTCAAAAAGTCACTGCTTTCCCTAATCATATTTTAGCTGATGAGAAACGTTTACGCCAAATTCTCATTAATTTATTAAGCAATTCTATTAAATTTACCAATCATGGCAGTGTAACTTTAAAAGTAAGTTATGCAGAAGGGATGATGACCTTTGAAGTAGAAGATACTGGAATTGGGATTGCGCCTGAAGATTTAGAAAAAGTTTTTGAATTATTTAAACAAGTGGGTGACGCACGTTATCATAATGAAGGAACAGGTTTAGGGTTAGCGATTACGAAACGGCTGGTAGAAATCATGGGCGGACAGTTGTTAGTTCATAGTCAATTAGGCGTTGGTAGTTGTTTCTGGTTTTCTATTCCTTTAAAACCGATAGAAGAATCTGAGCTTTCTATTGCGCAAACTGTAGAAATAAAACTTCCTTTAACTTATCAAGGGGCGCAACGTTGTGTTTTAATCGTAGATGATTGGTTCGATAATCGGAGTTTCTTAAAAACTTTATTATCGCCTTTAGGGTTTTTAGTGCGTGAAGCAGCCAATGGACAAGAAGGTTTAGAAAAAGCATTAATTGACCCTTTTCCCGATTTAATTTTACTAGATTTAGCCATGCCCGTGATGAATGGTGTAGAAATGGCAAAAATTATTCGCGAGCATCCTTTGTTAAAACACATTCCTATTATTGCTATTTCTGCGCATCTTTTTAAATATCAACAGCAAGATATTTTAAATGTAGGTTGTGATGCTTTTTTAATTAAACCTGTACAAATTGATATTTTACTGGATAAAATCAAACAATTATTAACTTTAACATGGGTTTATTCTTCTGAATCCGTGACAGAGTTAGAAGAAAAACAAATAACTGAATGCTTATCTATAACAACAGAAACCGTTTTACAATTAAGTCCTGAATCACGTCGGAAAATGAAATATTTAGCATCTATGGGAGATGTTTTAGAATTACAAAAACAACTCAATACTATAGAAAAAGAACAAGGTTCTAGTACTTTTTTAACTCATTTAAAACAGTTAATTAAAGTTTTTGCTTTTGATGATTTTATTGATGTTTTAGAAAAAAATAAGGATAAAAATTAATTTTTTCTTTAAAGAATTTATGAATCTCGATTGAGATTTATTAATTGTTGTGGTGATAGCAATGTTTTTGGCGTTTGCCATTTTAGTTTAATGGAAGTTAAAGAAACGACGCGTTTTTTAGCAACAATAAGATACACCGCGCCCCATGTTTTTGCATAACGCGCTCCGAGTTTATCTAAAAACAGGGTATTATCTAAGATTTTATCGTGATTAACGGGCGGCGTGTAATAAAAACTATAAGTTTCACGAATTTCAAAGCCTAATAGTTCTAACCAATCCCGCGTTCGCATGACGGATAAAAACTTCCCACACCAAGGCGCGGTAGCACTTTGTCGCCGACAGCACCATTGCCAAACACCCCATAAACTCATGGGGTTAAAGCCGATAATCAGTAAATGCCCTTCAGGGATAAGTACCCGTTGTACTTCGCGTAAAACTTGATGTGGGTCATCTTCAAATTCAAGAATATGCGGTAATATTGCGACATCAATGCTATCAGCGGCAAAAGGCAGTTGTTCTGCTGTGGCATGAATACAAGAATAATCAGTAGTTTCCGTCAATAAATGCGGATAGCGACTGAGTAAACAGCGGTGATGAATACGACTACTTTCTAGTAAACGCCCATGTCCCATGCCCCCAATTTGAACCAAATGAAAGCCAAAAAGTTGCGGCAGAATTTTTGCCACTAACGCCGCTTCAGCCTCAAGTAAGCGTTGTCCTAAGCGTGTATCAAACCATTCGTTCAGTTGTTGCGCTCGATTACCCACATTTATGGCTTCCTTGTTTAAGTGGCTGAATTATTTATTTTATATCTTTTTTACTGGTACGTTGTCGTGGTACGCGCACGGCTTTAGCGGGCGCGGCGGTATTTACTTTTGCCATAAAATCCTCAAGATTTTGGCAACTATACGCTTCACCGACTAATTCAAATAGTTGATTAAAATGTGTAATTTGCGTAATTGCACTTTTAACCGTGCTGGGTAATTTTTTAAACCGCTGTTTAAGTTGTTTAAGAATTTTTTCTTGCATTTGCAAGCATACTTGTTGCTCTGTTTCCAGTTTGCCTTCTTCTTTCGCCGTTTGATAAAGTCGGCGAATAGAATGATTTTGCAATAAGTCTAAATTCAACATATCAATCACCTCTTGGTGTTCTAGGTGTTTAAAACGATTGAGTAATAATAGACCAATAATATTTAACGCCTCATTTAATTCTGCATCAACTGGATAGTGCTGATAAATTTGTTCGCACCAACCGCGCATTTTTTGCTGCAACTGCGGTTTTTCAGTATCTGCTGCTAAAGTAAAAGGCGCAAGCACAATTAAACGCGGGTCTGCCGCTGTTAATTGTTGCTCGGTGTATTCGGTCAATACAATTTCCTGAATTAATGAAACATGTGCCGTTTGCAAGGCTGGAATCAAGCTTTCTAATTTTAACGCGGCTTGTTGATAACGTTTATGGGTATAAACAATAATTCCTACAACCGATTTATCGTCCCGACTTTTTAAACAAATTTGTAACATATTGTTTAAACAACGATAGCGTATATATTTATCAGTATAGCCCTGAAATTCTAAAGTCACACGTTTATTAATCGTTTCTAAAATGGGTAAACCTTCAACATCTGGACGTTGTAGATTTTTTTCTTTAAATTCAACTGCACGAAATTGATAACTTTCTGCAACTTCCGCCGCAAAGCCCGCTAATTTGAGTAAACCCGCGCCGCTGAGTTGCATCAATTGTAAAAAAGTTTCATCTGTGCCGCGAAGTTGGCGAGAATCAGTCATTTTTTATTTCAAAAGCTTAAACTTAGTAGAGTGCAGACGCATTCGGCGCGCCTGCATCTATACAGATTTATAGGGATTATTTTACGCGGCGAATATTTGCGCCTAATTGCGTTAATTTTTCCTCAATCCGCTCATATCCACGATCAATGTGATAAATACGGTCAACTAAAGTATCCCCATTTGCCACCAATGCCGCTAAAACTAAACTGGCAGATGCGCGTAAATCGGTTGCCATGACGGGGGCGGCTTTTAATTGCTCGCTGCCTGTTACAATGGCAGTATTGCCTTCAATACGAATCTTCGCACCTAAACGTTGCAATTCTTGTGCGTGCATAAAACGATTTTCAAAAATGGTTTCACGCATTGCTGCTGTTCCTTCAGCAATCGCATTCATTGCCATAAATTGTGCTTGCATATCGGTTGGAAAAGCAGGGTGCGGCGCGGTATGAATATCTACAGCTTTCGGACGTTTGCCGCGCATATCCAATTCAATCCAATCATCTCCGCTTTCAATACTTGCGCCCGCTTCGCGCAATTTGTGCAAGACGGCATCAAGTAAATGCGGATAAGTGTCTTTTAAACGCACTTTCCCGCCCGTCATTGCCGCCGCGACTAAGTAAGTCCCTGTTTCAATGCGGTCAGGTAAAATATTGTGACTTGCGCCGTTGAGTTTTTCCACGCCTTCAATGCGAATTGTATCAGTGCCCGCGCCTTCAATTTTCGCGCCCATGCGAATTAAAAAATCTGCTAGGTCAACAACTTCAGGTTCACGCGCCGCATTTTCAATGATAGTTTCACCATCGGCTAACACCGCCGCCATCATTAAATTTTCTGTCCCTGTTACGGTGACTAAATCCATGCACAAATTCGCACCTTTCAAACGGTTAGCTTTTGCATAGATATAACCATTATCCACTTTGATTTCTGCGCCCATTGCTTGCAAACCAAGAATATGCAAATTCACGGGACGCGCCCCAATCGCACAGCCACCGGGTAAAGACACTTGTGCCGCGCCAAAGCGGGCAAGCAAAGGACCCAAAACCAAAATAGAGGCGCGCATGGTTTTAACTAATTCATAAGGCGCAATATGGGTATGAACATGATTACTATTAGATTGAATATTCAGTTTTTCGTCGACCACTAAATCAACGCCCATGCGCCCTAATAAGCTCATCATTGTGGTAATGTCTTGTAGGTGCGGCACGTTGCTAATTGAGCATTGTCCTTCGGCTAATAATACGGCGGCTAAAATAGGTAATGCTGCGTTTTTCGCGCCTGAAATGCGGATTTCGCCATTTAAAGCATTACCGCCTTGAATTAAGAGTTTATCCATAGTTTATCGTTGTTTTTCCCATTGTTCAGGGGTGTAGGTTTTTAAACCTAAAGCATGTAAGCTGTTATTTTGAAAGTGTTCGCCTAAAGCAGCAAAAACGATTTGATGCTGTTTTAACATGGTTTTACCTGTAAAACTGGCATCAACCACAATTGCGTCAAAATGCGTGCCATCATCGCCATTCACTTCAATGATTGCATTGGGCAATCCTTGCTGAATGAGTTGCTTAAGTTCGTGTTTATCCATGTTTATATCTCTTGAGTTTAAATGTACGGTTGTTTTCAGTATTCCATTTTATAACGACTGCATTATAAACGGATAGCGATTGCAAGATGGAATTTCATCTGTCAATGAAAATGCACGGGTGGAAAAGTTGAATTGTGTGCTTGCGTGATGAAAACTTGCTTTAAAGTTTATGATTGAGTTAAATAAAAACAAAAACCTGCTAGGTTTTGAAAACCTAGCAGGTCTGTTAGATTGAAACGGGTTCAAATATCTGCGAATTTCAAAAAACTACCCGCAAAACTCGCGTTAACTTGCAGTGTAATTTGCAGGAATATATTTTTTAACCAATAACATCAACAAAATAGGCAATATCCAAACAGAAATTAAAGTTAATTCTGCTAAAGTAGGGACACCTATTAAAGAACC
>CAZKST010000046.1:0-1882 GCA_964555395.1 uncultured Thiotrichaceae bacterium | reverse complement strand
GAGTGTAAAACTCATCATTACAGCACTTGTCCATGACAACGCAATGCAGCCCCAACGGTCAATTAACCGCCCTGTCAATTGCATTCCAAAAAAGCTGAGCAATCCACCGACCATGTACAACGTGCCCAAATGTTCACGCGGATAATGCAAATTGAATTGCAAATAAGCGGATAAATTGGGAACAATCAAAAAGTTACCAAATAAGGCAACACAAGTGATAACGTAAGCTAATAAAATTTTAGGGGTTGTTATCAAGTGTTTAAAAGTATGCCAATGACTATGCACGACTTTTTGTTGCAAATGTCCCCGCATCGGTGGAAGCAAGAACAACAATAACAAAATAACAATAACGCCTAAAATAGAAATCATCACAAAAGGCACATGCCAACTACTAATGCGCGCCAATTCTAAACCGATAGGAATTCCAAACACGGCAGAAATGGAAAAGGCACTCATCACAATGCCCATTGCCCGCCCGCGTCGTTCCGCAGGAATACAATCAATAATCATCGCTAAAGAGACAGAAGCAGCAATTCCGCCAAAAGTCCCCGCCACGGCGCGTGCAATCAACATTGTGGTAAAACTAAAAGCTAAAGCACTGGCAATTGTCCCCAGCACTAAACCTGTTAATGCAACAATGACCGCCGAACGACGGTCAAAACGGTCTAAAAAGAATGCGCCAACGATAGCACTTAATGCCGCCATTGCCGAATAACTGCCTGTTAATAAACCGTTATGGTCTGAAGAAGTGCCGAATGCGTGCGCTAAATCAGGCCCTAGTGGCATAAGCACCATAAAATCAACAATATTGATAAAATGAATACTACTAACAAGCAAAATTAAAAGTGTTTCAGACACAACAGGAGAAGACTGTGGTGTCATTGCAGTAGGAATAACGGTTGACACAATAATAACTCTTTAACCAAGTTAAAAAATAACGTTACGTCTAAATTTTCTGTTTTTTCAACCAAGTAATCATATAGTCTGCAACTTCTCGCCAATTACGTTCTAACATCATGGCGTGTGCGGTGTTTGCAAAAATATGTAAATCCGCGCTATAAGTTTCAGCGGTATTGCGAATGACGCTGACTGGGAAAAAAGCATCATTTTCTGCGCCTAACACTAACATCGGGATTTTGGGAATTTTAAATACATTGGGTAAATTAAAGCCTAGCAAATCGAATGTAATTCTTCCTGATTCACCTTGTGAGTACATGAGATAAGGTTCAATTTCGCTATCACTCATGTCCTTGGAAAATAAGGCTTGTCGCATGGTATTGATTGAGCCAAAGTGCGGACTAACATTTTGCATTAAACTTAATTCATGCAATAACAACGGTGAAGTAAACATCATATACATGATAGAACTGCTTAACCCCGTAGGCGGAACAGAGTTCATTAACACAGCAGCACGGGCGGGATGGTCTTCTAAAAATTTTTGCACCACTGCGCCGCCCATTGAATGCCCAATTAACACGGGAGGCTTTTTAAAACGCTCACAAATTTCAACGACATCTTCTACATAATCCGCAACGCCTGCTGTATGCAAATCCCCTTTACTGTTCGCATGTCCCCGTAAACTTAAGGCATATGCAGAATAACCTTGTTCAGCGAGATAGGGTAAAAAATGCTCATCCCAACACCACGCACCGGCGAATGCACCATGCACAAAAATTAACGGAGTTTCTGTTACGCGGTTAGTGGGTAAACGCTGCAATATTTCTAACGACATGGAAATATCCTAAAAAGTGAAGAGAGAAAAAAGCGACAAAGTGTAACTATAACACAACTCAATTTTACCGATTATTGCGAATAGATTTGAGCTCATTTGTTTAATTCGTCAGCGGATAAGCCTGTCGCTTGCATAATCATTTCTAATGAC
>CAZKST010000045.1:0-15967 GCA_964555395.1 uncultured Thiotrichaceae bacterium | reverse complement strand
ATCATTACAACTTATAACCGCCCCGATGCGTTAAAACGTGTTTTGCTTGCTTTGAATCAACAAACTTATCAACAATTTGAAGTTATTATCGCTGATGATGGTTCAAGCGCGGAAACAGCGCAACTGATTGAATCACTTAAAACCCAAGTCACTTATGCAATTCAGCATAGTTGGCAAAGTGATGAAGGATTTAGAGCGGCAATGGCGCGTAATCGGGCGGCGGCGCGGGCGAATGGGGATTATTTAATTTTTTTGGATGGAGATTGCGTCCCTTTCCCTGATTTCGTGGCGCGTCATGTGCAACTTGCAGAGCAACATTATTTTGTGGCAGGAAATCGGATTTTATTAAATCCTGAATTTACACAAACTGTGCTAAATCAAGCGTTAAACATTGAAACTTGGCATTTTAGCCAATGGTTACGCGCTTATTGGCAAAGAAAAATTAATAGGATTTTACCGCTTTTGCGTTTACCTTTTCATTGGGGACGTAAACAACATCCACACCGTTGGCAAGGGGCGAAAACTTGTAATTTAGCCGTTTGGCGGAAAGATTTTTTACAAATCAATGGATTTGATGAAACTTATCAAGGCTGGGGACATGAAGACGCGGATTTAGTGGTACGTTTGCAGCGTGCTCACATTTTGCGTAAAGAAGGACGTTTTGCCGTTCCCGTGCTGCATTTATGGCATCCTGAGCAAAATCGTAACCAAGAAGCGGACAATCAACGCCGTTTACAACATATTTTAAACAGTCAAACAACTTGGGCAGAATTAGGCGTTCAGCAGTATTTGAGAAAATCTGAATAATTGAAATTTTGTCAAATGTTAAAAAACAAAGACCTGCTAGGTTTCTAAAACCTAGCAGGTCTTTTAGTTTGGGAAATCTCAAAATAAACGTTTAAAACACATTCGCCAAATTCAAAACTGAATTAACCCCCACCAAAATTACCACCATAATTATCATCACTGCTATTGTCATCACCAGAGCCTGATGTTGCAGCAGGAGCAGTATCAGCAGGTGCGGCGGGGGCAGCGGCTGAACTATCTGTATTATCTGTAGTTGTCGCAGTAGGGGCAGAATTATCAACAGGCGCAGGGGCGGGACTATTCGCTAAAGAAGCTAATACTGCTTTAGCTTTTTCCCAATATTTTTTGCGTTCATCTAAACCAATCGTGCCACCATTAATTCGTTTGGTAATGGTAACAAAATCTTCGTCTTCTTCTGCGGGGGAATTAGTATCCGCTAATTCATTTAAACCGTGTGATTTCCAGAAAAACGCAGCTGATAATGCCGCATAAACAGGTTGAGTTAATAATTCAGGATGCCCTTCTAAATCAACATTTAAGGATTGTGCAGCCGTCTTATAATTGCTCCGCCCTGTTAATTGAATTAAACCGCGTCCATGAAATGCCCAGCCGTCACCGCTGTTTTCATCGCCATTCCCCATGCGGTCAGCATATACTTTATTGGCAATTTTTTGGGGATTGCGGTCATAAGGCAGCGCGGCGGATAATGTTGGAAAACGTCGCGGCCATACTTGCACTAAACGGCTAGCAGAATAATGTAAATTTTCTTCTAATAAACGTAACTCGCCAGATTCATGCGCAATTTGTGCTAGAAATGCCGCAATACGAGGAACTGTATTAATTTCAAATTTATCCATTGCACTATTTAAAGGTTCAACCCAATCCGCTGCATTTTGGCATGTTGGCATAATTTGTTTGAGATGCTCTTCTGTAATAGCAACCATGAAAAACTCCTTTGAAGGTCGGTATTTTATTTAAAAAAATGCTTTCAAGTTTAAATCTAAAACAATTTATTATTTTTAGAATTTAAACGTTTGGGGAGCAAAAAAAGTGAAGAATACTTTAGGTTTTTTTGGCACGTTTTAACATTTCTGGTAATACTTTAGCCAAATAGCTTTTGATATCTTTATCTGCATTATCAATTGCTTGTTTGACAGCTTGCTGCAAATGTTTTTGTACAATCATGTCAATCTGACGAGTCAATGCAGTTAATTGCATTTCGTCCAAGTTAACGGTTGTTTGAATAGTTTTTTTGGGAGATTCCCCTACCCGAATAATAGCGTCTAAGGTTGGAATATCATCGTCCCCATTAGATTGCATTGTAGGACTGTTAGTTTTTATGGGTTTCATCTTTTACATTCTCAAGGGTTAATCATTAAAAAGAATTAGCGTCTCATTGTCGGTGCAATTTCATGGGAATTTAAAGGCTGACATGCTACTTGACGATAATAACGATAACGATTGCGTCCAGCGGTGCGTGCTTCTTCAGTATCTTCGACAATTTCGGCAATTCTATGACAATGTTCAAAAAAAGGTAAAACTTCATTGGTTAAATTAATGGTTAAACCAATTTCCCGCTCATTATATTCTTCAAGCAAGGCGTGCGGAGCATAGCTAATGCGAATGGGCGCAGAAGAATGGGGAACATCAGGATATAAATCATGAGGTAAAAAACTATCTTGCTTAAATGTCCATAGCAAACCATCTAATAAACGCGCATCTGTTTCTGAAGCAGCAAACACATAGATATTTAAGCCTTTTAAAAAGACTTTTTCAATGAGTTGACAAACAAACAAGGTTTTTTCTTTTAAAGTTGTTCGTCCTTTTAGAATATAGAAATCAACTTGAGGTGTCATATTGAAACTGGGTCATTAATTGTTGTAATTTTCCTAAAGAAGTACGCTTTTGTTCGCCTGATTTATCTTCTACACATAAATAAAATAAAACATTTTTATCCATTGCAAATCCAACGCGCCATTGATTGCCTATTTGTGGATTAGGCACAATATCGCGCAAATGTCCTTGTAAAGAAAAATAGTGAGTTTGTTGTTCAGTTTTGATAAATAAAGTTAAAGCAAATGTATTTAAAACAGCTTCACTTAAAACTGTAATTTTTCCTTTAAAATAATTAGGTTGAAAATAATCTTCAATAAAATGTCCCATTTCTAATAAAGTAATATCTATTTCTTGCAATAATTGGTTTTTAATTCTAATCCCTAATGAAACTGGACAAGTAACTTGCACCGCAAAATTTTCATTTGCAAGCAATGTTGCGCCTTTTGAAATTGCCAGTGCGGTATCAGTTAAATCAAAATAATTTAAGAAACGGCTATCTGCTTCAGTTTTAGAATTAAAGAATTGCCGAATCATTTGGCGTACTAAATAAAAATTAGAAAAGCCGCCGACTAATACTACATGAAAATGTTCACTGTCTTCTGTGTTGATTGCTTGTTCTTTTAAATAAATCGCCATTTGTTGCAATGCTTTTTTTAATTCAGGAGCAATAAATTCATCAAAGACTTGAATAAAATCTACACTTTCTACTGCACAGCCTTCTAATTCAAAAAGTTTCTTATTTAATGCAGAATTAGCGCGATAACGTTCTAATGCTTTACTGATTTTTTCTGTTTGAATAATTTTTTGTTCTTCTAAACGGGCTAACAATGAAAACCAAGCATGTTGCATTAATTCGGGATATTTTAAGACTAAACGGTGTAATAACGCCTCGTCAAAAGCAACGCCTGCTTTGCCTAAATGGGCTTGTTGTTCATTGCCCATTGTGCCCGTGCCTTGTAAAACGGTGATATGCCGTCCTTCTAATTTGGATAAACTTAAATCCAGCGTGCCGCCGCCGTAATCACACACTAAAATGTGTCCGTTAAATGCTTTGCCTAAACGTTGTTGATAACATTCTGCAAAATAAATTCCCGCCGCAACGGGTTCACTGACCAGTTGAACTTGTTTAAATCCCAAATTTTCCGCTAAATGCTGCAAATTCTCACGCGCCGCATGTTGTCCACTGCGCAACCAAATTTCGGGCACAGTAATTACTAATTGATTGCGTAAAAAAGGAATTCCGCCAAGTTGTTGTTGAAATTGTGCAAATAATTGTTGTAAAAAAATCTGGGCAATTTCTAACGGTGTTTGTGTGATATAACCTTGTTTAATCAATAAATTTGTATCATTTTCTGCTAAAAATAATTTAAAGTAACGATAACAGTGATAATCTTCATCATTTTGCAATAAACGCGCAGCTTGCCCAATGCTGATATTTTCCTCTGTTTTATTTATTGCCACCATAGAGGGAATATAAGGCGAAGCAGATGCACCGCCTAATTGCACGGTTTTCAGCATTTGGGCATCGTGATAACTCAAAATTGAGGTCGTTGTCCCAAAATCTAAGCCCATATTGAGCACTAACATGATGTATTTTGCCTTTGCATTTTTACTTGCGATAACCCGCTAAAATGAAAAAAGGCAATCTTGCGGATTGCCTTTGTTTTAGTTTAAGCATTTTTGTAATTTAAAGCTCTTGAATCCATTCAAATTCATGACTAATGCCATTCACTTCTACAAGATAACTGCCTGAACGTAAACCTTGCATATTTAAGGGAATCAGCGTTGGGCTGCTAGAACAGCCTGTTTGTGAAGCGGCGGAAGATTCTAACATCAAAGCGACAGTGATTTTATCAGCTTGTTGATTTTGTTGTATATCTGCAATAGTTTGGCAATTGTCCAATAAATTTAAAGATAATAACACTTGCGCTGGATAAGCTTGACGGACTAAAAGCTGAAAATCTTTGATAGTGGGGGCGACAACTGGCTTTTCTATGGTTTTAATAGGCGTTGGTTTATTGTTAATTGCAGCAATAGCAGGCTGGGGCGCGCTGGGTTGCACCGCAGTTTCTAAAGGCGAACAAGCAATCATGCTTAAGCTAATCACTAATACAGTGCTCAATAAACGGCGAAAGGGAAAGATAAACATACAAAATACCTAAGTTTCTACAAAAGGGTGCTTTAAGCGAATTCTAAGATAACGAAAAATATGAGAATCAATGGCATCTGCAAAAATGACCCAATGTTGCTCACGTCCATTGGGATAACGTGCTCGAATAATCACTAACCAACTGTGATAAAAACTATAATTTTGCAAACTGAGTACTTCACCTGAGCTGAGCCACAGACTATCACGCTCTAATAGACTGTTATTAAAAGGATGTTTTGCACATACGCCTTTTTGCCATGTTTGCCAAGTTTGTAAAACAATAAGCAAAATCAGTGCAATTTTTAATACCATCATTAAATTGGTAAAACTTAAAAAAATTATCCCAAATCCGCTACTACTTAACAATAATAATGCGTAATACCTTGAAAAACCAACTTGTAATTTAAGCGGATGGTGCATCCGTGTTTCAAGCATATTCATGGTATAAATCAAACCAAAGAAATACAATTGTACGTTTTACTACATGTTTTTGTTAGCACAGTTTTGTTGCAAAAAAACTTCTAAAAATAAAAAATTTTGTTTACTAAAAATATTTTTCTTTATTTAACAAGTAATTATTTGTTATTGATAAGTTATAAAAACGTTTTTTGCTCTATGAGTTTGGTTGTTTTTAAAACATGGTACATCGTTTGCTATATGAGAAGTATCAAGTCGTATGTTTCTCCTTGTTGGGTTGGTCAGCCTCTCAGTGGATGAGAGGCATTTTTTTTGCCCAAAATTTCTGAAGTTTCCTGTTCAAATCCCTTAAGCCTGACAAAATTGGGTTGCACGTTGTAAGGCGGAAATTAAATCTTCGCGTTTAATGGGTTTAGTCACATAATCATTCATTCCTGCATTGGCACAAATTTCAGCGTAGCCGCTCAGCGCATGGGCAGTCATGGCAATGATATAAGGGCCTTTTTTATTTACCCAACGTTCACGAATTTGCCGAGTCGCACTTAAGCCATCTAATTCAGGCATTTGCACGTCCATCAAAATTACATCATAATCAATTTTTTCTAAAGCTTGAATCGCTTCTAATCCATTATTAGCAACATCAGCTCTATAACCTAAGCGTTTAAGTAGCAATAAAGCAACTTTTTGATTAGTTATATTATCTTCGGCTAACAAAATTTTGAGAGTAGAGAAATTTTGTTGCACGCTCTCTACGGTAGGTGTATTTGTGCCCGTTGTTGTTATCGCGGGAGGCGACGCAGACAGCTCTATCGGTTTTGTGGGTTTTTCTGTTAATAAAGTTAATAAACTGCGATATAACTGCGTAGTTTTAACAGGTTTATATAAATGGGCTGGAAATTCAGATTTAATGTCTTGCCATGCAATTGAGCCTAAAGCTACCATAATAACAATGGGTAATTGTTGCACACTGAAATGTTCACGAATTTGTTCGGTCAGCATTAAGCCATTTAAATCAGGCATTTCCATATCTAACACTAACACATCAAATGGCGTGAGCTGCGTTGTTGGGTCGCGTCCCGCTAACAGCAAGGGTAAAACTGCATGTCCTTGTTTTAACGCAGTAACCTGCATTCCCCATTGCAGCAACCAATGCACTAATTGCCCGCGTGCCGTGTCATTATCATCAATCACTAAAACCCGTTTATTTTGCAAAAGGGGAATAGCCGTGTTGAAATGGACTGGAATCGGATTAGATGTATATTCAGCAATCACACTAAATTGAAAACATGAGCCTTTTTCAAGTTCGCTCGTAACCGTTAATTGTCCCCCCATCAAATGACACAAACGCTTACTAATCGCCAATCCTAGCCCTGTACCGCCATAACGCCGCGTTGTTGACGCATCTACTTGGGTAAAAGTTTCAAAAAGAGTGTGTAGTTTATGCGGCGGAATACCCACCCCTGTATCTGTAACACTAAAATGTAAACGACAACTTTGTGAAGTTAAGGATTGCGTAGAAACCCGAACGCTAATTTCACCTCTTTCTGTAAATTTCACTGCGTTACTTAATAAATTAATTAACACCTGTCGCAAGCGTGTTACATCACCGCGCACAATGGGCGGCACGCCTTCATCCCAAATAATGACTAATTCTAAAGATTTAGCAACTGCTTTAGGTGTAATCATATCCAACGCAGATTCGACACAACCTAATAATTCAAAAGGTTCGCGTTCTAGCTCTAATTTACCTGCTTCAATTTTAGAAAAATCCAAAATATCATTGATAAGACTTAATAAAGCATCACCACTATTATTAACAGTTTGCACAAAATCCAATTGCTCAGGATTTAACGGCGTATCTAATAACATTTGCGCCATATTAATCACAGCATTCAGCGGGGTGCGAATTTCGTGGCTCATATTGGCGAGAAAATCGCCTTTTGCCACACTTGCCGCTTCTGCCTCTGCTTTCGCTAATTCCAATTCTTGAATTGTTTTCTCTAAGTCTTTGTTAGAAATAGATAATTGCCGAGTACGCTCATCAACTTGTTGACTCATTTCCTCAAGGAATTTAGTTTGTTGTCGCGCTAAAGCCTGCGCAGCATCGCGGGCAAATATCAAATTTTGCTCATTTTTTTGCTCTTGACGCAACACAAATAAAGCAATCAGAATACTAACAACAATAATGGTAATTGCTAAACCGACAATTAACCAATATCCAGAATCATAACTACGTTTTACTTCTTGTTGCGCCTGTTGATTAAACGCCTTTTGCACACTGCTAAATTCCGCCAGTGTTGACAATAATTCATTAACCACGCGGGGCAATTGTTCATTCACCAAATGATTCACTTCTTCATTTTCATTTCTATTTGAAAAATCAATAATTTGCTGTTGAAGTGAAGCTGAATTCTCTGCTTGTTTTTTTAACTCAGTTAAAAAACGTTGTTCCAAAGAAGTAAGCGGCAACTTTTCCAAACGTTGACGTGCAGAAATAAACGGTTCACTTAACTGCTGAAAACGCATCTGCAATTCATCTTTTTTAAATGGATCAGGATTGAGCAACATAGCATAAATTGCATAGGTACGACGCAAAACGGTCGTGTGCATACGTCCCAGCAATTCAGTTTTTAGGTTGTTTTGCTCAACAATCACATCTAATTGATAATTCATTGCCTGCATTCGTGCTAGGCTAATTGCACTAATCGCAACTAACAACGCAATAACAATGCAGAATCCCACGAGGGTTGTAATTTTAGATTTAAAGCCTTGCATAGCGGCGTGATACGTTAAGCTCTTTGAAATAAGAAGGAAAATTCAGATAATTTATTCTATTTTACGCAAATCAACAAATTTCTAAAGGTATTTATGAAAACAAAGAATTCTAGCATTCTCTATCTAAGCGGCAAAACACTTTTAGCATAAAAAAAATTATAAAAATGCTTGACAATGGTTTTAAGGTCAATTAGAATTTTGGCTTCTTTCGTTATTGCTAGAAAGCAAACGACAATCAAACTTGTAAGTGATGTAAGTAATCGGGGTATAGCGCAGTCTGGTAGCGCACCTGCTTTGGGAGCAGGCTGTCGGGGGTTCAAATCCCTCTACCCCGACCATTTTACGAACTGCGCCCGTAGCTCATCCGGATAGAGCATCAGCCTTCTAAGCTGAGGGTAACAGGTTCGAGTCCTGTCGGGCGCGCCATAGCTAGTTCGATACCTCATTCCTTTCTTGATGGTGGATGTAGCTCAGTTGGTAGAGCCCCGGATTGTGATTCCGGTTGTCGTGGGTTCGAATCCCATCATTCACCCCATTTAAATCAGTTATTTAATTCCTACCTGTGAAGCCGTCTTTTTACCTTTTATGTCAAGGCTTGTCAAGCCCTGTCTAAGCCTGTCAAGGTCTAGGTGCGCGTATATCTCTGTTGTCGTCACGCTTTGATGTCCTAATAAAGACACCTCAAAATACATAATTCCTATATTTATTAAATAATTATCAAAATTATAACCAATCCCGCAAACGATAATAATTTAATGCAATGGCTAATAATGCTTGTTGCCAATAGCCCCCGACAAAACGGCGATGGGGTATTTGGGTAAACACATCAAAACGGCTCGCTGTACCGTCTATACTTTCCGCCATGATTTTGCCCGCCAGTGTTGCTAATGCTAAACCATGCCCTGAAAAGCCTTGTGCATAATAAAGATTTTCTTCCCGTCCAAAATGTGGCGCACGATTAAGACTAATCGGAATCATGCCGCCCCATAAATATTTAATTTTCACTGCGTCAATTTTGCCTAATTGAGGAAAAACTTCGGTTAAACGGCGTTGTAGCGCGTTGCCTGCCGTGCGGGCGGGTAAAGTAGCACGATAAGATTCTGCACCGCCAAAAATTAGTGAATTATCTGCACCTAAACGAAAATAGTTAAGCGAGAAATTTAAATCGTATGCACAATGTGGCGATTCCATCAGCACGTTTGCTTGCGCAGTAGTCAAGGATTCAGTCGCAAGTTGATAAGAATAAAGGGGTAATACTTTACCGCGAATTGCGGGTAATAGTTTTGCGGCGTGGAAATCGTTGGCTAAAACGGCAAAACGGCAGCGAATTTGTCCTTTTTGGGTGCTAATTAGTGTGTTTTGTGCGGTTTGGCTGAGTTGCAAGGCAGTGCTGTCTTCAAAAAATTGCGCGCCAAGTTGTTGCGCGGCGTGCGCTAAACCCAGTGTGTAATTTAATGGATTTAAATGAAAGGCTTCAGAATGATATAAAGCTTGGATGTATAAAGGACTGTGAATCCATGTTTGTACTTGCGTTTTATCCCATAATGCGACTTTCCAGCCTTGATAATGCTGGGTAAATGTCTCGTATTGTTGTTGTAAATAGTGCGCTTGGGCAGTTTTACGCGCTAAAGCGACTGCACCCTGTTGTAAATCGCAGCGAATGGTATATTTTTCAATCAATTCACGGCATAAATTGACGGCTTCTATTGAAAATTGCCAGAGTTGTTTTGTATTTTCCTTGCCGACTAAATTTTCTAAAGTCTCTAAATCTGCACTATAACCCGCTAAAATTTGCCCGCCGCTCCGCCCTGAGCCGCCATTGGCAATTTTTCCTGCTTCTAACACAATGACTTTATAGCCCCGCTGGGCGAGATGTAAAGCCGTTGAGCAGCCAGTAATTCCTGCACCAATCACGCACACATCACAGTCTAAATTTTCTTTTAATTCAGTAAATTGAAGAGAGTAATGACAGTTTGCAGAATAATAAGTCGGAGCGTTTTCAAGCAAAATCAAGAAGACTCCTACATACTGCTCCCAAATAAAATAATATGGTGCTGGTGAGAGGAATCGAACCTCCGACCTACTGATTACGAATCAGTTGCTCTACCGACTGAGCTACACCAGCATTTATAAATTTTAGGAAAAACAGGGAAGTGTTAAAAAAGAGGAATTTATTGCATGTGAATTTTGAATTCTATTCAGTGGCTTTAAATGTGTCAAGTTTTTTACTTTAAAATCTCAAGTAAACGTTTTAAGGAAGGTAAATAAGGCTGTAAATCATCAGGGGCATTTGGTAAACCGCGCCGTCCTGTGACAATAAAACTGCTTAATTCTTCGTCGTTGCGTACTTCACACCGTTCTTGAATAAGTTCGCTGGCATCTAAAAAAGTAATCGGCAATTTACTAAAATCTACATTGGGTAATTCAATCCGTACTTTACCATCTAAACCTGCGCTGGAAGTCGCCGTAATTGAGCTGCCTTGATTTTCCATTGCTTGCCCACTGACGATTAAAATTAAGCCACCACGTCCTTGATTGGCATTAGCAAGTAGTTTGCTATCAATAAGATGTAATTGATAAGGTGGACTAATCAACACATTCCCACCATTGCCAATCCCATTGCGCACCGTCGCGCTGATATTGCTATTTTGCAAAGTCATTTGCTGACTAACGCCTAAAATCACGTTGCCGCCACGCGCTTCTGCGGCTTCTGTGGAAATGCTACTGCTTGATAAGTCTAAAATTTTAGTTTTAAGTAAAATGCTGCCCGCATCACCGCCGCCGCGTCCTTCTGAAGTGATAGAAGCATCGTTTTTTAAAGTCACAATGTCATCAATCAGTAAAACGATACTCCCTGCACCACCACTGCCTAATGTGTTGTTTTCAATGGTTGTTTGTGAACCATTTAAATTTAAACTTTCAGCTTCAATGGTAATATTACCCGCTTTGCCTGCGCTGTCGGCGGTACTGCGTGAACTGGCTTGAATGGCTGAGAATAAATTGGCGGTCATGGCGGAATCTACAACACTGCTTAAATTTAACGCATGTTGTACGGAAAGGGTAATATTGCCGCCGCGCCCACTGCCAAAAGTATCCGCCGTAATCATACTATTGACCAAATTCAAATTGCCCGCCATGAGTTTAATATCGCCCGCATTGCCCGCATCAGCATCACGGGTGTTGCGACTGGTGGTTAAAATATTACTATTGGATAAAGTCGCGTTACCTGTAACGTTGATATGAATATTGCCACCTGTCCCTAACCCCAGCGTGCGACTGTCAATAAGTGATTGATTGAGCATTGTAAAAGTTTCAGCTTCAATGCTAATTTCTCCGCCGTCGTTATTTTCATCCGTGTTTGCAATAATTTCGCTGCTATCCATCATAAATTGCCCAGCGCGAATATAAATATTGCCTGCCACTTGTTTACCCACGTCTGCGCTGGCGTTGTTGGTCATATTAATATCGCCGAGTAGCGTATCAGCAGCAAGCACTAGATTTTCCCCTAAATTTTGTAAAGAAGAAGTCTGTTGTACACCCACTAAATCAATCCGTCCGCCAATTGCCAGCAAGCGCGCCCCGTTCAATTCAATGCGTCCCGCGCTCATCATCAGGCGTTTACCCGCAGGCGCGGCTAAATTACTGCGCTGAATTTCAATCACCGAATTTTCAGTGGGCAGCGATAAAAAACCAAAGGCGACGGGGTCGGCGGCGGTTAATAACGGTTGTTCAGTAAAACGGGTACTTAATTGTGTGCCATCCGCGAACTGCACATTGCTGGCGGTGCTAATGAGGAAATTACCGCTTAAATTGAGGCGAGCATTGGGTCCAAAAATAAAACCTGCGGGATTGAGCAAAAATAAATTAGCGTCGCTAATTTTAGAGCTGATTGTGCCATCAATAATAGATTCAGAACCACTCGTGATTCGGGCAATGATATTGCTGATATTACTGCTACCTGTAAAAGTAACACTTTGTTCTTTATTTAAATTAAATTCGCTAAAGCTGTGGAATAAATTCGTGCCGCGCAGTTGTCCCACACTTTCATCAACGGTAAACGCGGGAGCATCCAATGACAAAGTGCTGCCCATAGAGCCATCTAGCACAATATCTGCCCATGAGGCTGCACTGTAGCTGATAAAACAAAAAGCAGTCATCATGTATTTCATCATGAAAGAGGAGAGCATCCTATTTATGTTACAACCAGTTGCCAATTAATAAAAACGCAGCCCAAAAAGCAGGATGTTTATAGCGTGGTTGATTCAATAGAAATTGCTGTGCCAACTGCAACGATTTTGCGCGTCCATAACCTTGCTGTAAATTTTGATAGAAATTATTCATTAACAACACCGTCGCTTTATCATCTACCGACCACAAACTCGCCACCGCACTGCGTGCCCCCGCTTTTAATGCTACACCCGCCAATCCTAAAGCGGCTTGGTCATCACCGACCGCCGTTTGACAAGCACTTAAAGTCAATAATTCTAAAGGTTCTTGGCGAATTTCACTTAAACGAACCAAACGCTCTAATTTATCCATCGTGATTTGTCCTTGATGGGTTAATAAAAAAGTTTGGCGCGGGTCGCTGTTAAATTGACCATGTGAAGCAATGTGTATGGCATTAAACGTATGCGTTTTTAAAACATTGGTAAAACTGTCTAGGGTGAATTGTTCATTGAGTAATACAGTAGATTGCGGATACGTTTGATGAATAAATTGAATTTCATCAGGTACATTTTTTAATGCTACATAACCCGAAGTTTCTTCTGATAAGCCACTGACTAAAATTTTTAACGGTACACTGGGCAAATTTTGCGCTTCGGTTAAACCAATGCTCACCGTACTGGTTAATTGAAAACGCTCCATTAAAAATTGCTGCCCATCATGTAAAGCCGCTAAGGGTAAAGTACGCAATACTCCATCAGGAATAAAAACCAAGGTTTCAATGGCTTGTGCTTTTAGCTCAGGCATTAAAGGCGCGATGAGCCATTGATAAAACCGTTGTGAATAGGCTAAAAAATCTTGCGTTTCCCGTGTTTCTAACTCAAAACGAAATTCATTACCCTGTTCACGCAATTGGCGCGCTGATACGGGTACTTGATATTGACGTAAACCCGTTGGAAAATTGACAAGCAATTCTAAACGCTCATTTAACATAATCGGATAAATTAACGCCGTTTTTGGAGCACTGCGGGTAACTAGCCGCTGCGGCGAACTGCGGGCAATACAATCATCTTGAAAGTAAACTTGTAATTCTGCGGTTTTAAACCGCTCAATAATATCACGCGCTTCAATGAGCCATGGTTCAGCTTCATCACTGAGTTGGGCACGCTGTAACAATAAATCGGCTAACTCAAAATACACCGCGCCAATGCTGTCATTAAAACTTTGTGAAGAATTGCGATAGCCCATGGCGACTTCGCTTTTAATTGGCTCTAACGTATTGATAGCTTGACGATACACTGCAATTTGCGCATCTAATTGAATTTTATTCGGCGTTAATTGCTGTTGATGTAATAATTTGCCGAGTTGCCATTGCCAACGGTATAAACTTTCAGGACTATTCACTTGTTGCGTGGCAAAAATGGCTTGACGGCTATACTGAATCGCCGCTTCAAGTTCATGACGATAATCTGCTAATTGCCCAATATAACCCAAGGCATAACCTAGCAATTGTTGATTATTAACCGCCCGCGCTCTTTGCTCAGCGTTGCGTAAATTTTCTTGAGCAAACTCTTGTAATTTATCCAGATTTTCCGCTTTTTCATTTGTTTCAGCAGTGCGTAATAACCGCAAAGCCAATTCACCCGCACTGACTAAATTAAAAATTTCAACATACTGTTGATTATTTCCTATTTTTTTAGCTTCAGATGAGCGCGCCAATTGCGCTGTAAAATGGGCTTTAGTATTTAACAGCACTTGCAATGCAGATTGCCATTGATGATTTTTTAAATAACTTTGACTGAGGTTTAAACGAATTTTAATTAAAAAAGCAGTTTCCTCAGCCGTCACAGCGAAGGCTAACGCCTGCTGATAACTTTGCACTGCCATGTCATAATAGCCTTCCATGACTTGCACATTTGCCAAATTATTCAATACTATCGCTCTTAACAACACGGGACTATCTGCGGGCAACAGTTGCACACTTTTATTAATTGCGATTCGGGCTTGTTCATCTTGATGAGTGGCTAAAGCAATATCGCTTAATTGGGCATAAATTAACGCTAATTGAGCGGGACTGTTCAAAGAAAGACGCGCCGCTTCTTCCAAATAGCCGCGTGCTTGTTCAGAAAAGCCGAGTTTTTGATAAAGAAAGCCTAATTGACTTAAAAATGCAGTCGTTTGTGTTGTCGCTTTATCAAGGCTATTTACAGCCGAAGCAGACGAAAAATTCTGTAATTGTTGCTGCAAACTGTGTAAAGTATCCTCTAAACGTGTAGTTTGTGATTGTGAAGTACATTCAGCATAGCTCCCGCCTGTCCATAAACAGCTTAACAGCGTTAGATAAAAACTGATTTTAAACAACCAGACGCGGGAATCTCTCATAAACTCAGCATAATAAATCGACATAATAATTGTTAAAAAACGCATTTATACGCTTAAATGAAAAAAAATTGAAGAATTTTGATAAGAAAAAAATGCGGAAGAATCGCTATTTTTTCCATTATAGTTATTAAAACATTTTGCTTAAATTTGTTTGTTATTACTCTGAAAAAAGATTCATATTTTGCTCAGATTTGTAGGGTGGAATAGCGTAGCGTATTCCACCACGTTGTCTGAACCCCAATTCGCATAATTAATACAATTTTCTTAATTTTTTGTGAATTATGAAAACTAAGTGACATGGTTCGGACAATTTTGTAGTGCGTTTACGATATCCTCTGTTTTTGCTCGGCTTTGGCAGAGTTTCGCGGTGGAATATGCTCCGCTATTCCCCTCTACAACAATAATCATGCTCGCTAGCTCTATTTCCGTTTCTTCACCCTAAAAAAAATAAAATTATTGCGCATAAGGATGTTTGTATGCACTTAAAAGAATTAATGCACACTTACCAACAACGAGTTAATCAAAGTTTAGTGCAGTGGCTACCTATGCCTACTCTGCATCCTGTTCGTTTGCATCAAGCGATGCACTATGCGGTACTAAACGGCGGCAAGCGAGTACGTCCCTTATTAGTGTATTTAACAGGTACAGCTTTAGACGTTAAATTAAGCAGTTTAGACGCGCCCGCGTGTGCTGTCGAATTGATTCATGCCTATTCTTTAGTGCATGACGATTTACCCGCTTTAGATAACGACGATTTACGGCGCGGCGTTCCCACTTGTCACAAAGCTTTTGATGAAGCCACGGCTATTTTAGCAGGAGATGCCTTACAAACTTTAGCATTTTATGTATTAAGTCATGATAAGCAAATGGAAACGACTTTAGAAAAACGTTTAGAAATGTTAAATACTTTAGCCGTTGCTAGCGGTTCACGCGGCATGGCGGGCGGTCAAGCGATTGATATGGATGCAGTTGGCAAGCAATTAAATTTAGTTGAACTTGAAAATATGCACATTCATAAAACAGGCGCACTCATTCGCGCCAGCGTCAAAATGGGCGCGCTGGCATGTCCGACTGTGGGCGACGATGTATTAACCGCATTAGACCATTATGCCAAATGTGTTGGGCTAGCATTTCAAATTCAAGATGATGTCTTAGACGTGGAAGGGGATACCACGACTTTAGGCAAACCCCAAGGCTCAGACCAAGCCCAAGATAAGCCCACTTATCCCGCTTTGTTAGGATTAGCTGAATCTAAACGCTTAGCGCAAGAGTTAATTCAACAAGCTTTAGAAAGTGTGCAAACTTTGGATTCTAAAGCCGACCCTTTACGCTGGTTAGCACAATATATTATCCAGCGGACGCACTAACTAATGCGAATTCAGTGAGATGTTTAAACTATAATCATCGCACCTTAAATTGCGTAAATTGGAGTGCAAT
>CAZKST010000044.1:0-16013 GCA_964555395.1 uncultured Thiotrichaceae bacterium | reverse complement strand
TCACGCAAGGCTTCATTGCTATTACCGCTATCCATTTGATAGTTATATTTATTACTTTTGCCCAATGCGCCCGCTGAGCCAACGGCATCACGGAAAGGGCCATAAAAACTAGAAGCGTATTTTGCTGAATAGGCTAAAATTTTGGTGTAAATAAAACCATTTTTTTCAAATGCTTGACGAATCGCGCCAATGCGTCCATCCATCATGTCTGACGGTGCGACAATATCTACCCCCGCTTCCGCATGGGATAAGGCTTGTTTAACTAAAACCTCAATGGTTTCATCATTTAACACATAGCCTGTATCGTCAATAATGCCGTCTTGTCCGTGGGTTGTGTAGGGGTCAAGCGCGCCATCGGTGATAACGCCTAATTCTGGAAAATGCTGTTTTAGTAAACGCACGGCACGTTGCACTAAACCATCAGGACGATAGGATTCTTCGGCTTGTAAAGATTTTTTATCCGCGTCAATCACGGGAAATAATGCAATCGCAGGAATACCTAACTGCATTAAAATCTCGGCTTCTTTTAATAATTCATCTAAGGTTAAGCGATATTGTTCGGGCATAGAGGCAATGGCTACCCGTTGTTTTTCGCCTTCCATAATGAATACAGGATAAATAAAATCGTCACTGCTTAATTGGGTTTCACGCATTAAACGTCGTGAAAAATCATCGCGCCGCATCCGACGCATTCTTAAAAAAGGGAAAGGAGCGGTATTGGCAAGAGGCATTTTGATTCCTTAGACAATTACTAGCTTAGGGAGTCATGGAAAAATAGGGGATTAATAACGCGGCATTTGGGGGTCAACGTCTTCTGCCCATGCAGCAACGCCGCCCATTAAGTTGATAATGTTTTTAAAGCCATTTTGCTCTAAAAACATGCCCACTTGTGCACTGCGCATTCCATGATGACAAATGACAACAATTTCTTGTTCTTTGTTTAATTCATTTAGCCGTTGCGGAATTTGTTGCATGGGAATCAGTACAGAATTAGGAATATGACAAATATCATACTCTTGCGGTTCGCGTACATCTAATAAGAATGGGCGGTTGCCTTGTTGTAAATAGCGGCTCAAGGCGCGGGGTAATAAAGTTTTCATAGCAGTCCTACAAGCAAGTGTTCAAAATAAATAAGGCTTGTCTTTGATAAACAAGCCTTATTTAAAAATTCTTTTATAAAACAAAAGGTGTTGCTGTAGGCGCGCCAACTAAAGAATCAACAACCGTTTCAAATAAACTTTCTGTGACCCATTCTTCTTGTGCGGTGCGGGTAATTAATAAGGCTTCCATCACAGGTTTTTCACCTACAATGGCAAATAACCGTCCGCCAACTTTTAATTGTTGTTGAAAATGGGGTTTTAACACAGGTACAGAGCCGCCGAGTACGATGGCATCATATAACATGTCAGGATTCCAACCGTTAATCGCATCGCCTGTTTTTAATAATACGTTGCTAATGCCCGCCGCGCTTAAATTAGCACTGGCTGCTTGGGTTAATTCTGGATAAATATCAACGCTTTCTACATGATTCGCTAATTGGGCTAATAAGGCAGTTAAATAGCCATTTCCTGTCCCAATTTCTAACACGCGGTCAGTGGCTTGTAAAAATAAAGATTGTACAACCCGCCCTTCTAATTTAGGCGATAACATGCTTTGTCCATGCACTAAAGGAATATTAATATCAGCAAAGGCTAAAGCTTGATAGTCAGCAGGCACAAATTTTTCGCGGGGAACTGCCATGATTGCATTTAATACTTGTTGGTCTAACACTTCCCAAGGGCGAATTTGCTGCTCAACCATGTTAAACCGTGCTTTTTCAACATTCATCTGAAGAGTCCTATGCTATTTTTTATCAAAGAGACATCCTCTCTGTAAATTGAGAGAGGCTTAGGTTAATTTTTTAATTACATTAGATATTTTTGTAATTTTGTGGGTAACTTATTCACAAAAACAGCGTTTGCAGGCGCGGTGGGTAAATACACAATTGCTAAATGGCTTCTGCCCTCTATTTCTTCCCATGCTGCATCTTTATAATGCAGGGGATAGCGTTGTCCGTCTGCCGCTTGAAACTCAAGCTGTATATTATAAACAACTTGTTTGTCATTGTTGGTATTATCCGCAACTTTTTTAATTATTTGTGCATCAGCAAGGAGTCCATGCTCTATCACATATAATTGATGGGCGCGCCGCCAACTTGCCACTAAAAAAAGTGCGATGCCCATCAGCGGAAAAATTAATACCGTCACTGCGCCTTGGCTAAAGTGTCGTGTGCGCATTCCTTGAATAACGGATTCCTGCGGGTTTTCAGGATTATATAAAACAGTGACTAAATGTCCGACTTGGATTTCTTGTCCATCTTTAACTTGGTAGGAAATATTATAAAAACTTTGCTGGTCAAGGTGAAAAATAAAATGATAGGCAAAAACGGTTTGTTGATTTTCTGAAACTTGACTGTCTTCAATGGCGACAATTTGGGCGGGGGCAGTTTTCCATTCCGCCGTGGGAACACTTTGTATTTCGGTGCGCGGTAAAAAAGCAAAACTCAGTGCAATGCCTAAAACAAGTAATAGACCGCCCATTAAATGCAAGGGATGTCCAAAAAGTAGATAACGCCATTTAACAGAAGTCGGAAGGGTGCGAACTAATTCCATATCAATCAAAAGAGTGAGTAAAAATGATTATTGGCATAGGGGTTGATTTAACTGAGCAATCGCGCATTCGGGCGGCGGTAGAGCGGCATGGTGAGCGTTTTTTGCAGCGGGTGTTTACTGCCCCTGAATTGGCATATTGTCAACGATACCATGATGCAATTCCGCATTTAGCGGGACGCTTTGCCGTTAAAGAAGCGACCATGAAAGCTTTAGGCGCAGGCTTAGCCCAGCATGTATTTTTCAGCGATATTGAAGTTATACATTTAGCCAGTGGCGCGCCATCACTGGTTTTATATCGTCAGGCGTTGCAATTATCGCAACAACGCGCCATCACGCAAATGCACGTTACTTTAACCCATTCAGGCGATTTGGCGGTGGCGGTTGTTGTATTAGAAAGTTGAATAATAATAAAAATCTTTGACGACAACATTAATGTACAACAGGTAATTCTTCAAACATCGTTAATACACCGACCCGAATATATTCAGTAATTTGGCTATACGCTTGTTCATTTTCTTCGGTTTCATCCACATAGTGGTCAACTTTGGAAAATTTAACGACATCATTTAAAAATTCTTTACTTTCTTCAGAAATATCTTCTTCATGTTTGGAGAAGCCTGTTAAGCCCACGCCAAATAAAAAACCTTCACACCATTCGCCGAGCGCGCCTAAACGGTCTTCGAGCGGATAATCGTCATCTGGTAATAATAAATCAAAATCAAAATCTTCATCATGTAATTGTTGCAAAGTTTCCCGTTTTAAACTGCTTAAATTTTGCACGCATTCACTTTGAGAATTACTATCATCACTATGGTCACCCACAATGTGAGTCAGCCATGTTTGCTCAAAATCCATGCGCGAAGTACACAACAAACCACATAAAATACCATGTGCTTCAGCTACGCTTAATAAGGCGTTCATCTGTTGCAAATCGTGAGAGAGTGCGAGATAGTCGGTCATGGTCTATATCCGTTACCAAGGTGAAAGCAAATCTATAATTACGCTATTTGCACAATACTATACTTTTACTGGCTTGTAGGTCGAGTTTTTATGAAATTTTTACTCATTATCGCGCATGGCAGTCGTCGTGCAGTTTCTAATCAAGAAATTTATCAATTAACACAGCAATTGCAAAGTCTGCCTTCGCAATTTCAACAAATTCGTTGCGCTTTCCTAGAATTAGCAGAGCCCTCTATTCCTGACGCATTAGAGCAATGTGTACAAGCAGGTGCACAAGAAATCATCATTTTGCCTTATTTTTTATCTGCGGGACGGCATGTTGCAGAAGATATTCCCCAAGCCGTACATAGCAAACAAGTTATTTATCCACAGGTTAAAATGACGCTTGCACCGTATATCGGGCAAGCCCCTCAATTAGTAGAGCTTTTGTTAAAATTAGCACAAAGTACAGTATAAACTAAGGTTATAACGCGACCTTATCCAGCAAATGTAATAAACGTTGTTTAGCCAATGGAATAGCTTGATGCAAAATAGCACGCAGGGCTGCCCGATTTTGAAATTGTTGCTCAACTAATTCTAACAATTGTGTAGAGCTTAAATGCCGCAAATCAGCCACTTGCTCGGTCATTCCAACAGACTCAAACACCCCTTTAAACTTACCGCTGTATGCCATACCCACAGTTGCAATACCCTGAGATAATGCTGCAACGCAAGCGTGCATACGCGCGCCCATAAAGAAATCGGATAAGCCGATGATATATTTAACTTCGCGATGATTTACAGGTGCATCTAACAATAAAACACGATGCTCATATTGCGCTGATAAAGTTTGATAAAAATGGGCAGACGCTTCGGGGTCAGACTCTCGTTGCCCTTTTTCTACAAATACATGTGGTGTTAAAACTAAAATAGTATTCGGTTGTTGCAAGAAATACTGCGCAACTTGTAACATCATTTCACGATAGTTACTATGTAAACCAAAATGCTGTTCAGCAGAGGCTTGAGAGCCTTCATAGCTATACTCAGCATTATAAAGCAAACCACTGATATTTAAACCGATAATAATTTTATTTTGCGATTTTAATTGTTGTAAAGTTTGAACCAACACCGCCGCAACTGCTGGTTTTTGAGGTTCTAATAACAAACCTACATCTGGAATAAACTCAATATGTTTAGCGGGGATATGTTCTGTTAAAATAGTGCGGATGGTGGTTAAACCCGCTTGGTCACGCGTAAAAATGGGATTAGCATGTGATAAAACTTCGGCGGCTAATTGCTGCGCTTCAACGGCTTTAAAAGGGCCATAAGTCTGTGGCAACATGATAAAACGACTGCAAAATTGCCAAAGTACACGTTTAAATGCAACACTTTGCGCTAAACGCGGCAAACCATAAATATCGGAAAAACTATCACCACCCGTAACATCAGCGATTAAATCTAACTCTGTCAACAGCTTAAACGTTGGATTTAAACGTTTAAAAAGAGTGGAAAGCCACGGAAACTGTTGACTTAAACGAATTAATTGATTTAACTGCACTAAATTTTGAGATTTTAACCAATTCCGCCCAGACCACAGTTCTAAAAAATGAATTGTGCGCGGTTGACCATGAATCGTTAACTTTAAAGGGGGATGAGGCACGGCACTTTGTAAATAAACTTCAGCAGAGTGCCAACGGGCGAACAAACAAAGTAAAGTTCCTTCCGCCAACGCACTCATTCCCATATTACCTGTATCAAACGAAGCTCCTAAGACCAATATTTTGGGAGAGTCACTAGACATACCATATTCCTTCAGTGTAATGATTCAATGGCACTAACCGCAATGATAGCGTCATAACAACGCTATCAGTGAATATTTAAACCCAGCTTTCAATTTGTGCGACAACGCCATTAATTGCTTGCTCAGCGGAGCCCGTAGGAAATTGTTTAGTTAATTGTTGCGTGCGAAACATGACAGTAGGTTTATTTAAACCTGTATTAGCAATGACTACCTCTTCAAAATCATCTTGATTTTCAACAATTTTTTGTTTGAGTTCATCCGCAGATTTTGCAGATAACGCGATTAAATAAGCAGTTAAAGGACGCTTTTGTTTTTGATGTAACATTATGAAAAACCTCATTGAAAAAAGAGAGAGCCAAGATTAAAAAAATCTTCGCTATTTTACTACTAAATTTTTGTTGTGAGAAATAGGCTCAGTTAAAAACCAACGTTTACAGGTCTAAACAATATGAATAAAAGATAATAACGCTTAATCTATTGAAGTTCTTAAATCTCCCACGCATTATTATTTAATTGTGTCATTTTCTCAAAATAAATAGTAGCTATGTGATGTTATTCTTCTTTACGCTCAGATGTTAAATAACCACAATGAATCATACTGATATTGAACAATTACAACAGCAAATACAACTGCTTCTTGAACAAAATGCTCAACTTGTTGATAAAAACAATCAACTATTTAAGGAGAATCAACATTTAAAGTTACAAGTTGAACAAGTAAATACGCCCCCCGATTTTCCACACACTCATTTTTTTTCTCAACTTACGCCTTATTTTTTTAATTTTTTAGAAAAACTTAATGAAAGTGTTGCTTTAATTAAATTAAATGGTGAATGCGCTTTTATCAATATTCAAGGCGCGATGCGATTAGGTTTTTTACCTGAGCAAATGATTAATCACAATTTGTTTGATTTTTTTCCTTTAGAAGTACGACAATCCCGCCAGCGTTACTTTGATTTAGTCATACAAAGCCAAGAAATTTTAACGTTTGAAGACAAACGGGATAAACATTGGTTTGAACATACTTATTATCCGCTTTTTGATGCACAAAAAAATTTAATTTATATCGGCATTTTTGCTTATGAAACAACATTAAAAAAACAAATAGAAAATTCTTTACGCCAAAGTGAGCAACGTTTTAATTATGCAATGCAAGGTTCTAATGAAGGAATCTGGGATATTGACTTTAACAGTGGAGAAGTTTATTTTTCGCCACGTTGTAAACAAATGTTAGGCGACGAAAGGGGCGAATTTCTTAACCATCCGCAAGCATTATTAAATCGTTTACATCCTGAAGACTATCTTCGAGTTTTAGAAAAACAGCAAGCCTATTTAACCAAAAAGATTAGCAATTATGAAATCATTTGCCGCTTGCAACATCGTGAAGGAAATTATCTCCCCGTTTTAATTCGCGCTATTGCCGTTTGGAATCATTACGGTACACCGTCCCGCCTTGTGGGTACATTGTTTGATTTAACGGAGTTACAACGCGCAGAACACCAACGTCAAGCGGCTGAACAATTCGCTAATACTCAAGCCATACGCTTTAAAACAGTTTTAGAAACTATTTCAGATGCTATTATTGTCATTAATCAAAAAGGAATAATTGAACTCATTAATCCTGCGACTGAACAATTATTTGGCTATTCTGCTCCAGAATTATTACAACAACCGATAGAAAAGCTTTTCATTGCGGGTGGAATGCCATTAGCCCAATGTTTAAATTTACAACGGGGTTGTGAAATTATTGGACGACATAAGCAAGGTAAAAGTTTAACTTTATTAGCCAGTATGGGAATATTTGAAGAATCTCAACAAAAACGTTTTACTTTAATCCTGCATGATATTAGTCGGCAAAAAGCGGTTGAACAAGAATTACAACGGGCGCGTGAATTAGCAGAGAGTGCCAATTTAGCAAAGAGTAATTTCTTAGCAATGATGAGTCATGAAATTCGTACACCGATTAATGGGATTTTAGGGATTATTGAATTATTGCTTAATACAAATTCTAATCAAATAGAGCAACGTCATTATTTAGAACGTGTGCAACAATCGATGCAACGCTTATTGCGTGTGATGAGTGATATTTTAGAGTTTGCACAAATTGGTGAAAGCTGTTCTTCTTTACAGCAAAAAGATTTTAATTTACGTTCTTTATTAGAAGAAACTGTGGAATTATTCGCTTATTCTGCAAGCACAAAAGCAATTTCTTTAGGTTATCAATATCCTCCTACTTTAAGCAGTTGGGTAAATGGCGATATTAATCGGTTACGCCAAATTTTAAATAATTTAGTGGGTAACGCGCTTAAATTTACCCAATCAGGTTGGGTTTTATTACAAGTTTCTTTAGAACGCGAAGATGATGAATTAATGTATTTATTATTTGAAGTAATGGATAGCGGTATTGGTATTGCATCCGAAATGCAAACAAAATTATTTGAAATTTTTCAGCAAGTTGACCAATCAAGCACGCGGCGTTTTGATGGGATAGGGATGGGGTTAGCTATTGTTCATCGCTTAATACATTTAATGGAGGGAGAATTAGGCGTTAATAGTGAATTAAATAAAGGAAGTTGCTTTTGGTTTAAATTAGCTTTACATAAAGTAAGTACACCTAGTTTAAATACAACTAATAATTTAAATAGTGAAACGCTACCTGAAGAAGAAAAATTTGAGTCGCCGTTTAAAACGCCATTGCGCACCGAGACTGGACGGACAATTTATATTTTATTGGCAGAGGATAATTTAGTAAATCAAGAAGTTGCTCGCGAGGTTTTGCAGCGTATGGGGTGTGAGGTGACTGTGGTGAATGATGGACAGGAAGCAGTCTCTGCCATTCGACAAAGTCAATTTGATTTAGTATTAATGGATTGTCACATGCCCGAAATGGATGGTTACACAGCAACACAAACGATAAGACAATGGCAAGCGCAACGTGGACAAGTACATACTCCTATTATTGCTTTGACGGCTAACGCATTACCCAATGACCGCAATAAATGTTTAGAAGCGGGAATGGATGACTATATCAGTAAACCGTTTAAAGCCATGCACTTGCGCCGTGTGATTGAGCAATGGACGCGTACCACTGCATTGCAATTTAATGCTGTGACGCAGGCGAAAGATATGCCACCAGTGCAACATTATGAGCAACCTATTTTAGAAACGCATATTTTAGAAGAGTTAGCGGTTGAGTTAAATCCACAAGGTGTTATTAAAATCATAGAGTTATTTTTGCGTGAATTGCCAAAATATATGCAGCAAATGCAAGAGCAATTACAGCAACAAGCGGGCGAAGGTTTATATTTAGCAGCACATAAATTTAAAGGGGCAAGTCAAAATGTGGGTTTACAACGTACCTTTCAGCATTGTAAACTTTTAGAAAGTTATGCAAAAAAACAAGATTTTAATCAAGCACTTTCTGAATTTGCGGCTTTGAAGCAAACAATGAATGAAGCTAAATCTCTCTTAGAACAGTTTTGTGAAAGTTTAAGAAAAACGATACATTAAATTTTTTAAATTTGGCACATTATTTGAGTGTTAATAGCTCATAAGAATCACAAGATTTGAAAAATTAATACTATTTTTTTCTAAAAAATTAAGTGTATAACGATGGACTTATAACAATTTATCTGGATAGTAATTTAAAAAAACTTGCAGTTTACCTAGAAACTGCGCTAAAATCTTGAGCTTTTCAGGGCTGTTAGCTCAGCTGGTAGAGCAGCTGACTCTTAATCAGTAGGTCATAGGTTCGAACCCTATACAGCCCACCAAAAATTCCCAGTAAAGTCCAGCAAACACGCTGGTTTTTTTATTCCTAATAACCCAGAATTTATCCCCTAAGCGAAAGTGGCGGAATCGGTAGACGCGCTGGTTTTAGATACCAGTAGGGAAACCTGTGAGAGTTCGAGTCTCTCCTTTCGCACCACCCCACTGAGCAGGTGACAAGTAAGTCGTGGTCTAAAGAGGTCAAGCCATGCAGGTGTCTATTGAATCAACAAGTGCTCTCGAACGTAAAATGACTATCGGATTACCGAAAGAGCGCGTACAAGAAGAAGTTCAAAACCGTTTAAAATCTATTGCTAAAACTGCAAAAGTTGATGGTTTTCGTCCGGGTAAAGTGCCTATGCGTGTGGTTCAACAACGCTATGGTCAACAAGTACGAATTGAAGTTATTGATGAATTAATCGGTTCTAGTTTTTATGAAGCCGTTGAACAAGAAAAAGTCCGTCCCGCTGGACAGCCTCATATCGATTTAAACAGTGATTTAAAAGATTTAGAAGCAGATTTATCTTTTACTGCTAGTTTTGAAGTCTATCCTGAAGTCACTGAGTTAAATTGGGAAGGTTTGGCAATCGAGAAAACTGTTTCTGATATCCAAGATGCTGATGTTGAAGGCATGATTGAGAAGTTACGCCAACAACGCCGTACTTGGAATGATGTAAGCCGTCCTATCGCTAAAGGCGACCGTGCAATTATCAACTTTGAAGCTACGGTTGATGGTCAAGATTTCCCGAATAATAAATTAACTGAACATCCTATTTTCATCGGCGAAAACTTCTTTATTTTAGAAGGTTTTGAAGATGCTTTAATTGGCGCGATTGCAGGTGAAGAAAAATCTTTAACCCTCAAATTCCCCGCTGATTATCGCAATGCTGAATTAGCAGGCAAAGACACACAATGTCATGTCAAAGTTTTATCTGTTGCAGAGCCCGTACTCCCTGCTTTAGATGATGAATTTGCTAAAACTTTAGGCGTTGAAGAAGGTGGTATCGAAGCATTGCGTAAAGACGTGCGCACGAACATGCAGCGTGAATTAGATAACGCATTAAAAACCGATACTAAAGCCAAGATTTTAGACGCTTTATTAGCCGCCAATCCTTTAGAAATTCCCAAAGCCTTATTGCAAGAAGAAGCAAATCGCTTAGTTGAGTTCAATCAACAACAATTAAAATCTCGCGGTTATGGCGATTTAAAACTTGCACCTGATATGTTTTTAGAGCAAGCTAAAAAACGGGTTCACACAGGGTTGTTAATGGGCGAATTAATGCGCAAGCATGAAATTAAAGTAGATGCTGAACGTGTCCGTACTTTAATTGATTCTATTGCTGCGACTTATGAAGAACCTGAAGCCGTTGTGAATTACTACTATAGCGACCGTCAACGTTTAAGCGAAGTTGAAGGTGCGGCATTAGAAGAGCAAGTCATTGAGTTTTTATTAGCCAAAGCACAAATCACTGAACAAGCTTTAGACTTCGACAGCGTGATTAAACGTGCGCAAGAACGTAAAGAAGCTTAATAACTAAAAAGAGGTCATTATGGCGACAATGCCTGATATTCATGCAGCGGGTGGGTTAGTCCCCATCGTCGTAGAACAATCAGCACGAGGCGAGCGTGCCTATGATATTT
This sequence comes from uncultured Thiotrichaceae bacterium, assembly GCA_964555395.1. GTDB lineage: Bacteria > Pseudomonadota > Gammaproteobacteria > Beggiatoales > Beggiatoaceae > CAZKST01. Next base: position 5,213 of record CAZKST010000044.1, on the reverse strand, counting down.
ACTCTCGTTTGCTGAAAGAACGTGTTATTTTTTTAGTCGGCCCCGTTGAAGATTACATGGCGAATTTGGTTGTCGCCCAATTACTCTTTTTAGAATCTGAAAATCCAGATAAAGATATTCATCTGTACATCAATTCGCCAGGTGGTGTTGTCACTGCGGGCTTAGCGATTTACGACACCATGCAATTTATTAAACCTGATGTCTCTACTTTATGTATTGGACAAGCAGCCAGCATGGGCGCGTTATTGTTAGCTGGCGGGGCAGCAGGTAAACGTTACTGTTTACCCCACTCCCGCATTATGATTCACCAACCTTTAGGTGGATTCCAAGGGCAAGCGACTGATATTGACATTCATGCGCGTGAAATTTTGCGTGTGCGTGACCGTCTCAATGCTATACTTGTGAAACACACAGGACAAACTTTAGATGCCATCGAACATGGCACAGAACGTGATAACTTTATGTCGGCTGATGAAGCACGCAATTTCGGTTTAGTTGACCAAGTGTTAACAGACCGTCAAGCGATTATGGAAGCAGCAGGCAAAAAATAATCTCTGTGTAGTCCGAAGTGTAGTAATGATAGTTTCAGTATCGATGCAAGTTGTAAACGAGGAGACTCGGTATGCCTGATGACAGAAGAGGGAAAAGTGGCGATGACCGCTTGTTATATTGTTCCTTCTGCGGAAAAAGCCAGCATGAAGTGCGTAAACTGATTGCAGGTCCCTCCGTCTTTATTTGTGATGAATGTGTCGAATTGTGTAACGACATCATTCGCGAAGAAGTACAAGAAAATGCGGCAAGTGGTCCCCATCGTCATTTACCCACGCCTCACGAAATTCATCAACATTTAAATGAATATGTCGTAGGGCAAGAATATGCGAAAAAGATTTTATCGGTTGCGGTTTATAACCACTACAAACGGTTAGAAACGCGCCAACGTAATAACAAAAATGATGTAGAAATTGCAAAAAGTAACGTTTTACTGATTGGCCCTACGGGGAGTGGTAAAACATTATTGGCAGAAACTTTAGCCCGTTTTCTCAATGTTCCGTTTGCAATGGCGGATGCAACTACGTTAACTGAAGCTGGCTATGTTGGCGAAGACGTAGAAAACATCATTCAAAAATTATTGCAAAAATGTGATTATGATGTTGAAAAAGCCCAAACAGGTATTGTGTATATTGATGAAATTGACAAGATTTCTCGCAAATCTGACAATCCATCAATTACCCGCGATGTTTCAGGCGAAGGCGTACAACAAGCCTTATTAAAATTGATTGAAGGAACGGTCGCTTCTGTTCCGCCACAAGGTGGACGCAAACATCCACAGCAAGAATTTTTGCAAGTGGATACCTCTCACATGTTGTTTATTTGTGGGGGCGCGTTTGCTGGTTTGGAAAAAGTGATTCAACGCCGTACTGAAAGAACAGGCATTGGCTTTTCTGCGGAAGTTTCTAGCAAAGAAGACAAACGCAATTTATCAGAAAAATTACGCGGTATTGAGCCCGAAGATTTAATTAAATACGGGTTAATTCCTGAGTTTGTTGGACGGTTACCTGTCGTTGCAACCTTGGAAGAATTAGACGAACAGCAATTACTGAAAATTTTATGCGAACCGCGCAACGCTTTAACTAAACAATACTGCCGCTTGTTTGAAATGGAAGGTGCAGAATTAGAATTTAGAGAAGAAGCGTTACGCAGTGTGGCGCGCAAAGCCATTGAACGCAATACGGGCGCACGCGGTTTACGTTCTATTATGGAAAACGTACTGTTAGATACCATGTACGATTTACCCTCTTTACAAAATGTTGTCAAAGTCGTGGTGGATGAAACTGTCGTTGATAGTAAAACCCAACCGCTCATCATGTATGAAAACCCTGAAAAACGGGTTGCGTCTGAATAAAATCTAAGCTTTTCTTTAACACAAAGGTGCATCTGTGCACCTTTGTGCTTTCTTTAACTCCTTATCTTGCCTCAAATCCTTAAAGTCTTCTCCTTAAAACCACCGTTTAGCGCGAAAAAAACTTGAATACGCGTGTAAATACTGTTACAACACTATTAAACAACCGTGTTTATCTCATTTTTTGCTTACAACCTAAGTATTTTTTAATCTTAAAGCCAATAAAAAACGTATTAATGCTCGCTTTTTATCTTGATTTATCCTAAAAAAGCCTTATTAAGGTAAAAATACCGATTTTAAATGCTACTTTCTCAACCATGAGGAGTTTTTATGCCTACCGAAGACAATACATCAGAGGTTATTGATTCCCCCCGTATTGTGTTGCCTGTATTGCCACTGCGTGATGTTGTGGTTTATCCGCACATGGTCATCCCTTTATTTGTGGGACGGGAAAAATCTATTCGTGCGCTTGAAAAAGCGATGAAAGAAGATAAACAAATCCTCTTGGTTGCCCAGAAAAACGCGGCAGAAGATGAACCGATTGTCGATGAAATTCATCGTACGGGAACAATTTCTACCATTTTACAATTATTAAAACTGCCCGATGGCACAATTAAAGTGCTGGTTGAAGGTGGCAAACGCGCCAAAATTGTCAGTTTCTTATCCATTGATAATTTATTTGCCGCTCACGTTTCACCTTTGGCAGAAGAAATTAGTGATGAACGCGAAATTGAAGTGTTGTCTCGTTCCATTACTTCGCATTTTGACCAATACATCAAACTGAACAAAAAAGTTCCGCCTGAAATTTTAGGCTCATTAGCCAATATTGAAGACCCCAGCCGTTTAGCAGATACCATTGCTGCGCACATGGCAATTAAATTGGATGAAAAACAACGGATTTTAGAAATTATCAATGTCCGTGACCGTTTAGAACATCTGATTAGTTTGATGGAATCTGAAATTGACTTATTACAGATTGAGAAAAAAATCCGTAAACGGGTCAAAGGGCAAATGGAAAAAAGCCAACGCGAATACTATTTGAATGAGCAAATGAAAGCCATTCAAAAAGAATTAGGCGAATTGGAAGAAGTGCCCAATGAAGTTGAAGAATTAGCCCGCAAAATTGAAGAAGCGGGGATGTCCAAAGAGGCAAAGACTAAAGCGATTGCTGAGCTGAATAAACTGAAAATGATGTCGCCGATGTCGGCTGAAGCCACCGTCGTGCGTAACTATATTGATGTTATCATTAATTTGCCGTGGAAAAAACGGACAAAAATCAGCCGCGACATGGCAAAATCCGAAGCGGTGCTGGAAAAAGACCATTACGGTTTAGAAAAAGTCAAAGAACGCATTTTAGAATATCTTGCTGTACAACAACGGGTTAAAACCCTTAAAGGGCCTATTTTATGTTTAGTGGGACCGCCTGGGGTGGGTAAAACGTCGTTGGGTCAATCTATTGCGCGGGCGACAAATCGCAAATTTGTGCGGATGTCTTTAGGCGGCGTGCGGGATGAAGCAGAAATTCGCGGACATCGTCGTACCTATATTGGCTCGATGCCAGGTAAAATTATCCAAAACTTGATTAAAGTCGGCGTGCGCAATCCACTATTTTTATTAGATGAAGTGGACAAAATGGCGATGGATTTTCGCGGCGACCCGTCATCAGCATTATTAGAAGTGCTTGACCCTGAGCAAAACAGCACTTTTAACGACCATTATTTAGAAGTTGATTATGATTTATCTGAAGTCATGTTCGTAGCAACCGCGAATACATTGAATATTCCCGCGCCATTGCTTGACCGGATGGAAGTTATTCGTTTATCAGGCTATACCGAAGATGAAAAAATCAACATTGCAACTCACTATTTAGTCCCTAAACAAGTACAAAATAACGGCTTGAAAAACACTGAAATTACCATCAGTGAAAGTGCTATCCGCGATATTATTCGTTTCTACACCCGTGAAGCGGGCGTGCGGAATTTAGAGCGCGAAATTGCCAAAATTTGCCGTAAAGTGGTAAAAGACATTTTATTGAAGAAATCTGTAGGCAAAGTCAACGTTAACGCCCGCACCTTGGAAAAATATCTCGGTGTTAAACGCTTCCGCTATGGACGGGCTGAAGAGCTTGACCGCATTGGACAAGTCACTGGTTTAGCTTGGACAGAAGTCGGCGGCGATTTATTAACCATTGAATCCGCTGCGATGCAAGGTAAAGGCAAATTGTCTTATACTGGTCAATTGGGCGATGTGATGCAAGAATCTATTCAAGCGGCGATGACAGTTGTACGCAATCGCGCCAGCAGCTTAGGTTTAGAAGCTGATTTCTACCAAAAAATTGACTTACATATTCACGTTCCTGAAGGGGCAACGCCTAAAGACGGACCCAGTGCAGGGGTGAGCATGTGTACTGCGATGGTATCTGTGTTAACAGGCATTCCCGTTAAAGCCAGCGTGGCAATGACAGGGGAAATTACTTTGCGCGGCGAAGTGTTGCCTATTGGTGGTTTAAAAGAAAAATTATTGGCGGCTTTACGCGGTGGCATTCAAACGGTTTTAATTCCTGATGAAAACCGCAAAGACCTACAAGAAATTCCTGATAACATCAAGAAAGGTTTAGATATTCGTCCTGTTAAATGGATTGATGAAGTCTTTGCCGTGGCATTACAACGTTTACCTTTACCCTTAACTCAAGAAACTGCGCCTGAGCCAGAGGCTAATTTAGCCGATGCCGCCGCAAAAAATCCCAGTGTACAAACGCATTAAATGTAGATAAACATGCTACAATAAAGCTAAATTCGCATAATCATGTCGTTTTCCATAAGATGGCATGTATTATGCAATTTCCTTGCTATCATCCAGACACGTCAAATGGGGGACAAATGAATAAAGCTGAGTTAGTTGCTGCTATTGCCGAATCTGCTGATCTTTCTAAAACGAAAGCGGCTGAAACAGTAGACGCTGTATTTGAAGCGATTCGAGAAGCCTTGGCAAAAGGTGATAATGTAACGTTAATTGGTTTTGGAACTTTCTCCGTGCGCGAACGCGCAGCGCGTAAAGGTCTGAATCCGCGTACAAAAGAACCCCTTGAAATCAAGGCGACTAAAGTCCCTTTATTTAAACCAGGGAAAGCCTTAAAAGACGCTGTAAATTAGTTGTAAAAAATTATGAAAAAAAGCTTGCATTTCTCGAGAGCCTCTGTATAATACAAACCTTCTTAAGAATGCTAGTTAAATAAAGACAAAAATAGCATACTTCGGGTGCTTAGCTCAGCTGGTAGAGCGTCGCCCTTACAAGGCGAATGTCGGGGGTTCGA
>CAZKST010000043.1:0-16438 GCA_964555395.1 uncultured Thiotrichaceae bacterium | reverse complement strand
AAGCACTTTTCGCCCGTTGCACCCCGCCCTCATAGCGTTTTAAATGCACGAGTAATAAAGAAATTGCGGCGGGCGTAATGCCTGAAATCCGTGAGGCTTGTCCGACACTGTGCGGGCGGTGTTTTTCTAATTTTTGACACACTTCTTTAGATAATCCACTGATTTGGGTGTAATCTAAATCGGCGGGAATCAGCGCATCTTCATAACGGCGTGAGCGGGCAATTTCTAAGTGTTGTCGTTGAATATAGCCGTGATATTTAGCTTGAATTTCCACTTGTTCAGCGACTTGTGCATCTTCTACATACGGCGCAACAGCGGGCAATTGGCGCAAATCGTTGTAAGTGATTTCTGGACGGCGTAATAATTCCATCGCATTGACCGCTTGGCGAATCGGTGTGTTTAATTTTTCCACTGCGGGGTCGTCGGGACGAATCCAAACTTTTTCTAAACGGTGTTGCTCTTCAGTGATAGCAGCTTGTTTTTGCTCAAAAAATGCCCATTGTTCATCACCGATTAATCCTAATTCGCGCCCGATGGTGGTTAAACGTAAATCGGCGTTATCTTCGCGTAATAACAAGCGGTATTCGGCGCGGCTGGTGAACATGCGATAAGGTTCATTTGTGCCGTGGGTAATTAAATCATCAATTAAAACACCGATATAGGCTTCATCGCGGCGCGGTGACCATAACGCATTACCTTGTACATATCGTCCTGCATTTAAGCCTGCAATCAAGCCTTGCGCTGCGGCTTCTTCATAGCCTGTTGTGCCGTTGATTTGTCCCGCAAAGAATAAACCTTTGATAGCTTTGGTTTGTAAACTCGGATGTAAATCGCGGGGGTCAAAATAATCGTATTCAATCGCATAGCCTGCGCGGGTGATGTGCGCATTTTCACAGCCTTTCATTGAGCGGACTAAATTTAGTTGTACATCAAACGGTAAACTGGTCGAGATACCATTAGGATAAATTTCTAAAGAAGTTAAACCTTCGGGTTCCATGAAAATTTGATGTGAATCTTTGTCAGCAAAGCGTTTAATTTTATCTTCAATCGACGGACAGTAGCGGGGACCAATCCCTTCAATCACGCCCGTGTACAACGGAGAGCGGTCAAGCCCGTTTAAAATAATGTCGTGGGTGCGTTGATTGGTGTGCGTGATGTAGCAACAAATTTGTTCAGGATGTTGCGCAACATTGCCCATAAAAGAAAAAACGGGCGTGGGAGTATCGCCCGGTTGCGGGGTCATCTGGGTGAAATCGAGTGAACGGCTGTCAATGCGCGGCGGTGTGCCAGTTTTTAGACGGTCAACACGGAAAGGCAATTCGCGCAGTTTTTGCGCTAAATTCATCGCGGGCGGGTCGCCTGCGCGTCCGCCTTGATAGTTGGTTAAACCAATGTGGATTTTGCCCGCTAAAAATGTCCCCGCTGTTAACACGACCGCATTGGCAAAAAAGCGAATGCCTGCTTGTGTCACTGCGCCTTTAACGGTGTCCCCTTCAATAATTAAATCATCAACGGCTTGTTGAAATAATTGTAAATTGGGTTGGGTTTCAATCGCATGACGAATAAACGCTTTATACAAAGCGCGGTCAATTTGCGCTCGCGTTGAGCGCACCGCCGCGCCTTTGCTGCCGTTTAAAATGCGGAATTGAATGCCGCCGACATCTGCACCGCGTGCCATAATGCCGCCGAGTGCGTCGATTTCTTTGACTAAATGCCCTTTACCAATACCGCCAATGGCTGGATTACATGACATTTGCCCTAGCGTTTCAACGTTATGCGTCAATAATAAGGTTTTTAAACCCATTCTGGCTGAGGCGAGACAAGCTTCTGTCCCCGCGTGTCCGCCACCGATTACAATCACATCAAAATGTTCGGGATAATTCATGGTTATGCCATTCCACTCGCAAGAAAATCGTAAAAACTTAAAAAGAAAATTCAAAAATTTAGCAGTTTTTCGCTAAAGGTCAACTGCGACAAAAAGGGCGTATTGTATTACAATGCGCGGATTTAGTGTTTATCTATCTTTTTCACTTCTTAACTTGAAAAATATCATCATGAATGCTGATTTTGAAAAAGCGAATGCCATTTGGGCTGAAGCTGACTGTTTACATACAGAAGCAACTATTTTACAGGCAATTCAAAAAATTGCAGAGAATATTAATCAACAATTAGCAGACACGCCTGTCGTTTGTTTAACCGTGATGACGGGCGGTTTAATGTTTGCGGGGCAATTATTAACACGTTTGAAATTGCCATTATTTGTCGATTATGTCCATGCTTCGCGTTACGGTGGCGCGACGGTGGGCGGGACAGAATTGACTTGGACAAAACGCCCTTCTATTAATTTGCGTGACCATACCGTTTTAATTTTAGACGATATTTTAGATGAAGGGGTTACTTTACAAGCCATTGTGGAATTTTGCCAACAAGCGGGCGCAAAACAAGTTTTAACCGCTGTTTTAGTGGAAAAAGAGTTGCCGCAGCGTAAAGGATTAGCCAAAGCTGATTTTGTCGGTTTAACTGTGCCGAATCGTTATGTATTTGGTTATGGAATGGATTATCAAGAGTATTTGCGCCATTTACCCGCAATTTATGCCGTAAAAGGCAGCTAAACAGGGATTTTTAAAGGTTTGACTATGACAGAACTCGCAATTATTGGTGGAACAGGCTTAACTTCGTTAGAAGGTTTAGAAATTATTCGGCGGCAAGTGGTGACAACGCCGTATGGTGACCCCTCTGCGCCGATTTTATTCGGTAAATATGCAGGCAAATCGGTTTTATTTTTAGCCCGTCACGGCTCAGCGCACACGATTCCGCCGCATAAAATTAATTATCGCGCCAATATTTGGGCATTAAAAGAGCTGGGCGTGCGCAATATCATTGCCGTTGCCGCTGTCGGTGGAATTAATCGCATGATGCGTCCCGCCGATGTGGTAATTCCGCATCAATTAATTGATTATACTTATGGACGTGAGCATACTTTTTTTGCGGAAGATTTAGCCCACGTTACGCATGTTGATTTTACCAATCCTTACACAGAAAATTTGCGGCAATTATTGTTAAAAGCAGCTAAATCAGTAGATTTCACAGTTCATGAACGTGGCGTTTACGCAGTAACGCAAGGTCCCCGTTTAGAAACGACCGCTGAAATTGACCGCTTAGAACGCGATGGCTGTGATTTAGTCGGCATGACTGCCATGCCAGAAGCGGCATTGGCACGAGAATTGGAATTAGATTATGCCAGTTGCTCAGTCATTGCTAACCCCGCCGCAGGACGCGGTGAAGGCGAAATTACGATGGCAGATATTGAAGCGTGTTTAGCGTTAGGAATGCAACGTGTTAAAAGCTTATTGGCTGAAGTATTAAAAATCGCTGATTTTACTTAATGCGCTTTCGCGAGTTGTGAGGTTTTGCCCTCACAACTGCAATAAAAAACTAAAAATATTTTAATAATCACTACGTTTTTCTAATTCTCAAAAAAATAACTTTCATTCAAAATGGTTAAAGAGTTTTTAAAATTCAACTATCTATTTTCTAGCATTAAAAATATAAATTATATTTCATCTATTAAGACATATTGAGCAACCTTTATTTTAACAATTAAAAATAATTTTAATCATCTCGTGAGCTAGGTATAATAATTGCCCTTTGCAAAATAAAACTTCTATTTTTTGCTTATTAAAACAGCAAGCCACAACGAGAACTCATGCAACAATTTTTTTAGAATGTTGCTGGAATCTTTGCAAAAAAGACCAATATCTAAAAGTAAGAAAAATCAAACTTTTTTGCAGTTATACAGACATTTATTTATTTCTGAGTTTTTTAAAGTGTTGAAAAAAAATCTTATTACTCTTGCTTTATCTTTACAGCTGATGTTGGCAATTCCTTTTGCTTGGGCAGAAGATAATATTCCACGCGAATTTGAGATTAAAGCCGTTTTCTTATTTAACTTTGCTAAATTTATTGAATGGCCCAGTTCCGCTTTTGATGGGAGTGACAGCCCGATTAACCTCTGTATTTTAGGTGAAAACCCTTTCGGTGCTACTTTAGATATGGTGGTTTCTGAAGAAAAAGCACAGGGACGCATGGCGCAAGTGATACGTTTAAACAGTGTTAAGCAAAGTTCGCAATGTCATATTGTTTTTATCAGCCGTTCTGAAACTGGAAATGAAATTACGATTTTAGAAGCTTTGAAAAATCATCCTATTTTAACTGTGAGTGATATTAAAGATTTTTCTACACGCGGGGGAATGATTGAATTTCATGTAAAAGATAATCGAATTCGCTTTATCATTGACCCTGATAAAATTAAAAGTGAAAATTTACAAGTCAATGTGAATTTGATTCGTGTTGGTGACCTTAAAAAATAGCAATAATAAACAAAAAATTACTTTGCCAAATTATTTTATCCACATCAAAGCTATTACATTTTAGCCGTGCTAAAATGTTTCATTAAATGATGTTTCCTCTTTCTATCAATGAAAAAATTGATAAGGATAAAGTGTTAATTATGGATATAATTTATTTATTAATTCCAGTATCGCTCATTTTAATTGTATTTATTACTTTAGCTTTTATGTGGGCAATCAAATCTGGGCAATTTGATGATTTAGAAGGTCCCGCGCATGAAATTTTAATGGATGATGATAAACCCATTAAAACAACTGAAAAACCTTAATATTTTAAACAGTGTATCAAGATTCAGTTTTAATATTCGGCGAAAAACTCATTTAATGACAATTAAGTTCCTTAATTGAAAAAATCAGTTTTTGCCGAGCTATAAGACATTAAAAAACAATTTAACTTATTACATTATTATTTAATTTAACTTTTCAATCATTGCTTGCACTGCTAACAAGCGTTTTGCTTGCTCAACATGCAAATTTTCCACTAATTTTCCATTCACCACTACCACCCCTTTTCCCTCCTGCGCAGCCGTTTCCCACGCCTGCAAAATTTGCTGGGCTTGCTGCAACTCCGCTTCAGACGGTGAAAACTCATGATTTGCAACGGCTAATTGTTTAGGATGAATCAAACTTTTACCATCAAAACCTAATTCACGTCCCTGCTGACAATGCTCTGATAACTCAAATAAATTATCTAAATCCAAATGCACGCCATCAATAATGTCCAAGCCATACGCCCGCGCCACCATAACGCAATGCGCCAAACTATGCAGTAAACCTAAACGATTAGGCGTATGAGGAACACGCAATTCTTTAGCTAAATCAGATGTTCCCATCACAATGACTTGTAACGGCACAGTTTCATTTGCTTGCGCAATATCGGCTAAATTCAAAATCCCACGCGGTGTTTCTGCCATAATCCACAACGGTTTATTAAACTCAGGATTATGCAACCGTAAAGCATTCCACGTTGCGATGACTTCGGCGCGACTTTCCACTTTAGGCAATAACACGCCATGACAGCCCTGCCAATGCGCAACCGCCGCCACGTCGTCCAGTCCCCAATCCGAATTTAACGCATTAATGCGAACAATTAACTCCCGTTGCCCATAACCGCCTGCTTGCAACATCGTTTGCAAATTCTGCCGTGCTTGCGCTTTCATTTCTGGCGCGACAGCATCTTCCAAATCAAAAATTAAACAATCAGTTGCCAAAGTACGCGCTTTTTCCAAGGCGCGTAAATTAATAGACGGTAAATATAATACAGAGCGACGCGGTCTAATTAACATACAAAACTCTCTAGGTGATTCAGTTAACACAGTAAACGTAAATTATTTGAATTACGTTAATTCTGATAAAAAGACTACAAAAAATTTAAAAACTCTTGTACAGTAATCAATTTCGTTTCACTTGATACTCCATTTTTCATGAAGCACACGCATCACACACATCACTTTTCCAAAGCCGCTCACTCTTTACAATCCACACAATTAGTCGTTGTACGCCATGGCGAAACGCAATGGAATGTTGAAGGACGGATGCAAGGACATTTAGATAGCCCGTTGACGATGACCGGCATGGCACAAGCACGCGCCTTAGCAGAAGCTTTAAAAGATGAATATTTTCAAGCCATTTACAGTAGTGATTTAAAACGTGCCTATCAAACAGCCCAAGCGATTGGGCGTTATCATACGCCAGAAATTCAAGTCGTATCGAATTTGCGGGAACGAAATTTAGGCATGTATCAAGGGTTAACGCGCACCGAAATTCAAAAACGCTTTGCAGATAAAGGCGAATTTCGCATCGATACGCCTGATTATGTTATTCCAGAAGGGGAAACTTTACTGCAATTTCGCCAACGTTGCGTAAATTGTTTTGAAGAATTAGCAATGCGTCATCCTAATGAGCGGATTTTAGTGGTTGCGCATGGTGGTGTTTTAATCAGTTTGTTTAAACATACGTTAAATCTTCCTCATGATGATTCTCCTCGCCGTTTTAAAATTCTTAATACAAGTGTCAATGTATTTTCGTTTGAAAATGGACATTGGTTTTTAGAAACTTGGGGCAGTGTTGGGCATTTAAGAAATTTACATGCTCGCGATGAGGATTAAATCATTTTAGCAAATGATTAAATAGCGAATATAAGATGACTTTTGAAGAGTTTAAACAAAGTTTGGAAGAGGCAACTACTGAAGAAGTAGTTAAGGCAGCTTATGCTCGCTATTTTAAGTTGAAATACAATACTTCAGATAGACATGATTTATACACTGTTCAAGTTTTATTTGAATTTAAAACCGAAAAAAATTTAACCCTTCTTAAAAATCGCGCTGCCATATTAGCGCAAACTTTATATTACATTAGACAATTAAAGTTCAGTCAAATTGGTAAAGAAATTCCTTTTTTCCTGTGTTTAGCAGATAAAAATACAGCATTACTAACAGAAACTCAAACATGGATAAATTACTATAGCAGTGATAGCTATGATTGGGAAAGAGCTGCAAGCAAAGCAGACCCTAAGTTAATAGACCATTTAGTCAAAGAACCTGAGCTTGATAAATTGCGAGTTTATAAAATTACTCAAAAAGGAGACCATGCTGATTTTAAGAAAAAATTAGAAATAGCTTTTGCCCCACAATTAGCCATTCGTTTTGGCGATAAAAAAATTATTAATGAAGAAAATTTTGAAGCAGTTTTTGACCATTGGAAAAATGTGATTGGTAAATATATTAGAAATGGTTATAAAGATTCGTTTTACTTCTTAGCAAATATACAAAAAGATAAAATTCAAATTGATAAAGAAAATAATCGTATCGCTTTTACTTTTGAAGATGCTAATTCAAGAATTCAAAAAGTGTTAATGAAAGATTATGAATATTTTTGGAATATTTACGAATATGTTTCAAATTTAGAAACTTTAAATGGAATTCACGCAAAATTAGACCGTTTAACTGATGAAAATCAACGACGTTTTGAAGGTGAATTTTATACCCCTTTAAATTTTGCAAAGAAAGCAATTCATTATTTCGGTGAAGTGTTAGGAAAGAAATGGTATAAAACTGGAAAATATAGAATTTGGGATATGGCAGCAGGGACAGGCAATTTAGAATATCATTTACCTGCGGAAGCTTATCAATATTTATATTTATCAACGCTTCATGCAAGCGAAGCTGACCATTTAAAGAAAATTTTCCCAAAAGCAACCTGTTTTCAATATGATTATTTAAATGATGATGTTGAATATTTATTCAATGCAGAGAAACTTCCTTTTACAAGCGATTGGAAATTACCCGCCAATTTGCGGGCAGATTTAGCGAATCCAGAGATTACTTGGATTGTGTATATCAATCCACCTTTTGCAACTGCACAAGATGCTAGACAGAAAGAATCTAAAACAGGTGTCAGTAAAACAAAAATAGAAAAATTAATGAATGAGCATCAACTAGGACATGCAAAACGTGAATTATTTGCTCAATTTATGTTTAGAATTAAACATGAATTTCCTAGTAACACCTATTTAGGAATGTTTTCTACATTAAAATATTTAAATGCACCCGACAGCATTGAGTTTCGTAGGCGTTTTTTCAACGTTAAATATGAAAAAGGTTTTTTATTTCATTCAAAATGTTTTCATGGAGTTATTGGTAATTTTCCTATTGCCTTCTTAATTTGGAATTTTGCAAAAAGTAATCGTAAAAAAGAAATTATAATTGATATTGCTAATGAAGAAACTCAAACGATTGGGGTTAAACATTTACGTTTAATTGATAAAAAAGCAGTTTTAAATAATTGGTTTGTACGTCCGCAGAACTCTAAAGAATATATTCTACCTGCTTTAAGCAATGCTTTAACTGTTAAAGAAAAAAATGTGGACACTCGACATCGCGCCCGTCCCGATTTTTTAGCGTCTATTTGTAGCAAAGGCAATGACTTTCAAAATGCAAAATACATTACGATTTTATCTTCGCCCAGTGTCAGTGCAGGGGCTTTTAGTGTTATTCCTGAAAACTTTGAACGGGCTTTAACTTTACATGCAGTTAGAAAAATTCCTAAACCCACATGGTTAAATGATAGAAATCAATTTTTAATTCCACACACCACACCAACACAAGAATTTATTAATGATTGCGTTGTTTGGAGTTTATTTGCACATTCTAATCAAACCAGTGCATTAAAAAATGTCTATTATTTAGAACAGCTTTATCAAATTAAAAATCATTTTTTCCCTTTTCAAATAATAGAATTACAAAACTGGTTAATTTCTGAAACAGACATCAAACAACAACTTGAGCAAGATACAGATAGATTTGTGGCTCAATGGTTAGCGACTCATCCCCTTTCTGAGCTGGCTTTACAAGTATTAGCTAAAGCAAAAATTGTGTATCAAATTTATTTTGCAGCTTTAAACAAAATGGATATTTTCCAATGGAAAATTGAAACTTGGGATGCGGGTTGGTATCAAATTAGACGTTGTTTATTAGCGCATCATTTAGCCGAAACTGAAATTGCTGAGTTAATGAATTTCAATGAGCAACTTGCAAATAAAATTTTGCCATCCATTGAGGAATTTGGTTTTTTAGATAAAGATGAATTTTAAACAAATTTTTAAGCAACACAAACTAAAAAACCTGCTAGGTTTTCAAAACCTAGCAGGTCTATTAAAATACGTTCCGATTGATTTATTACAAATCCCCCGCCCCTTCTGGATTTTCCTCTTCTTCTTCCGTTGTGCTGATAGGTAACATGTTAACTAACAGTTTTTCGCGGATTAATTTTTCAATGTTTTCAGCAATTTTGGGATTATCACGCAAGAATTGACGAGCATTATCTTTACCTTGTCCAATTTTTGAACCGTCATAACTGTACCATGCGCCCGATTTATCAACTAAACCCGCTTTTACTCCCAATTCAATAATTTCACTTTCGCGAGAAATACCTTCGCCGTATAAAATATCAAAATTGACTTCTTTAAAAGGCGGCGCAACTTTATTTTTAACGACTTTTACCTTGGTTTCGTTACCAACAATGTCCTCGCCCCGTTTAATCGCGCCTGTGCGACGAATGTCTAAACGAACAGACGCATAGAATTTCAAAGCGTTTCCGCCCGTCGTGGTTTCGGGATTGCCAAACATCACCCCAATTTTCATGCGAATTTGGTTGATGAAAATAACTAAAGTATTGGAGCGTTTGATATTTGCAGTCAATTTACGCAACGCTTGTGACATTAAACGGGCTTGTAATCCCATGTGTGAATCGCCCATTTCACCTTCAATTTCTGCTTTTGGCGTTAATGCCGCGACGGAGTCAACAATCACTAAATCCACCGCGCCAGAGCGAACTAACATATCGGTGATTTCTAAAGCTTCTTCACCATTATTAGGTTGTGATAACAGTAAATCATTGACGTTGACCCCTAATTTTTCTGCATATTGACGGTCTAAGGCGTGTTCAGCATCTACGAATGCGGCAATGCCGCCTTTTTTCTGTACTTCTGCTGCAACTTGTAAAGTTAACGTCGTTTTACCAGAAGATTCAGGGCCATAAATCTCAACAATCCGCCCCATCGGCAAACCACCCACGCCTAATGCAATATCTAAACTCAGCGAGCCTGTAGAAACGGTTTCTACATCGCGCACAATGCTTACATCGCCCATCCGCATGACTGCACCTTTACCAAATTGTTTTTCGATTTGACTTAAGGCAGAGCTTAACGCTTTACGTTTATCTTCATTCATGATGATTTCTCGCTGAGTTTAAAGGAGAGTCTGTTTAGGTGTCTGTCGTTGCTTTTGTAACTGTATAAATTTATTTGCATAAAATTACAGCAGTTTAGGCTAATTAGGTTTATACAGTAGAATACTGTAAATTTATACACTAGATTTTAGCTGACTCGTTGACACCATGCAAGACCCCTTGCAGGGCAACTCGCATGGCTTGCTGACGAACGGCGGCACGGTCGCCTTGAAATTGAAAACGTAAAACTTCAGGGGTGGTTTGTGGAAAGCCCCAACCAATAAACACCGTGCCTATAGGTTTAGTCGCGCTACCGCCTGTGGGTCCTGCGATGCCACTTAAAGCAACGGCAACTTGAGCACGGCTATTGTGTAAAATTCCATTGACCATTTCGCTCACAGTTTCAGTGCTCACCGCGCCAAAGTGTTGTAATGTTTCCGCTTTTACATTTAACAGGCGTTGTTTTGCTTGATTGGAATAGCTAACTACGGAGCAATCAAACCACTGTGAACTACCCGCGATTTCGGTCAATGTGTAAGCTAAACCGCCGCCCGTGCAAGATTCAGCGGTAGCTAATAGCCATTTGCGTTGCATCAGGCTGTGTGCAACTTGTTGAGCTAATTCGGGCAAAGTATGGCTGTTATCGCCAGTGTAATTGGCAAAATAATGAGAAAGTGTGTGCATAAAGTTGAATTTAATCAGTGGTGTGAATGTTAATTGCTTGTTCAGCATTATTCAGTGCTGTTTTTAAATCCTGTAAAGTCACGGGTTTCGTAATGTAGTCATTCATGCCTGCCGAGAAGCATCTATCGCGGTCTTCCTTCATAGCATTGGCAGTCATGGCAATAATCCATGGGTGATTTTTAGCAGGTGCAGTGTTTAAAATAATCCGTGTAGCTTCAATCCCATCCATACGCGGCATTTGCATGTCCATGAAAATAATATCGTAACGTTTGTTTTGCAGCGCAGCAACCGCTTCTACGCCATCGTTTGCCGTATCTGCTTGATAGCCTAATTTGCGTAATTGTAGCAAGGCGACTTTGCGGTTAACTTCATTATCATCAACAAGCAAAATGTTTAAAGAAGATTCTTTAATTTCTTCAAGTGTGCGAATTGCTGATATTTCTTTTACAGCTGCAACTTTTTCAGCCGTATTGTTTAATAAACGCAAGAAATGTTCAGCAAAAACTTGGGGGCGAATGGGTTTAGTTAAACAAGCACTAAATAACGGTGGACGATAATGTTTTTGGCAAAAACTGGTTAATGCGATTATCGGACACTCTGCTTCTGGTACGATTGGAATATCGTGTGTGTTCTTTAATTCAATAACAATAATATCAGGTTGGTCTGCTAGTGTATTAACTTGTTCCATTCCCCAGCGACGGATTAGCGTTTCTAATAAAAAGTAATTACTACTGAGTAAATGAAGTAATAACACTTTTTTCTTTTGCAAACGGGGATTAATTTGTAATAAACGGGCTTGCGTTTTGGCATCGTTTAGCATGAGTTTTAAAGTAAAATGAAAAGTTGAGCCTTTATTTTCCTGACTCTCTACCCACATTTCACCTTCCATCAATGCGCATAATTGCTGGCTGATGGTCAATCCTAAACCTGTACCCCCATATTTACGGGTCGTAGAAGCATCAACTTGGGTAAATGATTGAAATAAATGTTCTATTTTATCAGCAGGAATTCCAATCCCTGTATCAATAACTCTGCCATGCAGCACACAATAATGCGCGCTACTTTCTCGCACGCTAATGTTGACTTGAATTTCCCCTTTTTCAGTAAATTTCACCGCATTACTGAGTAAATTCACTAGAATTTGCTGCACGCGAATACTATCACCCACTACTTTTAAAGGCGTATTTTCTTCTAACCAGTAAATAACATTAAGATTTTTCTCAAAAGCCCTACCACAAATTTGACTTAACGCATTTTCTACACATTCTCGCAATTCAAACTCACGTTGCTCAAGTATCAATTTTTTCGCTTCAATCTTAGAAAAATCTAAAATATCATTGATTAACGTTAATAGCGTCGTTCCACTATTGCGCACCGTTTTAAGATATTCTCGTTGCTCACCGTCTAAATGTGTCCCTTCTAAAATATCCACCATACCAATAATGGCATTCATCGGCGTGCGGATTTCATGGCTCATATTGGCTAAAAATGCAGATTTAGATTCGGTCGCAGCTAAAGCAATTTTTTGCGTTTCTGCCAATTTTTCATTTTCAATGGCTAAACGTTGATTTAACGCCTGAATTTCTTGATTAGCTTGTGCTAATTTCTCTGTACGCTGAATTACTTTTTCTTCTAAATTGGCATATAAACGCGCATTTTCCAAAGAAATTGCCAATTGACTGGCAATTAAATTAACCAATTCTAGCCGCTCTTCAGTAAAAACGCCTGTATTTAAATTATTTTCCAAGTAAATGATTGCAATCAATTTCCCTTGTTTTAACACGGGACTACACAGCAGCGATTTTACCCCTTGGGTATAAATATAAGTGTCGCCGTTATACAAACTTTCGGCTTGCGCATCTTCTAAAATAATTGCTTGTTTCTTACGAATAACATGTTGCAATACGCCCAATGGCACAATGGGAACTTCATCTGTTTCAGGATTAAACGACACCCAATGCGAGGCAAAAATTGAAAAATTCTGAGTATGGCTATGCGCTTCTACAAACCACTGTTGATTTTTTTCTAGCAATAACATTCCATGTTGCGCACCCGCATTTTCCATTACAATGCTAATCAATTTTTTCAATAAACTTTCTAATTGCACTTCTTCTGAAAGACTACGCGAGGCCTTGATAATAGTGATTAAATCTAAGTTGCTAAATGCACTCCCCGTTTGCGTAATCTGCGTTTCTAAAGACAAAGTATTCGAACGTAAAGGCGTAGAAGCGCGTGCAATAATTGATAAACTCATATCAGGATAATTTTTTTTCAGCAATTCTAGTTTTGCTGTTGCACCCCATAACTGATACAAATAATACGCTTCTTTAATATAACTGCTGCTAATCGTTGTATCACCTTGTTTTTGCCAGAATTTGGCATATAATTCACAAATTAAACCTTCTTCTTGAATATAATGATTTTTACGCGCAAGCTCTAAAGCCTGTTTAAATAAATCAATCGCTTGCCCACGTTTTCCAATTAAAACACAATATTCTGCATTTAACACTGCTACCCGATGCGCATTATTTTCAGGGGCATGTTTTGCCCAAATCTTTAATTTTTTCAAAGAATTTTGATAGCCCCGCAAATAACGTTTATTGCGCGGATGTCCTTCAGCTTGCATTAATGCTAAATAGCCCAATGCCGCATAAAAATGAAAGACGGTGCTATGAAACATAGAAGCCACGCCCATGGCATCGACTTTTTGCGCGTATTCAACCACCAAATCATAAGCTTCAAACCAATAAGCCAATAACATTTTATGCACATATAAAAATGCTAATGCCGTAATATCATTGACTTTTGTATGTACGGGCAACATTTCATGTTCGTTATACGCTTCTCCCACCAATAACCATGGCGTAGCTAAATTTTCGGCGCGTAAATTTAAAATGGTTTGCAAGACAATTTGATTGTAATACAACGGCGTTTGCTGCTGAATTTGGTCAATTGCAATCACATATTTTGCGGTTTCTTGTGCTAAGATTTCCAACGGTTTACCTGCAAAAAAACTATAATTGCAGTACATAAACACCGAATAACCCGCAAACTCCAATTCACCCGTATCCACGCCCACATGATAAGCTTCCAGCAAGGGCGCGAGGGTTTCCACTAACGGGGCTTCCCAATGCCAAACGAAGTTATACACCATAAAATAAGTGCGACATTTCAATTCATTGGCATTAAAATCCTCTAAAACTTGCAACGCCAATTTACCAAAACGGTGTCCGACACTGATTTCTCCCGTCACCCCGCAAGAAATCAACCCATAACTAGCATAAGCAAAAGCAGAAATCGGACTATTGCCATGTTTTACAGAAAAACTCATGAGTTTGATGGAAGTCAAAACCATTTGTTTAGTATCAGCAATATACGCCGCCGAATAAATACGATTCATAATCCGCATAACGGCTAAATCATGCGGGCGCGTGGTGACGGGCAAATGCCGTAAATTTTCAATTTTATGCCCCCACAACATCACCCGTGCGCGTAAACTATCGCGAAGAATATGGAATAATGAAGGCTTACGCGGAAAATGTACCCCTAAGAAACGCAACACATCCAAAGCCAAAGCAATGGCTTTGAGCGGATAATTTTGCGCCATAAAGGCTTGAATTTGAATTTCATAAATCCGCACACGGTCTAAAACATCACGCGATTGTTTCAGCACCAAAGCCGCCCATTTCTCCATTTGCGCGTAATCGCCATTTAAAAATGCTGCTTCCGTCGCTTCAATATACAATTCCAGACTTAACTCATAATCCGTTTTCCAACAATCACTTGCCAACAATGCCAAACCTTGCCCTAAATAAGATAAAGCGGGTTGATAAGCGGCTGAGCTTTTAGCCGTTTTACCAGCGTTTAAATTTAATTGCGCTAAATATTTACGCTCATTAGGCTCATGAATTAATTCAATTGCTAAATTTAAATGGTTAACGATTTCAAATAAACGTTCTTCTAATTCTTCTTTAGAACTATTTTCTAATAACAACTTACCTACTTTAAAATGCGTTTTTGCTTTTTCAGAAGCTTCAATTAAAGAATAAGCGGCTTGTTGTACGCGGTCATGAATAAAACGATAAACTGGAATTAAAGTGCTTTGTTTTGCTTCACTTAAATTAGTGGTATGTTCAGCAAATTTATAAGTATTATCTAAAGGCAGAATTAACTCTTCTCGTAAAGCCTGCCATAAAGCATTTGCGGTAAAAACTAAAGATTTTTGAGAAACAACTGAAAGGATTTTTAAATCAAATTGGTTACCAATACACGCTGCAAGCTTTAAAGTATTTTGACATTCCAAAGAGAGCAAACAAATTTTCTTAACCATCAAATCTACGACATTATCACTAATTGTCGCATTTTGCATTTGGTTAATATCCCACATCCATAAACCGCATTGCTTATCAAAATGAATTGCACCTTGCTGATGAAAGGTATGCAATAATTGCGTTAAAAAGAAAGGATTTCCTAAAGTTTTATCAAAACAAATCCGCGCAATTTCTTTAACTTCAGCAAAAGGGGCTTTTAAACTTTCAGCAATTAATTGCGTCACATCTTCTAATTGCAAAGGTTTTAAATTTAAAATATTAACAAACGCACCGTGCTCGCGAATACGTTTAATAGAAAGTTGCAAAGGATGCACATCATCCACTTCATTGTCCCGATATGCTCCGAGCAATAATAAACGACGGGTTTTATCTTCATCCATCAATAATTCTAACAATTGCAAAGTCGCCGCATCTGCCCATTGCAAATCGTCTAAGAAAATAATTAATGCACAATCCGCTTCAGCAAATGTGCCAATAAAATTTAATAACGCTAAATTAAAACGATTACGCGCCGCACTCGGCGATAATTCAGGCACAGGCGGCTGTGCGCCGATGAGTAATTCAATATCGGGCACAACATCAATTAAAACTTGCCCATTGGGCCCTAAAGCATCTAATAAACGTTTGCGCCATAAACTGCGGCGTGCATCATTTTCTGTTAAAAGCTGGCGAATTAATTCTCTAAAAGCTTGAAATAAAGAATCATAAGGAATATTACGTTTAAATTGGTCAAATTTACCACGAATAAAATAACCTTTTTGCTTAACAAAAAATTTATGCACTTCGTGAACTAACGCAGATTTTCCCACGCCAGAATAGCCCGCAATTAATAATAATTCTGTTCCGCCTTGGCTAATGCGTTCAAATCCGACTAATAATTGTTTTACTTCAACAGCTCTACCATAAAGCTTTTCAGGAATTTGAAAATAACTCGAAGCATCTTTAGTTGCTAAGGTAAAGTTTTCAATTTTTTTATTACTTTGCCATTGGGTCAAACAAGTTTGTAAATCTGCTTGTAAACCGAAAGTTCCTTGATAGCGTTTCTCAGCCGTTTTCTCTAATAAACGCAAAATAATGGCGGATAAGCTATAAGGTAAGTTAGGATTTAATTCAATGGGCGGAACTGGGGATTTTGCTAAATGACAATGCACCCATTCCATTGCATCTTGCGCTTGAAAAGGCAATTTACCCGTAAATAATTCATATAAAGTAACGCCTAAAGAATACAAATCTGTACGATAATCAATACTACGATTCATCCGCCCTGTTTGTTCAGGTGAAATATAG
>CAZKST010000042.1:0-16460 GCA_964555395.1 uncultured Thiotrichaceae bacterium | reverse complement strand
CAAAAAAACAATTGTACAAAAATAAAGCATTGGCTACAGTATTTCACACAATAACAAATTGAGTAGCCACGCAAATGTCCCAAGTTTTACAACGCCGCCCCTTACCCCCAACCATTCCGCCCGAATTAGCCCACTTCCCGCCCCTGTGGCAACGCATTTTTGCCGCACGCAATATCCAAAACCCCACCGAAATTGATTACAACATTCAACGGCTTGAACCCTTTCAAAGCCTCACCAGCATCGACACCGCCGCCGAACTGCTACACCACGCACTAGAACAACAAGCCAATATCCTCATCGTCGCCGACTACGACGCAGACGGCGCGACCAGTTGCGCCCTCGCCATGCGCGCATTACACCGACTCGGCGCGCAAAATGTGCAATACATCGTCCCCAATCGCGAAAAACATGGCTATGGACTCACGCCCGAAATCATCGCGCTAACGCACGAATACAAACCACATTTACTCATCACCGTAGATAATGGCATCTCCAGCTTGCAAGGGGTCATTGCTGCAAAAGCACAAAATATTCAAGTGCTTGTCACTGACCACCATTTGCCGCCTGCCACTTTGCCGCCCGCCGATGCCATCGTCAATCCCAACCTCAACGGCGACCCCTTTCCCAGCAAAAACCTTGCGGGCGTGGGCGTAATTTTCTACGTCATGCTTGCCCTGCGCGCTCGCCTCCGTCAGCACGGCTGGTTTGAACGCCACGCGCTCCCCGTTCCCAATTTCGCCGATTTACTGGATTTAGTCGCGCTCGGCACGGTCGCCGATGTCGTCGGTTTAGACCAAAATAACCGCATTTTAGTGGAACAAGGCTTGCAACGCCTGCGCAATGGGCGCGGCTGTGCGGGCATTAACGCCTTAGTCAAAGTCGCCCGCCGCAATTTAAACACCCTGACAACTGCTGATTTAGCCTTTGGACTCGCGCCGCGCCTAAACGCCGCAGGACGCATGGACGATATGAGTTACGGCATCAGTTGCTTGCTGTGTGATGAGCCGATTGATGCCCTTGAACATGCGCAACTGCTCGAGCAATTTAATCAAGAAAGACAAGTGGTTGAAGCGGACATGCTGACGGAAGCCTTAGAAAAAATCACCGAATTAACTGCCAGCCCAAAATACAGCGAAATGCGGGGCGTATGCCTCTATGACCCGCAATGGCACGCGGGCGTGATTGGCATTTTAGCCTCGCGCTTAAAAGACCGTTTGCACCGCCCCGTTATCGTGTTCACTCAAACGGAAAACGGCGAATTGCGCGGCTCGGGACGCTCAGTGGCGGGCGTGCATATCCGCGATGTGCTCGCGACCTTGCAAGCGCAACACGGATTATTGCTTAAATTTGGGGGACATGCGATGGCGGCGGGCTTAAGTTTAGCCGCTGAAAATTTTAACAGTTTCAGCCAATTATTTAATGAAGCGGTGCAAAATTTGCTCAGTCCAGAGCAATTGCAACAACTCATTTATACCGATGGCGAATTGACCGCCGCCGATTTTACTTTAGCCACGGCTGAAACGTTGGCACAGCATCCGTGGGGGCAGCATTTTCCCGCACCGATTTTTGAAGGGATTTTTGAAGTATTAGAATGGCGCGTTTTAAAAGAAAAGCATTTAAAATTAAAGCTCCGTCCTTTAAATACGCAATTAAATTTAGAGGCAATTGCTTTTTTTATCGCGGCTCAACATGATTTAAGCCAAGTTAAATTTGTGCGTTTGGCATATAGCCTGACAATTAATGAATTTCGTGATAATAAAACGCTACAATTAAAAGTGGAATATTTAGAAAGTTGTGTAATCGCTGAGGAATAGAAAATGTTTAAGTTTTTAGTAAGACTCATTAAAATTTTTACAGGCGCAGTGATTTTAGTTGTCGGCTGTTTGGCTCTATTTGTCAATTTGCATGATTTTATGTTTTTAGTGCTCAACTTAGCATTTATCGGCTTAGGCTGTATTTTATTTTTTGAGCCTACATTTCATTATGGCAATAAACGCTAAATTTAAGCAAATTTAATAAGCACTGCGTATTTGTAATAAATCGCCCATTGTGTTTAATAATCTGCCCAATTCATAAGCACTTTTTTGGAAAATAATATTGGCTTGCTGTTGTAAAGTGCTTTGTTCGGTATTCGTGAGTTCTTTAGCTGTTAAAATAATAACAGGAATAGAACTCCATACCGAATTTGCTTTTAAATGATTTAATAATTCAAAGCCATTCATTTCAGGCATCATTAAATCTAACAGCACTAAATCAATGCTATGTTGTTTTAAACATTCTAAAGCATGTTTTCCATTTTCGGCAAAAAATACCTGACAGCCCGTTTTTTGTAAAAAACGTTCCATTAATTGACGAGTAATTAAATCATCTTCTACCACTAAAATCCGATGACTTTCACGAATCCAAACATTGGTACGCTGTGGCGCGACGCTGGGCACGCCTAAAGACGGTAAATGTACGCCTTGTAACACGGTTTTAGGTAAAATAGAACTGCGACTAATTGGTAAACAAATAACAAAAGTTGTTCCCACATTTTCTTGACTGTTTAATTGAATATGTCCGCCCAATAATTCTACAAATTCCTTAGTAATGCTTAATCCTAAACCTGTGCCGCCATATTTGCGGGTGCTTGAATTATCGGCTTGAATAAATTTATCAAAAATTTTTGCTTGATTTTGTGAAGAAATACCAATACCCGTATCAGAAATTTGAAATTCTAGCCATTGCAATTGTTTAGAATGACGATGCTGTAAAGTCAAAGTAATGTAACCGTGCTCAGTAAATTTCGCTGCATTGCTCAATAAATTTAAAAGAATTTGCTTTAATTTACTAATATCAGTTTCTATAGATTCACTGGCTAATTCAGAAACATTGACAATAAAAGTATTGCCACGTTTTTGCATTTGCGGTTGAATCATGTGTTGTACACTTTCCAAAATTTCTAAAATTGAACATTTTTCATATTCTAAATTCATTTGTCCTGCTTCAATCTTAGAAATATCTAAGACTTGATTAATCAAACCTAATAAATGCTTGCCTGAAGTTTGAATTTTTTGTAAATCTGCTGTAAAAATTTCCTCTATTTCAAAACTATTGGCTTCTTCTATTAACATTTCACTATAACCAATAATAGCATTTAAAGGTGTTCTTAATTCATGGCTCATATTGGCAATAAAGCAACTTTTTGCAATATTGGCACTTTCTGCTTGCTCTTTCGCCCGCGCTAATTGTAAAGCATCTTGTTCTAATTGCGCGGCATAAGTTTGTAATTGTTGCTCATGAATATCTAATTGTTGCACCATCCGATTAAAGGATTTCGCTAACATGCCTAATTCATCTTGCCGTTTGCTATTTAATTGAATATTAAAATCATGTTGTGCTAATTGTTTAGTTGCACTAATCATTAAATGCAAAGGTTCAATAATTTTTTTGCTAATTAAAAAATAAAGCAAAATAAACATAACGACCAACATCAACACCCCAAATAACAGAAATAATTGCGCAATTTCCCACACCATTGCACCAATTACCGATTGCGACAAAGCAAAAGCAAAATAACTATTTAGTAACGGAGAAAAAGCAAGTACGACATTTACCCGTGTTGCTTCATCCCAATAATAGAATTGATTAGGAACAAGTGTTATTTTTTCAGGCGAAAGTGCGCGATTATTACGGGCTAAATTTTGCCCTTGTAAGCTATAAATTAATGCTTGATAGTCTTGTGGGTATTGATTTTCTAATAAAGAGTCTAAAGGAATTTCTACGGCTAACCATAAAGAGTCTTGCCCATTATTTACGGGTAAAAACCCTATTAATTTTTTTTGTGTTTCTATTAATTTCCATTCTATAGTTTGCGTGGATTTTAAATTTAATATTTCATAGGTTTTTCTTAAATAATCAGGTAAAGTTTGGGTTTGGCAGTTGGTTTGCCAATTTAAAGCAGTATTGTTATAAGGTGAGAATAAAAACACGCTATTTAAGAAAGGTATTTTCTGTGCATTGAATTGATTATTTAATAAGTCACAATTTTGAGTATGTAATAATGGTTTTTTTAAAAGGGTATTTAATTGTCCCCGAATTAAACTTAATTGACTAGCAAGATAATTTAATTGGCTTTCTTTTAAAGCAACTTGTTGTGAAACTTGATGTTGTAAATTGCTGATATTTTGTTGGCGAATGATTTGAGCAATTTGTCCATAGCCTAAAATAGTGGCACATAAAACTAATAAAAATAAACCAATCCCTAGCCGTTTAAATAAGCTATGAATAATAGATTCTTCAATTAAATGTTGAATTGAGGAGCGCATAGTAATAACCATTCTTTTTTTATAGCGTGTTAAAGCATTTATGTAAGCAATAAATCACTTCGCCGCCCAATGAAATATAAACATAAAATCGTAAGAATAAAGCTCATTAATAAACTCATTCCCCAAAAAATAGCAAGGCTTGGATTCTCAAGATAGTGAGCAATTTGATAAAACAAAGTTGCACAAGTATAAGCAACGCCTGTTGTCCAAAGCGCGACAAATAAAGCCCATTTTAAATTCGTTTCACGATAAATCGCAGCAACTGCCGCGACACAAGGAAAGTACATTAGAATAAAAAGCAAATAAGCAAATGCACCAATTGCACCATCAAATTTTTGCAATAGCATATTAATCACGGCGGAATCGGTTTCTTTAACTTCTTGCTCTGCGTCTTGTAAGCCTAAAGGGTCAGTTAAATGTCCAAAGACATTAATTAAATTTTCTGGAATCGTTGCAAAAGCGGCTTGAACACTTTCTACTAAATTAAATTCTTCTTTAGTTTCATTAGTCAAATTAGCTTGTTGTGCATAAATTGTATTTAAAGTACCGACGACAACTTCTTTAGCTAATACCCCTGTAAAAATGCCCACCACAGCCACCCAATTGTCTTCTTTTATGCCCATGGGTGCAAAAGCAGGAGTCATCATTTTTCCGACTTCACTTAAAACAGATTCATTAGAATTTTCTTTATTAAATGAGCCATCTGTGCCCCACGCATTTAAGAAACTAATTAAAATCACCATAGGAATAATGATTTTTCCCGCTCTTAAAATAAAACTTTTTAAACGTTCCCAAGTATGTAAGCTAATATTTCTAAAAGTGGGGACATGATAAGCAGGCAATTCCATAACAAAATGTGTAACATTGCCTTTAAGCAATGTATGTTTCATGATTAAACCCGTTAAAATCGCGACGATAATGCCAATTAAATACAAAATGAAAATAATGTTTTGTCCGCCCGTTGGAAAGAAAGCCGTGGTAAATAAAGCATAAACGGGTAATCTTGCGCCACAAGAAATAAAAGGATTCATTAAAATTGTTAAATAACGGTCGCGGCGATTTTCTAAAGTTCGGGTTGCCATAATGGCGGGTACATTACACCCAAATCCGACAATTAACGGTACAAAAGATTTACCCGGTAAACCAATGAAACGCATAAATCTATCCATTACAAAAGCGGCGCGTGCCATATAGCCAGAATCTTCTAAAACGGATAAGAATAAATATAAGGAAGTAATTACTGGAATAAAGGTTGCAATAACTTGCACACCGCCGCCCATACCTTGCGCTAAAAGTGTGACTAACCATTCACTTACGCCATAATGTTCTAATAGCACACTTAAACCATCTACTAAGAAAGCGGCAAATAATAAATCAAAGAAATCAATAAATGCACCGCCAATATTGACGGTAAATAAAAACATTAAATACATCATGGCAAGAAAGATAGGAATACCTAATATCCGATTTAAAACAATGTGGTCAATTTTATCGGATAAACTGCGTGAAACTTGTCCCGATTTTTGATGTGCTTGTTGGGTAATTTGGTTAATAAATTGATAGCGCACATCGGCAATTAAAACATCAATATCTTCTTGTAATTCTTCAATAATAAGTTGCTGTTGTTGTTCTACCAGTTGCTTTAAATCTTCAGGTAAAACATTAGGATGATTTTCTATATTTTCTAATAAACGTAAACTAAACCAACGATAATAAGTTTGGTGTTCTATAGGCAAGAAACTTTTAATAATGGGCGTAATTTTTTGTAAAGCTGTTTCTATAACTGCGGGATATTCAATAATAGTATTGCTTAAAGTTTTTTGAGTATTACTGTGATGAATTTGTTTTTTTAAAGTTTCTATACCTTGTCGCTGGGTTGCGGAGCAAGGAATAACAGGAACACCTAATAATTTAGAAAGTTGCTCAATATCAATTTGGTCACCTTTAGCGACAACATTGTCCATCATATTTAACACGACAATGAAAGGAACTTTCATTTCTAATAATTGTGTTGTTAAATACAAGTTTCTTTCTAAATTGGAAGCATCCAGAATATTAATAATTAAATCAGCTTCGCTAGATAATAAATATTCTTGGGCAATGCTTTCATCAATTGCGGTATGTTGTTGTGCACCATCAATGGAATAAATACCAGGTAAATCAACTAATTCAATTTCTTGTGCTTGATATTGATAAAACCCCGTTTTTTTTTCAACAGTAACACCTGCCCAATTTCCCACCCGCTGTTTTGAGCCAGTTAACACATTGAATAATGTGGTTTTGCCGCAATTTGGATTACCAATTACGCCTACAGTATAGGTTTTCATGGGCGTTATCCTTAGCTTAAAGTGGGAAATTTATGTTTTACGACAATGTGATACGCCATTTTTTCAGTCAAACTCCATTGCTGGTTCTGACAGGCGACAAGGATATTGCCATTGTTTTGATGGGCGAGAATATGCAGTTCTGTCCCTTCAATCATGCCCATCATAAGCAGGCAGGAATTGATATGCCGATTGGCATTGACAGCAACAACGATGACGTGTTCATCTTTTACCGCCAGCGGCAGTGAAAAAGCATGTATTTGTTTTATTTGGTTATTCATGTGCTTATCCTATAAAAGCAATAAGAGAATAATTATCATTATATTGATAATGATTCTTATTTAAAATGCTTTCGGATAAACGGCAATAAATTTTTTGTCAAAAGGCAGTTTTGACCTATTTTAGGTGTTAGGCAGTTAAGCGGCGTGTAATAATTGTTTTAACGCTTTAAACCGTGTAACTTCTAAAACATAATAAAAAATCCGAGTAAGAAAATGACTTATAAAATTCAAGGACTTTATGCAATTACAGATAGCCAATTGATTAGCTCTGCTCATTTTGGCGAAACCGTGATGCAAGCGATTCAAGGGGGGGCGCGTATTCTCCAGTACCGTGACAAAAGTAGTGACAAAACGCAACGATTGCAACAAGCACACGCATTAGCGGCAATTTGTCAGCGTTATGGTGTTATTTTTATCGTTAATGATGACATTCAACTTGCCGCTCAGGTGCAAGCTGATGGCGTACATTTAGGGCGGGATGATGCGCAATTTGATGAAGCTCGCCAACTGTTAGGAGCGCGAGCGATTATCGGTGTGTCTTGTTATAACCGTTTAGATTTAGCAGCGCGAGCGGTTCAACAAGGGGCAAATTACCTTGCTTTTGGCAGTTTTTTTAAATCGGCGACTAAACCGAACGCTGTGCCTGCGAGTTTAGCGCTTTTAAGCCAAGCCCGCCGACAATTCAATTTACCGATTGTTGCGATTGGTGGAATCACACCTGAAAACGGCGGGGCATTATTACAGGCGGGGGCAGATGCTTTAGCCGTTATTCAAGGTGTTTTTGGCTGTGACGATGTTTTTCGCGCTGCACAAGCTTATGATGCGTTGTTTAAAAAAATTGTCTGAACCACAATTCATTTAATTTTCATAATTCACATAATTGAAAATCTTTAAAATTAAGGAAATTATATTATAGCAAACGCATTTTAAAAGGAGTGCAATAGCTTCAGCTATTGCCTGTATCGCAATAAGTAAAATTTTTTTCAATCAAACAGTTAACAAAGCAATAGCTAAAGCTATTGCACTCCAATTTATGCAATTTAAGATGCGGTTATTATAATTATGTGAATAATGGTTCAAATAAAAGTGAATAGAACACTTTAATATTTTCTTACGTTCAACTTTACAACATATTCGTCAGTAATAATTCAAAATTCGCCACGCCTGCACCTTCGCGGCGGGGTTCAATGAGAATTTCTACTTGCCATTCATTTGAAAGTTGCTTTTTTAAATCTTCTACAAAATTATTAAAGCGTCTTAAAGTCGGGATATAAGCTAAAGGCAATAAATATACTTGTCCTTTTACATGAAGTTGTTCATTTGCACTATTTGCAGTATAAGCTTCTGTCCCGTTTTTCTTTTCTGTGGGTTGTAATAAATTATCTAATTTCCATTCTAAATCGGTGATTTGAAAATCATTGTAACGTATATCACTTAAAATATGACTAAAACTAATAATAATTTCAGCGGGATAGTGTTGACGGCTAGAAAGCATTTTACCCGTGTTTAAAATGGTTTGAATTACATCTAAATTATCAGTAGGTAAATCTATTTTTTCTTTAGACCATATTGTTAAATCGGCATTGAGTGCATCAATTTGGTTTTTAATAATTAATGCTTGCTCTCTTTCTTGCCATGCTTGATAAAATTGAATACTGCTTAAACTTAAACTGCTTGAAACAATGAGCCATGTACTAATAGAAATTATCTTTTTGAGACGACGATACCAAAAATAACGGCGGCTATCATTTTGAGCATAATGATTAGGTGGAATAGTTTTAAATAGGCTGTGTACAATGAAATGGTGTAGGTAAAGCGGGGTTTCATTAATAGCTTCTCGATGAGGCAGGAGCGCGATTTTTAAATAGTCTGCCATTTCATAAATATCAATGAGTTCAATATTGAAATTGAGCTGTTTAGGATTTTGATTTAAATAATTTTCTATATATTCGTAATAGGGTGAGGCAGTAATAAAAAATACGGTAAGTTGTGTAGGTACATTTAAATGGGGTTGCAATGGTACATTAATGAGGCGATTACTGCTTAAATAGCGTTCTGTGCGGCTGATTTGGGTAATGACTTGTTCGGCATAGTCTTGTTCGCTGATGTTGCTTAAGGGGGTTAAACGGCTGAAATGAAGTTGTTGATTTTGGAAAAAACTTTGTCGTAAACCTTGCGGAATATCTTCATCAAGAGCGGGTGTATGGGCAACAAGTAGGGTGTTGTAGTTTTTGGGAAGGAATTTTAATAGCGATTGCGTGAGCAGGGGTAAGGAATAAATACCCGTTAAAGGAATTTTTGCTTCGGTGAGCAGCTCTATCCACGGCGATAAAAGTTGATTAGCTTGCTGCAAAGCGGTGAAAAGTACGCGGTCATCACCGCGCCCATGTGCCTCACGTCCCTGTATTGAGGCATAGACAAAATTGTTGTTGTCGTATAAACGTCGTCGCCGCATTTCAATGAGGTTTTTGCGGTCTTGCCCCACAACATGGGGTTGTAACATGCTTTGATATTCTTCAAGCCCTGAATCTATCAGCCAAGCGATAGGGTTATCGTTGTCTTGTTGTAAAAATTCATTGAAACGATGATGTTCTTCAGGGGAGTTGTAGCGAAAACGGGTAATTTCTTGAAGTTGTTGTTGATGTAATTCAAAAAGTGTAATTTCAAAATCCGTTTGATAGAGAACCCGTTTATGCACCGTTGCCCCCGCAACTTGTCTATATAAAAAACGGCTAGGAGAATTGAATGGTGGACAGTGGTAATCCGTTTTGTGCCCAGCTCATAATTCCGCCGCGTAAATTATAAACGTTGCCATAGCCTTGTTGTTGCATGAAAAAACAGGCTTGGGCAGAGCGTCCGCCTGAATGGCAATAGACAACAATTTGTTTATCACGCGGAATTTCATTTAAGCGTAAGGGTAAAACGCTTAAAGGTAACGGAGTTGCGTTGCTAATTGCGGCTTGTTTCATTTCATCAGGATTACGCACGTCAATCAGTAAGGGAGCATCTTCACGATTTAACCATGCGGAAAGTTCTTTTGCATCAATTTCTTTCATTGGTTTTTTCCTTATTTTTATAAATTTCAAATTGTTTAAGATAAAAAGTGGTGAAATATCTCTTGACTCGCAGGCGGTAAACTGGCGATTTCGTCGGCTAAAACTTCGTTACAGATGCGTTGATAGCTTTGGGTATAGTCAAATTCGGTTGATAAGTCGCGCCAATTTAAACCATCTAAAAATATTTCTAAAACATAGCGTAATTTTTTATGCGGTGCATCAAAACTAAATTTAGGCGCGGCAAGTAACACTAATAATCCACCATAACACATTGACCATAGACCAAATACTAATTCTTCTGGTGTCACGCGCTTAAGTTGAAGTTCACCTTTTTCAATCGCATCATAAACTGGTTGGGCAACTAATTTTTGTATGTAAAGCTCTGTGCTTGCCATTTTTTCGCGACTTTCTTCTGAGATTTTTTCCCGCAATGAGGAGGTTTTAATCAATTGAATATTAGCAAAATCTCCAGGACAAGCAAAACTGTGAAGGGCGTAGGCAACCATAATGCCGCCCAAACGTTCACGACTTCTACCATTAAAGGCATTAGCCCGTTCAAATAGATTACATAGGGAATTCATGTTATTTAAACATAAATGGGCAACAACTTCTTCTTTACAGCTAAAATGTTGATAAATTGTGCCTTTTGAATACTCCATGGCTTCTGCAATTTTGTCCATGGTTAAGCCTAAATAACCATGTTCAATGAGCAGTTGGCGGGCGGTCATCAGAATTTGTGCTTCGCGCTGCTGTAGTTCCCGTTGTTTACGGGTTAAATTTTTGGGAGATGTTGGAATCATTTTTATACGAAACGTCAAAAAAGAACTATACGTCAAATATACAATAGCAGATTTTACGTTAAATGAGAAATGCCACCTGATTATTTAGGTTACGTTTTTGCATCGTTTAACAATAAGGAAATAGGGAAAAGCATTTAAAAAGTAAAGCAATCGCTTTACAATACCGCCTCTTTGTTTGTACTTATTACCGATAAATAAGGTAGGTTACTGACTTTAAGAAAGTGCAATAATAGCGAATTTCAAGCAAGTTGTGGCAAAATAACCACTATAGCAGCACTATTTATCTGTTTTTATGATTCAACGGCATGTTTTAAATTGTGCCAAATAATAATGCTCTTTATCCCAACAAAAGTTTATCTTTCTAGCTAGGAAACTCTCAATGTTACATTTCGAAATTCCCCGTAAGGAATTGATTAATCCACTTAAATTAGTTACCAGTGTCGTAGAACAACGACAAACTTTAGTCATTTTGGGCAATATTTTGGTTAGTGTTCAAAATTCACTTTTAACTTTGACTGGCACCGATTCTGAGGTTGAAATTGTTTGTTCTATTCCGTTAGAAAATAGCCTTGATAATGCTGGCGATGGTGCAATTACGCTGCCTGCGAAAAAGTTTTTCGATATTGTGCGTTCTTTGCCTGACCGCGCCGATATCCAATTACATGAAGAAGAAGGCAAAGCGTTAATTAAATATGCACGGAGTCGGTTTAGTTTAGGTACTTTACCTGCTGAAGACTTTCCAAGCGCGATTGATGTGCCTGACATGGTTTCGGTTACAATTGAAAAAAGTAAATTCCGTGAAATGCTGGCACAAACAAGCTATTGCATGGGTGTACAAGATGTTCGTTATTATCTCAATGGTTTATTGTTAGATTTAAAAGAATCTAAATTTGTGACTGTTGCCACTGATGGGCATCGCTTAGCCTTAGCCGAAATTTTGTTTGAATATCCAGAAGGGCAAGAACCGTTGCCAGTTATCGTACCACGCAAGGCAATTATTGAGTTACAACGTATGTTAGAAGCGGCAGATGATGAAATTGTAATTTCATTAGACCGCCAACATGTTAAATTTAAGCTGTCTGACAATTTAATGCTCAGCAGCAAATTGATTGACGGACGTTTCCCTGATTATATGACGGTTGTTCCTCATAACACTACAAAAAGTGTTGTTGCACGGGTTGATGAGTTTAAACAAGCGTTAACACGGGTCGCAATTTTGAGTAATGAAAAATATAAAGGGGTGCGTTTAACTTTCAAGCCCAATATGTTAACTATTTCTGCCCGCAATCCTGACCAAGAGGAAGCGGAAGAAGAAGTTGAAGTCACTTATAATGGTGATGAATTTGAAATTGGTTTTAATGCCCAGTATTTACTAGATGCTTTAGCCGCTTTACCGTCTAAAGCAAAAGAAGTGGAATTACGCTTATCTGACATTAATAGCAGTTGTTTAATGCTGCCATGGGCAGAAGATGGCGATTCCTCTGATTACCACTCAGTAAAATACGTTATTATGCCAATGCGTTTATAGTGAAATTTCTGTGCCTCGCCTCAATATCGGGGTGAGGATGCACTCTGCCTGCTAAGTTTAGTGCCAACGGATAATAAAAATCATGAATATGCCTCAAATTAGAAACTATTATGAAATTTTGGGGATTTCACCGACGACCGAGCAAGCGTTAATTAAAGCGGCGGCGCAACGCAAAGCCAATGAAATTAACGAAGCCTTTCGGGTGTTAAATGACCCACAACAAAGACATCTTTACGATGCAAAGGTCTTGAATCTCAATTTACCCGCGAACGCTAATACGATAGAAAACGGCGGCGCAGTAAATTCTACTTTAGATAAGACAACCGGCTCAACGAGTGCCACTACAAAAACACCACAGGAAACCAATACAGCTCCTGTTAACAACCGTAGTTATCGCTCATCTGTACGTTTTTCAACCCAAAAAGAGGTACAAGCAGGAAGTCAATTAACGTTATGGTGGCAAAATATGAAATCACGAATGAGCATTGAAGCACCCACCTCGATTCGCGATGTTGTGATATTCATTGCAGCACTTGCTTTTGTTGGCTATATGGCAAGCGGTTTTTTTACCTCGCCTACAGAGCGATTTGCCAAAGAACGGGTTGAATTAAAACGTTTATCAGCACAACAACCAAAATAAAAACCTATGTTTGATACTTTTGTAACGCGCAACAAGGTACAAAAGCCTTGATGCGTTTTCCTTTGTTTATCAGTATTGTGCTACTGATTTTAATCATTAGCAGTCTCTTAAGTTTAAGTTTAGGGGCAAGTCATTTGCCACCTTTAGCCATATTACAACACTTACTCAGCCCTTTTGTACCACAGGAGTGGTTAACACAGTTTCCCCATTTAGATACTGGACAACACCTAATTCTTTATCAATTTCGCCTCCCGCGTCTCATTATCGCCGCGACGGTCGGGGCTGCACTAGCCGTTGCGGGTGTAGTGATGCAAGGACTGCTACAAAATCCCCTTGCCTCGCCTGATGTCATTGGAGTCAGTGCGGGTGCATCGCTCGGCGCAGTTATCAGTTTTATCATAGGGCTCGCCAGCTATAGCCTTTGGGCAATTCCCGTCTTTGCTTTTATTGGCGGTGGATTGGTGCTTATTATCGTCTATTGGCTCGGTCACCAACACGGCAAAACTGCTCTTGCTGATTTACTCCTTGTTGGAATTGCTATCAATGCTTTATGCGGCGCATTAACAGGCTTACTCATCAGCCAAGCGTGGGCAGCACCGCAAGTTGCTGAAGAAATTTTATTTTGGTTAATGGGCAGTTTAGAAGGGCGGCAATGGTGGCATGTCGGTATCATGCTGCCGAGTTTTGGCATTGCCTATGTCATTATTTATTGTTTTCAGCGCGAGCTAGATTTGCTCTTATTCGGACAAGAAAGCGCGGCGGCTTTAGGTGTAGATGTTGAAAAAATCAAATGGATACTACTTTTTGCGACGACATTACTCACTGCTGCTGCTGTGGCTGTTAGCGGCGTAATTGGTTTTATTGGCTTAATCATTCCGCATACCGTCCGTTTATTAATCGGCACACGCCACCGCTTTTTACTTCCTGCTAGTGCTTGTATTGGCGCGACTTTTTTAATGCTCATGGATTTATTAGCGCGCACCTTACAATCGCCTCAAGAGCTCCGCGTGGGTATTTTAACCGCCTTTATTGGCGCGCCATTTTTCTTGTTTTTACTTATTCGGCAACGTGCTTGGGAAGGGTATACAAATTAAAAAATGCCTAAAAGGAATGTAATATAGCAAACTATTGTCTGAACCTTAATTCACTTAATTTTCTTGATTAACTTAATGAAAAAATTAAGAAAATTATATTAATTAAGTAAATTAGGGTTCAGATAATTTTGTAGCGCGTTTGCTATAACCACGAAACACCGTCGCTAGGATGGGTTGACGTAAGGAAGCCCATCCTACTTTTGTTTAAACTGCGTAACTTCTACACCCAACCTCTTTTACAAGAAAAACTCCCATCATTTCCCCCATATTTAATAACACTTTTATAATCTCAGCAAAGTTTTAGCAAAAAATTTTGAATGAAAATAAATTGCTAACTTAAAAAACGCTTAGCCCTATTGTCATCTTGCCTCAAGCTTGCTATAAAACCGTTTGTGTCTGTTTGATAGATTCTATGGCTATCGTTAAGTATTCTAAGTTAATCCCCATTAGAAACTTATTTTTGTTCTACTTATTACTCAACTAAGGATAAATACCATGCCACATCAATTACCAGAATTGCCCTACGCTGTTGATGCTCTCGTTCCTCACATCTCCAAAGAAACCGTAGAAATTCACCACGGCAAACATCACAAAACTTATGTTGATAACCTCAACAAACTGATTGTGGGCACAGAGTTCGAAAACGCAACTTTAGAAGAAATCGTTAAAAAATCTTCTGGTGGTTTATTCAACAACGCAGCACAAGTCTGGAATCACACTTTCTACTGGAATTGTTTAGCTCCTAACGCTGGCGGTCAACCTACAGGCGCATTAGCCGCTGCTATCGACGCTCAATTCGGTTCTTTTGATAAATTCAAAGAAGCTTTTACTAACACCGCAATCACTACATTCGGTTCTGGTTGGGCATGGTTAGTTAAAAACAGCGATGGTAGCTTAGCATTAGTAAGTACCAGCAACGCAGCAACCCCTATTACTGCAGGTCAAACAGCATTATTAACTTGCGACGTGTGGGAACACGCTTATTATGTGGACTACCGCAACTTACGCGCTAAATATGTAGAATCTTTCTGGAATTTAGTAAACTGGGATTTTGTCAGCAAAAACTTTGCAGGCTAAAATCTACACAAATATAGTTTAAAGCTATATTTTATAAGTAGTTTTAACAGGAGTTCGCACTTATGTGCAACTCCTGTAAATTTTTAGTAGGCAGCTATTTTGTTTAATATTATCATTCTACTAGGTATCTATTTTTTTATTTTACTCGGGTTTGTTGCAAAAAAAATTTTTAGTGAAATCCATGAACGAACTTTAGTTTTACTATCAGTTTATTTTTTACAACCCATCTTAGCGTTTTGGGGAATTTTTAGTAAACCCTTTGAAGCCATCGATTTCGCCGCCCCCGCGTGGTATTTCGCTATCTCCGTGCTTGCTGGCATATTAAGCTTTTTCCTTTTTAGTCGCCTTTTAAACGACCCCAAAGATGTTTCTATCGTCACCGCGACGGGCATTATTGGCAATACTGGCAATTTAGGCATTCCCTTACTGATTGGTTTATTTGGTAAAAGTGTTGCGTTTTATGCTGTGCTGATTAATACCGCCAACGTTTTTGTTTTATATATTGGCGGCGTATTTCTCTATTCACTCGGCAAAAGTAATACGCGAGAATCCCTTAAAAATATTTTAAAAATTCCTGTCCTCTGGTTCGCATTAACTGCCATCAGTTTAAATTTTCTCGGGGTAAAATTACACCCTGCCATTTTGCAAACCATTGAAATGGGTGCATATACAGGCATGACCTTACAACTGATTATTTTCGGTGTATTTTTAGGCGGGCTGACTTCACTTAAAACGGACATTAAAATAGTTGCTTACGGTTTGCTGAATAAAATGCTGTTTGTACCCTTGCTTGCTTTTGTCATTTTGTATTTTGCACCGCTATCAACATTTTTAAAAACAATTGTTTTTATTCAAATTTGCGTACCCGTTGCGGTGAATAACGTTAATTTTGCCTCATTGTATGATTGCAAACCTTATACTGTTACCGTCATTATTTTATTTTCATCGCTTCTGTTTTTAGCGATGTTTTCATTTTATGCAAATATTTTCCAAACGATTTAAACTAATAAGAAATACCACTAACACGGTATTCATATAAAAAAATTACTGACTGACCGAATTATTAAAAAAGGAAAACACTATGGTTAATATCGCCATTTCGGGAGCCGCTGGGCGGATGGGACGCATGTTAATTGAAGCGTGCCAACAAAATCCACAAGCACAATTGACCGTTGCTTTAGAACATGCCGACCACCCCTTTTTAGGTAAAGATGTGGGCGAAATTGCTGGCTTGGGGCGTTTAGATGTGCCTTTAGTCAGTGATTTAAGCATGGTCATGGATAAATTTGACGTGTTAATTGATTTTACCCGCCCAGAAGTCACGTTAGCGAAATTAACCTTATGCCATTCTGC
>CAZKST010000041.1:0-16493 GCA_964555395.1 uncultured Thiotrichaceae bacterium | reverse complement strand
TTTAATGCGTCATAAATTGCAACTTCATCATACTGTTCACTTGCGGTTTGTAAACAGTGCAAATTGTCTTGAAAATCTTCCCACATAACAGGGCGTTGCGCAGCTAACATGATTTTTTGATGTGAGGTTTTGCCCAGAATTTCATCCGCATGAAAAAGTTCTTCGTGCAGTTTTTCACCTGCCCGTAGTCCAGTGTACACAATTTTGATGTCCACATTGGGCACTTTGCCCGCTAAACGAATCATTTGTTCAGCAAGATAGGTGATTTTTACGGGCGTTCCCATGTCTAATACAAAAATTTCGCCGCCTTTGCCCATTGCACCCGCTTGTAAAATTAATTGGCAGGCTTCGGGAATGGTCATGAAATAACGGCTAATTTCGGGATGGGTTACAGTAACCACGCCGCCTTTTTCAATTTGGGATTTAAATAAGGGGACAACGCTGCCCGCCGAGCCAAGTACATTGCCGAAACGGACAGTAATAAAATGGGTTTTGCTGCCTTCGTCCATCGCTTGACAAAAAATTTCAGCAGCGCGTTTGGTCGCGCCCATGATGTTGGTCGGATTGACCGCTTTATCGGTAGAAATGAGGACAAAACTTTGACAATGGGCGGCAATCGCTTCTTGGGCAAGGGTTTGTGTGCCGAGTACGTTGTTGCGCACCGCTTCGCGAATTTGTCCTTGTAACATAGGAACATGCTTATACGCTGCTGCGTGAAAAACGATATTTGGGTAGTATAATTGAAAAATGTGGCGCACGGCGACAGCATCCGTCACATCACCTAAATGGCAGTGTAAAGTTAAGGCAGGAAATTGTTCACGAATGAGTAATTCGGCTTGATATAAATTGAATTCGCAGCGTTCAAAAATGACTAAGGCAGCGGGTTGCAAACGGGCAATTTGTCGACAAAGTTCTGTACCGATAGAGCCGCCGCCGCCACTGACAAACACGATTTTGCCACTGAGTCCTTGTTTTATCGTTTCCCAGTCTAGTTTGACTTTTTCACGTCCTAGTAAATCATCAATTGATACATCGCGTAATGCGCTTAAATTGACTTGATTATTCAATAAATCATCCAATTTGGGCAGGGTTCTAAACGCAATGCGACTGCGTTCGCATAAGTCAACAATGCGTTGCATTTGCGCATCGCTTGCAGAAGGGATTGCGATTAAAATCAAGTCTATAGAAAGCGATTCGGCAAGGCTTGAAATTTGTTCAATACCACCGAAAACGGGTAAACCTTGCACTTTGCCGCCGTGTAAACTGGGGCGGTCATCTAAAAAGCCAACGGGAATATAGCCGCAGTGGGGATTGCGGAGCATGTCGCGCACCAGCATATCGCCTGATGTGCCCGCGCCAAGCACAAGTACATGTTGACAGTGTACGGGCGGCAATGTCCAGCGGTGGTCGTAAATCAGGCGGAAAAACAGGCGCGGCATTCCCAGTAAAAACACTAAAACAAAGGGATATAGCAGTAAAGAAGAACGCGGGATATTTTCTAGGCGATTAAATAAAGCCAAGGCGAGCACAATCAGCAGTGTGCCGAGCACGGCGGCGCGCATGATGTGGACAAAATCGGGTAAGCCCGTGAATCGCCAGATGCTTTTGTATAAACCGCTGTGCCATAAAATTAGGGATTGCACGCCGATAATGAGCGGGATAATTTGCCATTGCAAGTGCAGGATTTCAGCGGGCAAGGGGAAATCATAGCGTAGAATTAAAGCCAATCCCCACGCGAGAATGACCATGCTTAAATCATGTAAAATAACGGGCAGACGATGCCAAAGAAGGGTCATGCGGGGACAAACAGGCGTTTGAGAAAAAGAACAGCCGCTGGTTTAACAGGCGGATTATTGGGGGAATAATATCGTGTGTTAGCTTGACACATTTCTTGACTTTGGCGCAGGGCGAAAGTAAGAAATGTATCTGGAAATGCCAATAAACCTAGGCGGTAAGATGGCGTATGTAAAATAGCGTTTAAGTTGTCGGGTCGCATTGTGCGAATTTTTATATCGGTATTTAGCGTGCTGTTACGGGTGGACTGGCTCAATATTTTTTTAATTGTGCAATGATAAGTAACAGTAATACTAAGAAGCAATAGTGAACGCAAAATACTTTTTTCGTTATTCTTCGTCGTAATCAAGCAAATATTGATAGGGTAACATGCGGCGCAATGCTTGTTTACGCCATTGTTCTTGTGGGGTTTGTTCTTCTAAAGCGGTTAAACAGGAATGACATAAAATTTGTACTAAGGCGGGCCACGCTTTGCTGTGTTCTAAAATCCATGCTTCATCGTCTGCGCTAAAAGGGATGGGTGAGCTGTGAATGAGTGCGCGGGCTTCGGTTTCGGTAAATTTGCCTAAATTGAGTACATGCCCAAAAATATTGAGAAATGGCGAGGGTTTATTGTCATTCACCATAATTTCTTCAGGCGGTTGATGGGTGGTTAATACAAAGCCAATTTTGCCTTGGGCGTGGTTACTGCCGAGCACTCGCAATACCCACCAGAACGCTTCATCTAAATAGGGTGAACTGAGTCCCGCTGTGATTTCATCGAGTAAAATCAGCGTTGGAATTTCTAAATAGCGGTCAATCACTTCCATAAATTCGCTTAAACCGCAAGGCTCAGGCACGGGCAAATCTAATTCTACTAAAATGTGGCGCAGTAAAGATTCTGGCTGACACATGCGCGGGTCTTGAAAGTCAATAAAAACCCATTGATAACCCACTGTTAACCAGTCATTGCGCTGTTGCGGGCGGAGGTGTTCTACAGGCGTATCAATAATTTTGCGTAAATAGTGTAGTAAGGAGGTTTTGCCGCTCCGTTTGGGGCCTACAATTGCAATATGTTGTAATGGTACATATTTCCAGACATCAAAAATCCGCTTCAGAATGTAGTCACGTCCAAAAAATTGACGCGGTTCAGTGATAGGAGGACCAATTACAAACGGGCTGCGATGGATACCATCCACTAAATGAATCGGCAAACCTGATGTAGAAGGTGGCAAAACAGGCATAGTGGTGACGACTCTTATTTTTGAAGAAGATAAAACTGAATTGGCAGAGGATAGAGGTTCAGGCGCGAAACCCGCAGCAGTTAATAAATCATTACATTCTAACTGGGTTAAACTCAAATAGGTTGCACAGCGTAACACATCACGGCGTTGGCGGGGGCGTTGCACTTCCCCTGTTAACCAGCGTTGGAGCGTTTCTGGACGCAGACTTAATTCTTTTGCTAATTGTTGACAACTGATTTGGCTGTCTTGCAAATGAGATTGCAGTAATTGCGCAAAGCTTGCCTGTGTGGGAAGTGTCTGTGTATGTAACATAGCAGATGAATTAGACATAATGATATTTGATGACCGTTTTTTACAAGAAACAAGCGAATGATAAACGGTTTTTGCATCCAATAAACAGCAGAGTTTGCTAAAATTATAGATAAACACCACTTTGTGCAACCCAAATAGACGCTATGTGAGGCATTGAGTTTCATTTTGCGGGGTTGTGTCAAAGGCTTTACTTTCTTAAGAGGTTAAAATAATGTCAACTCTACTGAAATGGTTACAACGTATCGTAGTAATTCCTATGGTTTTATTTAGTGTTACTGGATTAGCAGCTTCAGCTGATATGGTGGTAATTCGCAGTCAAGGGACTGAGTTTATTGCTGGTCAAACTTTATCTCAACAGCAAACAATTGATTTAACAGCGGCGGCAGAACTTACCGTTGTTTTTAACAGTGGGCAAGTCTTGACGGTACGCGGTCCATACCATGATAAACTGCAAGACAAAACATCAGCAACAGCGATTCTTCAACAAGAGACCCATATAGTAGAAACTCTAGCACAATTCTTACAAGAGTCACAGACTTCTGCGACAACTTTGCGCGCCCAAGTCAGTGATTCGCCCGATGACATTTGGGCAATTGATGTTAGCACCAATAAACGCCATTATTGTGTTACAGATGGGCGTGATATTGTGTTATGGCGTTCAGATAATGATAGCGGCACCGCCAGCAATCTGTTAATCAAACATAAAGATAGTGGACGTGAAGTACAAATGACTTGGCCCGCTAATCAAACAACCGTGACATGGCCGCGCAGTTTACCTATTGTGTATGGCGATACTTATACCGTTGAAGTTACCAGCCGTCGCGGTAATGCGTCATTTAAAAAATTGGTGTTATATCAATTACCTTCTACTTTACCGACGCAATCCCATCAAATTGTCTGGATGGTTGGACGGGGTTGTATTCCACAAGCAAATTTGTTATTAGCTAAATTACGTTAACTTACACAGCAGGAGACAGGGATATGTCAACGCCTTCTATGACGCAAGCGTGTTATGCAGTGGCTTTTATTGGGTTGGGTGTGATGGGACAACCGATGGCGCGTCATCTTGCCGCGCAAGGTCATCGGGTGACTGTGTATAATCGCACCCGTGCTAAAGCCATTCATTGGTTAAGCCAAGTAAAAGCCAGTCTTCCTGCTGCACAAATTCAAGTTGCAGATACCCCCGCCGCTGCCGCCGTTAATGCTGATTTTGTGTTTACTTGTGTGGGGAATGACGAGGATTTGCGTCAAGTTATTCTCGGTGAGCAAGGCGTTTTTCAAACCATGAAAGCGGATAGTGTGTTGATTGACCATACAACCGCTTCAGCAACGATTGCCCGCGAATTATATCAACAGGCTTTACAACGCGGTTTACACAGTCTTGATGCTCCCGTTTCAGGTGGACAAAGTGGCGCGGAAAAAGGGATTTTAACCGTTATGGTCGGCGGCGATGAGGCAATTTTTCAACGGGCTACGCCAGTCATTCAAGCTTATGCGCGGGCAGTCACCCATTTAGGCGCGGCGGGTAATGGACAGTTAACTAAAATG
This sequence comes from uncultured Thiotrichaceae bacterium, assembly GCA_964555395.1. Classification (GTDB taxonomy): domain Bacteria; phylum Pseudomonadota; class Gammaproteobacteria; order Beggiatoales; family Beggiatoaceae; genus CAZKST01. The sequence continues at coordinate 11,616 of CAZKST010000041.1, read as the reverse complement.
GTCAATCAATTATGTATCGTTGGTTTACTGCAAAGTTTATCGGAAGCGATTAATTTCGGTTTACATGCCAATTTAGACATGCACAAAGTGCTGGATGTGATTTCTAAAGGTGCAGCGACTTCATGGCAATTGGAAAATCGGGGACATACTATGGTTGATGACCAGTTTAATTTCGGCTTTGCTGTGGATTTGCTACGCAAAGATTTAGGTTTATGTTTTGCAGAAGCGCGGCAAAATGGCGCGTTATTGCCCGTCACAGCCCTGATTGACCAATTTTATGCAGAATTACAAGCCATGGGCGGCAATCGTTGGGATACTTCCAGCTTAATTAAACGCTTACGGCGGGAAACCTCGTCTTTATAAAACACAATAATAACAATTTAATTGGCTTTTTTTTACCCCCAAGGATTGATTTATGGACACGAAAGACACTTCTAAATCTGGTCAAACAGATGCAATGTTAGAAGGCTACACTAAAATGCTGAATCGGGCGCAAGAGGGTTTAAATAATTCAGCCAATACGCCCAGCAATTTGCGCAGTTATTTAGATACAGCTAAAGAACAAGCTGTTACTTTAAATGAGCTTAGCCGTGAACAAGCAGAAAAAATTAGCGATTATTTATGGCGTGATTTGCATGATGCCGCGCATTTTTTAACCGAAACGCAGCAAGAATTAGTCAGTTGGTTGCGTTTTGATTTGGAATTAATTGAAGAGCGTTTATTTGATGTATTTAGTGTCATGGTCGACCATACACAATTAGAATTGCACAATCTCGCCGAGCGGGCGCGCTGTGCAACGGAATGGAACAGTGGCGAAATTATCGGAATTGGGACATTAGTCTGTGATCAATGTCAATATTCTTTAACATTCCATCAACCTGCTTATATTCCTGTGTGTCCTAATTGCGGTGGTACGGCATTTAAACGTACTTTTGAAGAAGATGATGAAAATAGCGATGCTGAAGTATTGTAGGGTGGAATAGCAAAGCGTATTCCACCAAGAAATGCCGCAAAAACTGAGCAAAAACAGAGGGTAAATCAAATGGTGGAATACGGCTTGCGCCTATTCCATCCTAATCAATTTAAAATGCGGTTGCTATAACTTCCCCATTCACCCACTTGAGGGCTTGATATGAATGATGCCGTTGTGATTATCTGGATATTTCTCTTAGTTGTCCTGCTCTTGTCCGCAGGATTAGCATTCATGAGCGTGATTATCGTTGACCAAGGGAGTCGTTATACCATTGAGTATTTTGGTAAATATACGCGCACTCTTGAACCGGGTATCAATTTTATCATTCCCTTCTTTGAATATATTGCACATAAAGTCAATATGAAAGAACAAGTCATGGATGTACCTTCGCAAGAAGTCATCACCCGTGATAACGCTATGATTCGCGTGGATGGGGTAGTTTTCCATCAAGTAATTAATGCCGCCGAAGCGATGTATCAAGTTGATAATTTGACAGATGCCATTTTAAATTTAACGATGACCAATATCCGTACCGTCATGGGCTCAATGGAGTTGGACGAATTATTATCCAAACGGGATGAAATCAATCACCGCTTGCTGACTGTAGTTGATGAAGCCACGACACCATGGGGGGTGAAAATTTTACGGATAGAAATTAAAGATATTGCGCCGCCTAAAGATTTGGTCGACTCTATGGCACGCCAATTGAAAGCTGAACGGGATAAGCGGGCGGCGGTTTTAGAAGCCCAAGGGAAAAAAGAAGCCGACGTTTTAGTCGCAGAAGGGAAAAAACAATCTGCGATTTTAGAAGCCGAAGGACGCAAAGAAGCGGCTTTCCGCGATGCAGAAGCGCGGGAGCGGGAAGCAGAGGCAGAAGCCAAGTCGACAATGATGTTATCGCAAGCGATTACTCGCGGGAATGTCAACGCGATTAACTACTTTATCGCCTTAAAATATGTAGAAGCCCTCAAAGAAATTGGCTCGGCAGAAAACCAAAAAATTATTATGATGCCATTAGAAGCTTCTAGTGTCATTGGCTCTATTGCAGGGATTGGTGAATTAGCAAAAGAAGCTTTTAACAGCAAAAATGCGTCGTCTGTTGAGCCAAAGCCACCCGCAACGCCGAAAGCAACCGAATAAATTTTGCTGTAAACGCATTTCTGCACTGAAAAAGATGAATAATAACATGACGACAATTTTAGTAAGTGATGATTCTCATGCCATGTTACAGATGCTAACGTTTGTCTTGCAAAGCGCAGGTTATGAGTTGCAAACGACAAATAATGGGAAAGATGCGCTACAATTAGCGCAACAACAAACTTTTGATTTAATTATTACTGATTTCAATATGCCTGATTTGGATGGCTTATCTTTATTACGCTTATTACGCGAAATGCCGCAATATAAATTTAAGCCTATTTTATTATTAACCACAGAAACCGACCCAGCCATTAAACAAGCAGCACGCGAAGCCAAAGCAACGGGGTGGATTAATAAACCTTTTGACCCTGATAAATTACTGGCAGCAGTTAAAAAAGTCTTAGGCTAACGGGAGAAAATAGATAATGTCCATTGACATGACTGAAGTGCGACAATTATTTTTTGAAGAAAGCCTCGAAAGTTTAGATTTAATGGAAGCCAATCTGCTCGATATGACTGTTGGCGAATCAGATAAAGAATTGATTAATAGCATTTTCCGAGTAGCGCATTCTATCAAAGGCGGCGCAGGCATTTTTAAATTTGAAAATGTTGTCCATTTTGCCCATATTGCCGAAACGCTTTTAGGCGAAATTCGCAGTAATGAGCAAAGTGTCAGTCAAAATATTATCAATACTTTACTGGACACCGTAGATGCTTTACGCATGGTGTTAATTGCCTTGCGTGATGAGCATTCTTATGATGAAAACCTTGTTAATCAATGCCAAGTTAATTTAATTCAACTACTTAAAAAGCCATTTTGTGAAATCCCCAGTGCGATTATCAATCCCCCTTCTACGGAAACGATAGCGACGGTTACGCAACCCACACCACCGCCTGAGCCTGTGGCTACTCCACAAAAACAATGGAGAATTCACTTTCATCCGCATCCCCAAATTTTCCAAACGGGCAACGACCCTTTGAATTTATTCATGGCTTTAGCAGAGTTAGGAGAATTAGCAATTCATGTGGATACTGGCGAATTGCCTTCACTGGAACATTTAAACTCACAACAATGTTATCTTGCATGGGAATTATTATTAACGACCGATGCCGATAAAAGTGCGATTGAAGAAGTATTTGAATGGATTTTAGAAGAAAGCCAATTAAGTATTGAATTAGTCAATCCCGCAATTATTGAAACTGAAGCAGAATCAATTGACACAGATAGCACAACATCTCCGCCCGAATTAGTTCCACAAATCGTTATCTACAATGAAAATAACGAAAATACTGCCGAATTACCAACTTCTGAAAATACTACATTTACCCCCGCGCCCGTAGAAAATCCCCCTTTAGAATCCACATCAATTACAGATTTTGCCAACCAAAATTCCGTATCACAGACACAAGAAATAGCCCATGATTTACCTGTGACAGAAATCATAACTTCAGGAAAATCAACAGAACATGCAGATGAAGTGCATCATCGTCCTGTTCACACCAATTTATTAGCAAATGAAGCAACCTCTATTCGAGTGAATATTGATAAAATTGATGAATTAATCAATATTGTGGGTGAATTAGTCATTACCCAATCCATGCTTGACCAAATCAGTCAAAACTTTGAATCAAATAAAATCAATCAATTACGCGATGGTTTAGCGCAACTGGAACGCAATACTCGCGAATTGCAAGACAGCATTATGCGCATTCGCATGTTGCCGATTAGCTATTCATTCAATCGTTTTCCACGTTTAGTCCATGATTTAAGCGTAACTTTAGGTAAAAAAGTAGAATTACGCTTATCAGGCGAAAGCACTGAATTAGATAAAACCGTATTAGAAAAAATGAGCGACCCATTAGTGCATTTAGTTCGCAATGCACTTGACCACGGCATTGAAGCTCCTGAAGAACGTTTAGCAAAAGGCAAATTAGAATATGGCATATTAAGCTTACATGCCTATCATCAAGGTGGGACGATTATTATTCAAATCAGCGATGATGGCGGCGGTATTGATTTAAATAAAATCTATCAAAAAGCGTTAGCCATGAATTTATTAAAACCCAATGAAGCTGTGACGGAAGAACAACTTTATGAATTCATTTTTCACGCGGGTTTCTCCACCGCGCAGCAAGTCAGCGATGTTTCAGGACGCGGGGTGGGAATGGATGTTGTGCGGCGAAATATTCGTTCTTTAGGTGGTGCAATTGAAGTTTCTTCAAAAATTAATCAAGGCACGACTTTTACAATTCGCTTACCATTGACTTTAGCGATTTTAGATGGGCAATTAGTGCGTGTCGGTGAGCAAATTTATATTTTATCTTTATTATCAATTATTGAATCTTTGCGTTTATTACCTTCACAAATCAATTTGTTAGCAGGTAAAGCAGAAGTTTATCATTTAAGAAATGAATATATTCCGATTGTGCGTTTATATCGCTTATTCAATATAGAAACACCGATTAGAAATTTAGAAGATGGTTTAATCGTAATAGTAGAAGGCGAAGGACAAAAAATTGGTTTATTTGTAGATGAATTACTTTCACAACAACAAATCGTTATTAAAAGCCTAGAAACCAATTACAAACAAGTTGCTGGAATTTCAGGTGCAACAATTTTAGGCGATGGTAGTGTTGCTTTAATTTTAGATGTTATCGGTTTAATTAAATTAAGCCAGCAAAAGACAATTCATTATCCACATGTGACTTCTTTTCCTACTTCTACTAATCCTGCACTATTAAATTAATTCTGAGATTAAAGATAGTTTCTTTCATAAGTATTGTAGGGTGGAATAGCGCAGCGTATTCCACCACCAAACGCTACAACGTCTAAAAAATTAGCAACAACGAAATAGCGGGATATGACTTGCGCCGTATTCCACCATTTGTTTGATATAGCAAATACACTTTAACTGGAGTGCAATAGCTTCAGCTATTGCCAGTGTCGCAAAAGGTAAAATACTGTTCAATCAAATAGTTAAAAAGCAATAGCTAAAGCTATTGCACTCCAATTTACGCAATTTAAGATGTGATTACTATACTCTGTTTTTGCCAAGCTTTGGCAGCGTTTCATGGTGGAATACGCTTCGCTATTCCACCCTACATATTTATAAATTTCCCTTCCCTTTTTCGCACATCCCGCCTCCGTTTTTTTTCGCTTCTTGTATTGCTTATTTCAATGAAATTTTGTAAAAATATTAACACCGATAATAAGCCAACACTTATTTCAACACCCCGCTTTTTACAAAAAAGCGATTAATACGGCAGTCATATTAACCCAATGTGATTGATATTAAAACAAAAACCAAAGGAAAAAATACATGACAGCGAATCAGCAAGTCATTGATCACGATCCGCAAGAAACGCAAGAATGGTTAGGTGCGTTACGCGCTGTTTATCAGCAATATGGCACAGAACGCGTCCGTTTCTTAATGACGCAATTGCAAGAGGAGGCACGGCATGCGGGTGCCGATGTTGCGTGTAGTTTAACTACCCCTTATGTCAATACTATCCCCCCCACTCAAGAAGAACGTATCCAAGGCGATGCCGAATTAGAATGGCGAATTCGCGCATTTACCCGTTGGAATGCGATGGCAACCGTTGTTAAAGCCAATCGAATTACGACTGAACTCGGCGGACATATTGCCAGTTTTGCCTCATCTGCAACCTTGTATGATATTGGTTATAATCACTTTTGGCATTCTCCAAGCGAAAATCATGGCGGCGATTTGGTCTTTTTCCAAGGACATACTGCACCGGGTATGTATGCACGCGCTTTCATGGAAGGACGTTTGAGTGAAGAAGATTTATTAAAGTTTAGACAAGAAGTCGACGGCAATGGTTTATCTTCTTATCCGCATCCTTGGTTAATGCCTGAATTTTGGCAGTTCCCTACGGTTTCTATGGGCTTAGGGCCCATTATGGCGATTTATCAAGCGCGTTTTATGAAATATTTGCATAATCGTGAATTGATTCAAGCCGAAGCGACGGAGCAAAACGGCGTAGGGCGTAAAGTTTGGGCGTTTTTAGGCGATGGTGAAACCGATGAACCTGAAACTTTAGGCGCGATTTCTTTAGCAGGGCGCGAAAAATTAGACAATTTAGTTTTCGTCGTCAACTGTAACTTGCAGCGTTTAGATGGTCCCGTGCGCGGCAATGGTAAGATTATCCAAGAGTTAGAAGGCGTTTTCCGTGGTGCGGGTTGGAATGTTATTAAAGTCATTTGGGGGTCTGGTTGGGATGCTTTGTTAGCAAAAGATGTGCATGGTTTACTGCGTAAACGGATGGAGGAAGCGGTTGATGGTGAATATCAAGCGTTCAAATCTAAAGGTGGCGCGTATACCCGTGAATTTTTCTTCGGCAAATATCCTGAATTAAAAGAAATGGTCGCTCAAATGACCGACGATGATATTTGGCGTTTAGAGCGCGGCGGACATGACCCGCATAAAATTTACGCGGCATTTTCAGCAGCAGTAAAACATACGGGACAACCTACCGTTATTCTTGCGAAAACGGTTAAAGGTTACGGCATGGGAGAAGCGGGCGAAGGGCAAAATATCACTCACCAACAAAAGAAAATGGGTGAGGAAGCCTTAAAAGCTTTCCGCAATCGTTTCAATATTCCGATTTCTGATGACCATATTAACGAAGTGCCTTTCTATCGCCCTGCCGATAATAGTCCTGAAACCCAATACATTAAACAACGGCGTGCCGCGTTAGGCGGTAATTTCCCTGTCCGTCGTCCGCGCAGTGCCGCGTTAGAAATCCCTGAATTAAAAGCGTTTGAAGCGCAGTTGAAAGATAGCGGTGACCGCGAATTTTCAACAACGATGGCATTTGTGCGGATTTTAAATCAACTGACCCGCGATAAAAAAATCGGTAAATTTGTTGTGCCGATTGTGCCTGACGAAGCGCGGACTTTTGGCATGGAAGGCATGTTCCGTCAATTAGGAATTTATGCACCGACAGGGCAGTTATACAGTCCTGAAGATGCTGACCAATTGATGTATTACCGTGAAGATAAAAGCGGGCAAGTATTGCAAGAAGGGATTAATGAAGCGGGCGCATTCTGCTCATGGATTGCGGCGGGGACATCGTACAGTAATCACGATTTGCCCATGATTCCGTTCTATATTTTCTATTCCATGTTTGGCTTCCAACGGATTGGCGATTTAGCATGGGCGGCGGGCGATATTCAAGCGCGTGGCTTCTTAGTCGGCGGAACAGCGGGACGGACAACGTTAGCGGGTGAAGGTTTACAACACCAAGACGGACATAGCCATTTATTGGCTGGCACTGTGCCGAATTGCGTATCGTATGACCCGACTTTTGCCTATGAATTAGCGGTAATTGTGCAAGATGGTTTACGGCGGATGTATCAAGAGCAAGAAAACATTTATTACTACATCACGGTAATGAATGAAAATTATCTGCATCCCGCTATGCCCGATACAGAACTGAAAATTGCAGGACAAGCCATTGATACACCGACTGGTATTATCAAAGGCATGTATCGCTTCTCAGTACCGACGATTCCCGCAAAAACCAAGAAACCCGCATTAGTGCAATTACTCGGTTGTGGCACGATTTTACGCGAAGTCATTGCTGCGGCTGAATTATTGCAACAAGATTTTAATGTGTTTGCTGAAGTTTGGAGTGTTACTAGCTTTAACGAACTTGCCCGCGAAGGTCAACAAGTAGAACGCTGGAATTTACTGCACCCCGACCAAGAAGCCAAACAAAGTTATGTAACTCAATGTTTAAGCCAAAATACCGCCCCCGTGGTTGCGGCAACGGACTATATTCGCCAATTTGCCAACCAAATTCGCGCTTATATTCCCAAGCGTTATGTCGTATTAGGGACAGATGGCTTTGGACGCAGTGATACGCGCAAAAAATTACGCCACTTCTTTGAAGTTGACCGTTATTACGTTGCATTAGCCGCGTTAAAAGCTTTAGTGGATGAAGGGACTTTAGATAAAAAAGTCATCAATGAGGCGATTAGTAAATACAGCATCCCCGTTGATAAACCTTATCCCGCTTCAGTTTAACTAACGGTTATTCACAGTTAAGCGTAGCGCGTTAAGGACTTCATTTGTCTAAACAAAGCTACGTTTAACGGTGGTCATCCCTGTTTCAATTTTCAAAGAGACCCCTAAAATGACAAAAGCGATTCATGTCCCTGATATTGGCGATTTTAAAAACGTACCGATTATTGAAATTAACGTCAATGTCGGCGATAAAATTCAAATTGATACCCCGCTTGTCACCTTAGAAAGTGACAAAGCTACGATGGAAGTCCCCTCTTCTGCGCATGGCGTAGTGAAAGAAATTCTGGTCAAAGTCGGCGACCGCGTTTCTGAAGGTTCAGCATTAATCATGATTGCGGAAGAAGCCGAAGCACCCGCACCCGCTGTGCCTAAATTACCTGAAATGGACACACGTCCAATTCCGCCTTCTGTTGCTGCTCCGCCGCCCGCACCGATTCCTGTTCCCGCCGCGCCTGCGACTACCGCCGCGACCGTTGCACAAGCAGTTGCGCAGGCAAACACGCCTAATAGTGCAAGCACGATTTTAGAAGTACATGCCAGCCCTGTTGTGCGGAAATTTGCGCGGGAATTGGGCGTAGATTTACGCAAAGTCACTGGTTCAGGCGAAAAAGGACGGATTTTAAAAGAAGATATTCAAGCCTTTGTCAAAGGTGAATTAGCCCGCCCTGCGCAAGTCGTCACCATCGCCGCGCCATCAGTAGCGAGTGATAGCCCGCCCGTGCGTGGCATTCCAGACATTCCTGCGGTTGATTTCTCCAAATTTGGCGAAATTGAAAAACAACCTTTATTACGCATCAAGAAAATTTCGGGCGCAGCCCTACATCGCAGTTGGGTCAATATTCCCCACGTTACTCAATTTGATGAAGCGGACATTACTACCGTTGAAGCCTTCCGCAAAAGTTTACAAAGCGAAGGCGAAAAACGCGGCGCGAAAGTCACAATGCTTGCTTTTCTTTTGAAAGCCAGCGTTTATGCCTTAAAAATGTATCCCGACTTTAACGCCTCTTTAGACCCCGATGGACAACACTTAATTTTGAAAAAGTATTACCACATCGGTGTGGCTGTCGACACGCCTGAAGGGCTAGTCGTGCCCGTATTGCGCGATGTTGACCGCAAAGGCTTATTTGAAATTGCCAAAGAATTGACTGAATTAAGTAAAAAAGCGCGGGATAAAAAATTATCCCCCAGCGAAATGCAAGGCGCGTGTTTCACCATTTCCAGCCTTGGCGGGATTGGCGGCACAGCCTTTACGCCAATTATCAACGCTCCCGAAGTGGCGATTCTCGGTGTATCGCGTTCTAGCATGAAACCTGTCTATCAAAATGGCGAATTTGTTCCCCGTTTAATGCTTCCTCTCTCGTTATCGTATGACCACCGCGTGATTGATGGCGCGGCGGCGGCACGTTTCACCAATGCCTTGTGTGATGTGTTATCCGATGAACGACGGTTATTGTTTTAATCTGAAATCAACAGTTTTTTAAGATAAAACAGATACCTGTTAAATTTTATCTCGTTCCAACATGAGTATTGTAGGGTGGAATAGCGCAGCGTATTCCACCATGAAACGCCACAAAAGCTTAACAAAAACAGATGGTAAGCCAGATGGTGGAATACGGCTCGCGTCTATTCCACCCTACAAATGCGCTTAACTTGAGAGCAATAGTGCTTTTGAGCAAGAACGAATCAAAACTTAACAGGTTTTGCAATCAAAGCATTTAACAAAGGAACATCAATGAGCAACTTAATTGAAGTCAAAATTCCCGATATTGGCGATTTTAAAAACGTCCCGATTATTGAAGTCATGGTAAATGTCGGCGACACAGTTAAAAAAGAACAATCCTTACTCACCTTAGAAAGTGACAAAGCAACGATGGAAGTGCCCAGCTCCCACGCGGGCGTTGTGCAAGAAATCAAAGTCAAACTCGGCGATAAAGTTTCTGAAGGCACAGTCGTTTTAACGTTAGCCGCTGAAGGTGCAAGCGCACAAGCTGCCCCTGCTGCTGCCCCCGCCGCACCTGCGGCAAAACCTGCGCCCGTCGTCGCGCCTGCGCCCACGCCCGCCGCTGCTCCTGCGGGAGAGAGCGATTTACACGCCGAAGTGTTAGTGCTGGGCGCAGGGCCCGGCGGTTACACCGCCGCTTTCCGCGCCGCCGATTTAGGCAAAAAAACCATTTTAGTGGAAAAAGAATCTTCACTCGGTGGCGTGTGTTTAAACGTGGGTTGCATTCCTTCTAAAGCCTTGTTGCACGTCGCAAAAGTGTTAGACGAAACCCAAGCTTTAAAAGCACACGGCGTTGATATTAGTGTCAACAGCATTGACATTGACAAATTACGCGGCTGGAAAGACAGCGTAATCAAACGTTTAACAGGCGGTTTAAGCGGTTTAGCCAAACAACGCAAAGTGCAAGTTGTGCAAGGCAATGGACAATTCACCAGCCCGCACACGCTCGCCGTTACAGGCGCAGACGGCAAAGTCACAACAATTCGTTTTGATAACGCAATTATCGCCGCAGGCTCACAACCGACGACTATTCCTAGTTTCCCTCATCACGACCCGCGAGTGATTGATTCGACAGGCGCATTAGCCTTAACTGATATTCCCAAACGTTTCCTCGTTGTCGGCGGCGGGATTATCGGCTTAGAAATGGCAACCGTTTATCACGCGCTCGGCGCACAAGTCACGATTGTAGAATTGCTCGACAATTTAATGGCGGGTGCAGATGCGGATTTAGTCAAACCGTTCCTTAAACGCGCTGAAAAACAATATCATGCAATTTATTTAAGTACCAAAGTCAGCGCGATGGAAGCCAAAGCCGACGGTATTCACGTTCATTTTGAAAGCGGCGCGGCGAATGTCCCCGCTCATGCTGTTTACGACAAGGTGCTGGTTGCTATCGGTCGCCGTCCCAATGGCAAACTGATTAGTGCGGATAAAGCGGGCGTTACCGTGACAGAACAAGGCTTTATCCCAGTTGACTCACAACAACGCACCAATGTTCCCCACATTTTCGCGCTTGGCGACATCGTTGGACAACCCATGTTAGCGCACAAAGCCACGCACGAAGGCAAAGTCGCCGCTGAAGCAGCTGCGGGCATGAAGAGCCATTTTGAAGCAAAAGTGATTCCTTCCGTTGCCTACACCGACCCAGAAGTAGCATGGGTAGGCGTAACTGAAACTGAAGCGAAAAAACAAGGCATCAAATACGGCAAAGGCATTTTCCCATGGGCAGCCAGCGGACGCTCTTTAGCCAACGGACGCGACGAAGGTTTCACTAAGTTACTGTTTGACGAAGAAACGGGACGTGTTATTGGTGGCGGCATTGTCGGCACCAGCGCAGGCGATTTAATTGCAGAAATTGCATTAGCGATAGAAATGGGCTGTGAAGCGGAGGATATTGGTTTAACCATTCACCCCCATCCTACTTTATCCGAATCCGTCGGCTTAGCCGCCGA
>CAZKST010000040.1:0-16749 GCA_964555395.1 uncultured Thiotrichaceae bacterium | reverse complement strand
GTAATCGCGCCTTAAATTGCGTAAATTGGAGTGCAATCGCTTTAGCTATTGCTTTTTAAGCATTTGATTGAACAGTATTTCACCTGTTACGACACTGGCAATAGCTGAAGCTATTGCACTCCAGTTAAAGTGCGTTGACTATAATTATTCACTCCTACAGTGCATGGTGGAATACGGCTTGCGCCTATTCCACCCTACAGCAAAGAGTAGTTGAGCATTTTACCGAGTTAAACAAAGACCTGTCAGAAAACAAAACTTACTTGGTAGGCGTTGTATTGGCATTAGCCGCGCCATTATTGGGATTAAAGAAAGGATTGTTTGTAATCGGCGTGGGCGCAACGCCTGATTGTTTTTGCTTTTCCGAAGCCTCTTTTAACATGGTCATGAAATCTTTTTGTTGCGCTCCATTGGCGGGCGTTGCATTGTTTGCCGTAGCTGCGGCGGGATTGCTAGCAGCAGTTGCGGGGACGGTTGTCGTTGTCGTTGGATTGACAACAGGTCCTGTGCCTTGAGTAGAGGGCTCATCTTTCACTAAAATTTCACCAAATGGCGTGCGCACTTTACGGAATCCCGGAGGAGCTTCAGTAGGTGGAGTTGTAGGTTGCGCTTGTGGCAAACTTTGCGCCGCGGGTGCAGCTGGATTTACAGCAGGTGCACCTAAACTGGCTCTTTGGTGTAATTCTAAGACTTGTTGTTCAGTGCCTTGCGCATTTTTTAAGGTAACCGAACGGCTATCTACTTTAGCTAAAATCCAGCCCCCTACACCAAGCTCTTCACCTTCATCAGCGGTAATTTTGCCGCCATCTACGACTAACATAGCGGTTTTCTTTTTGCCCAGAATGCTAACGCCTTCTAAATATAAATCGGCGGCTAAAACTTGGGTGCTTACAAAAGAAAGTAATAAGGGTAAAGCCCATTTTTTCATGATAATTGTCTCTACAAATATAAGGAGTATAAGTGAGGATAGACGAAGATAAGGAGATGTTTTGTAAGAAAAGTATTTGCGAACAAGGTGAAATCCATCAAAAAAATCTATCACTCAATTTCTTATAAGCTTAAATCGTGTCTTGTTATTGTCCACTTAAGTTTTAGAAATCTAATTACATTTAGGCGGCGGGGGTGGGCAATGATTCGCAGAGTTTTTTAATTAAACTTTGGGTTAATTCATCGGGGGGTGTCATTCGTCCCGTAATGCAAGCGAATAAATCAGGGTCTTGCCAGTCAAGGAGTGCGCGAAAAGCGGCTTGTTCTTCAGCGGTTGCTGTGGGATAATAATTGTCTAAATAGTTGATAAATAATATATCTAATTCTTTCATGCCACGACGGCAATGCCATTTTAAACGGGAAATTTCACTCATAATTTTCTGTACTCAATTTTAATTCGGTCTATATAAAGGTTGTTCCATCACTGCGAGGCGTTCCCATGCGTTATTTAGCAAATTACCTTTTAATTTTAGGTAGGTTAGCAAAGCGCGGGCTTCATCACATAAAATTTTTTGTTTTTCTAAATCTAGTAAACTCATCGCGGCGCGTAAGGAAGCTTCATCTTCACTTAATAAGGTTGGAACGAGTTCTTCAGGTTTAATCGGTGAACTGGGATGTAATAAATGGGCAATTAAGGGATATTCTAGTAAATTAAAATGCAGCTGGCGGGCTTGGTCTTTGCTAATAAGGGCTTCTAAAGTTTCAGCTTTGCTCGCATCCGTGATTTCTGCGCTGCTTTTAATCACTTGCATGATGATGTTGTTAAGTTCACGCAACCCGCGTTTAGCGTCGCTAAAATCCCCACCTAAGGCAGCACATTGTTCATAAAGCACATCAATACGGTCTTGCATTTTAAAAATAACAGCCGCTTCTACTTGTGCCGCCAAGCTGGCAACGTCGGTGAGCAATACTTGAAACGCTTGTTGAAAATGTTGGCGTTCCTGCTCGTCTTGTTGCCGCGCATGGTTAACTGCTTCTTGGGTGAGCGGTTGCGCAATTTGGATAAATAAGGGGTTGTTGTATTGGCGTTGTAAATGGCGTTCCCAACAACCCGGTGATTTGCTAAAACGCAAACTCATTATCGCTCCTTACGCGGGCGCGTGACGAGAGAAATAGAGCTGGTCGGCGTGGTGTGTAAAAGCAATAATTCTTCACGCGGTGCATTGACCGTTTGGCTGAAGTTACTAAACAAGTTTTTCACTGAACCTACGCTTTGCTGGGCAATGAGCACAGAGGCTAATAATGCAAAACGTGTCCAAACCGCACTGACAACCCCCCAATATAAAAATGCAGGATATTGCTTTTTAAAGAATTTACGATAAAAGCGAATCATGCCACGGTGTTTGTACCATAAAACCGATACGGGTTTTTTACGGCTGCAAAAACCTTTGCTGTGCGTAACTTCAATGTGAGGAATGAATAATAAGGGTCGTCCTGCATCGCGAAAGCGCATAAACCAGTCTAAGTCTTCGCAATGTAAGAAATAGCTTTCATCCATTAATCCAACTTGTTGCAAGGCTTCGCGTCGCACAAACATACATGCACCAGAAATGCCTTCAATTTCCATTGGTTCAGTGGGCATTTGTTCTTGCGTCAGTACAAAACTTTTGAATTTTTGTTCTTGTGGGAACAGTTTATCCAAATGTAGCACACGCACCACTGACCGCCACGGACTGGGAATGCCGCGCCGACAGCCTGCTTGTTCAGTGCCATCGGTATTACGCACTAAACAGCCTGCCATGCCATGTTGTGGATATTCCGCCATGGTTTGACAGAATTGTGCCAAAGTATCAGGTTCAATTTCACAATCGGGATTCAGCACTAGCACATATTCAGTTTCACCGCTAGCAATAATGCCTTGATTAACCGCAGCAGCAAAGCCTAAATTTTCAGTATTCTGAATAAGTTGTGTAGGAAATCGTGAAATATCAACTCGAGTCGGTTGTACAAGTTGATGACGCAATAAACTCAAGCTATTGTCAGTCGAAGCATTGTCAACAATGTAAATCGCTGCTGATAACGTTGAACGTAACACACTGATTACACACTGCGTTAACCACTCCCCAGCGTTATAATTCACAATCACAACTGCCACTTTAGGCGCGGGATTACGATTGACAGTGGGAATCAGGTTGGAGATGAGCGTAGAAATGCGGTTAGAATGAGTCATAACAGTCGCCGTCGCTTGACAGCAAAGCTAGATAATTCATTGAGTTAACCTTGCTCAATGACTTTCTTAGCATTGCTGGTTTTTAAGAAAAGAATGTTCAACCTTATTTTAACGTGTTTAATGACTTTGAGAAAAGCCATTAATAACGTAAATTGGATTTATCTTTTCATCGATTCAAAAAACTCGCCATTTGTTTTGGTAATTTTGAGGCGGTCAAGTAAAAATTCCATGGCTGCGGATTCGTCCATCGGTTGGACAATTTTGCGTAAAATCCACATTTTTTGCAATTCTTCTGCATCAGTAAGCAATTCTTCGCGCCGTGTGCCAGAGCGTTGAATATCAATCGCAGGATAAACCCGTTTTTCTGATAAAGAGCGATTTAAGTGAATTTCGTTATTGCCCGTTCCTTTGAATTCTTCATAAATCACTTCGTCCATCTTTGAGCCTGTATCGACTAAAGAGGTTGCAATAATGGTTAAACTGCCACCTTCCTCAATATTCCGTGCAGAACCAAAGAAGCGTTTAGGACGGTGTAAAGCATTTGCATCCACCCCACCCGTTAACACTTTGCCAGAGGAAGGGACGACGGTGTTATAAGCCCGTGCCAGACGGGTAATAGAATCTAATAAAATCACAACATCGCGACGGTGTTCAACTAAGCGTTTGGCTTTTTCAATCACCATTTCGGCAACTTGGACGTGACGGGTGGCGGGCTCATCAAAGGTACTAGAAATGACTTCACCGCGTACTGAGCGCGCCATTTCGGTTACTTCTTCAGGACGCTCATCAATTAGGAGAACAATCAGATAACATTCAGGATGGTTGTTGGCGATGGAGTGCGCGATGTTTTGCAACATCATGGTTTTACCAGATTTAGGCGGGGAAACAATTAAACCGCGTTGACCTTTACCGATGGGAGCAACTAAATCAATGACGCGGGGGGTTAAATCTTCGGTACTACCATTACCAATTTCTAAATGGATGCGTTCAGTGGGAAATAGAGGGGTTAAATTTTCAAACAGGATTTTATTTTTGGCTTGCTCAGGAGGTTCAAAGTTAATGTGATTGACTTTTAGCAAGGCAAAATAGCGTTCGCCTTCTTTGGGGGGGCGAATTTTCCCCGCAACAGTGTCACCCGTGCGTAGATTAAAACGACGGATTTGGCTCGGTGAAACATAAATATCATCAGGCCCTGCGAGATACGAACTGTCCGCTGAACGCAGGAAACCAAAACCATCTTGTAGAATTTCAAGCACGCCATCGCCAAAAATATCTTCGCCTTTTTTAGCATGGGCTTTGAGCAGCGCGAAAATCACGTCTTGTTTACGGGCACGCGAAATGCCTTCGATGCCTAATTCTTGTGCTAAATCGATAATCTCGGCGGCTGTTTTTTTCTTGAGTTCGGTTAGATTCATATTTGCTTAATGTATCAATACGTCAAAGTGGGAGGGAATATTCTGTCTTACAGTGTTATTTGGAAAGTTTTGCGTTTAGTCGGTCATTTTTAGAAGGGAACGAGCTTGCATTAAGCGGACGTTTTCTACAACGACCAAAAAGAAATCTTAAACAGTGTTTGCAACGTTATGGGGAGCTGATGTTTAGCTTTTACGGATGCGTCTCTGGTTTAATGCGAAAATTTATTTAGATAAATACGAGTGAACAATGCAAAAGGCTGAGAACAGTTTTACAATGACTGCTTTGTTTAGTTATGTATAGTTATCATATTTTGCTACTTAGCAATAGCGGGCACATAAGAATTGATTTGTTTAAATCAATTGTGGGATTATTATGTAAAATAGGCTATACGAACAGAGGAACTAAACGATATTTATTATCGTGGGGGTGTATTCCTAATACTAGCATTGATATTAGATAAAATGCAAATCTTATGTTTTAGAATAAATCCAGTTCTATCTATCATTAACAATATTTAATTAATATTATTTTTTGGAATAGCAATTACGCAGTTTAAATAAAAGTAGGATAGGCTGACGCAAGGAAGCCCATCAACAAGGCTAACGTGCAAGGATAAACTTGTGCTAACGCAAGCTATTCTGTGAATAACTGCCGATAAACAGTTTTGATGAGCTTCCTATCGTCAGCCCATCCTACACGTTTTTTTTATTTAACTGCGTCACTTCTAATATAGTAAACGCACCTTAAATTGATTGAATTGGAGTGCAATAGCTTTAGCTATTGCTTTTTTAACCATTTGATTAAACGATATTTTACCTGTTACGATACAGGCAATAGCTGAAGCTATTGCACTCCAGTTAAAGTGCGTTTGCTATATAATGTCGTTGCTATATTTTAACAGCTTCAATCTTTGCTCATTTCAATAAACCAATGTTCTAAAGAACTGCTTTCTGGAATTAAAGCAAATAATCCCCAGTTTTCTTGCACAGATACATTAACTAATTGCTCTAGTTGTATTTCAGTTTGATATTGAATTCTGAAATAACCTTCATTTAAATTTTCTATAACGTCTATTCCCGCAATTGCTTGAAAAGCTTGCTCATGAGGCGGGCGGCGTAATCCAATTTTTGCAATCTGCGTACTCATTTGTGCCAGCAATTCCACTAAATTTGCTTTCACTTTCAATTGTCCACGGTGAATTAATTGCACATCTGTGCAGATACTTTGCACTTCAGAAAGTAAATGTGTGGAAATTAATACGCTGTGTTTTTCGCCCAGTTGTTTAATCAATTGCCGAATTTCGTGAATTTGGACGGGGTCTAAACCAACCGTCGGCTCGTCTAAAATAACCACTTCGGGTGCGTGAATAATCGCTTGCGCAATACCAATCCGCTGCTGATAACCTTTTGATAAAGTATGAATTAAACGGTTTTGGACTTGCTCCAATCCACAACGCTCTAAGGTATCTTGCAAAGCGTGAGCAAGCTCAGTTTTAGCAACGCGGTGTAATTCTGCACAAAAGCGCAAATATTCATTAACCGTCATGTCTTTATATAACGGCAAATGCTCAGGTAAATAGCCAATGGCTTGCTTTGCGGCGGCGGCATTACTGAATAAATCATGTCCAGCAATTTGAATTTCGCCCGTAGTGGGCGCGAGATTGCCTGTAATCAATTGCATAGTGGTGGTTTTGCCCGCGCCATTGATGCCGAGAAAACCTAAAATTTGTCCGCGATGGAGTTCAAAGTTGAGATTATCAACGGCGCGAAATTTACCGTAGTGGCGGGAGAGTTGTTTAACTGAAATAAGCGGTGTGGGCATGGCGAAAGTGTGCCGTTTTAGGCGATTTTTTGCCCAATGGCGGCAAAGATTTGATAGGTTTTGTCGTTTTTTGCAATTTTAAAAAAATATTCAAAATGAAGTAGTTGAAAACCATTGTTTGCAAAAAAATTGAGAATGCTTTGTCGCGCAAAGCCAAAATGCCATACGCCTTCATTGCCTTTGTCGTGGAATGTGCCGTCTTCTTGGTCTAAATCGGCAATGGCTAAGTAGCCGTTTGCTGTAAGTGCTTGCTGGGCTTGCTGAAAAAAGCGGTTTGTGTCTTGGATATGGTGCATTGCCATGCTAGAAACGATGATGTCAAACGCTGCTGTTGGCAAAGTTTCGTGCATGATGTCGTGTTGAAGGGTTTTGACGTTGTAATCGCCTGCTTTTTCTAAAAATTGTTCTAGCATTTTCGCGCTGCTATCCATGCCGACAAGTTGCGCGACTTGTTCAGCAAATTGATAGGCGACTAGCCCTGTACCACAACCATAATCGAGCAAACGGTCTGTTTTTTTGAGTGCAATGTGTTGTTTTACGCAATTGGCAAAGCCGTTGGCGACTTCAACGCGGCGACCTTTGTCCCATGTTTTGGCTTCTAAATCAAATTTTGACATGTTTTAACATTGATAACGTTCTCAAGTCCGCAGACTTGAGAACGAAAGAATTGAAATTCTTAGAAATTTGCGCGAATTGTGCCTAAAAAATGTTTTGCGGTTTCACTCGTCGCGCCTGAAACGACAAATAAAACAAATTCTTTTTCAGTGGCGCAGCGAATGGTTGCGCGATATTGCCCGTTTGTGCCAAAAACAGAAGTTTGAGTCACAGCGGAATCACTGGTAAAACCGGCTTGTTTTAAAGCAAATTCAGCGCGTTGTAAACATTGTTCAGCATCTAATTTAGTTTCTTGCCAGCCATTCCAAATTGAAGGTGCTTCAGCAAATGCAGAAGAGCTTGCCAGCGTTAGCAATACGGCAGTAACGAGTGATTTCATGAATATAGGTCTCTGTGGTTAAAATACAGGGGTTATAAATAAAAACTTATGAAAAAACAAGCGTTTTTTCTTCTTCGTTTTTTTGCAATTTCTTCAGCCGCGTTAAAATCAGTTGGTAATACGTTGGGTTTAATTCAAACGCGACATAGTGCCGATTATTTTTAACACATGCCATTAGGGTTGTACCAGAGCCTGCAAACGGGTCTAGTACAATGCCGCGTTCGGGACAGCTTGCTTTTATCATCCGCTCAATTAAATCTAAGGGTTTTTGGGTTGGATGATTTTCGCGCTCGGCATGAAGGCGATGTAAACGGGCAATCGACCAAATATCTTTGGGATTATATCCGATTTCTAGCCATTTTTTGCCTATAAACACCGAGCGACTGCGGGCTTTTTTTGTTGCAGCATCGTAAGGAACACGAACCGCGTCTAAATTGAAATAATAATCTTTAGATTTGGCAAAAAAACCAATGGTGTCATGTACCGAACTAAAGCGGCGCGTTCCTCCTCCCATACTGGGCACTTTTCTATCCCAGATGATTTCATTGAGCATAATCATTTTGGATTTTAAGTGGACAAAAATTTCAGGACTATATCGCCAAGTAGTAAATATATAAAGACTTCCCGTATTTTTTAATTTAGGAAGGACTAATTCTATCCAATGTTCTGTCCATTTTAAAAATTCTAATGTTGTGCGTTTATCGGAGTTATTGCCGTAATCTTTACCGAGGTTATAAGGGGGATCAGCAATGATTAAATCTATGCTGTTATCAGGAAGTTGTCGAATACCTTGTAAAGCGTCGATATTTTGCAAAATATCCATAAATATTTGTTATTTAACTCCGTAGCCATAGAAACATCCTCACGACGATAGGGTCATGCAGCGGGAGAACGTTATAATTACCTTTATTTATTATTGTTGTTTTTTTGAAGATCACTGTTTCCAGTGTAAATTGGGAATGTAGATTGCATCTATCAGCAAGACGGTATTTATATTTTTCAATTAGTTAAAAATAACCAATTGATTATGTATGAATTACGATAGATATGAAGTTAACGATGTGTCTTATTCCCTCTAAAACAAGTAGGCTTTGCTACATTTTTTAATTTTTTTTCATAAATGTATCATGTATAAAAATACACTTATAAAACAAGGGTGTTTTGTTAAAGTTGATTAAAATCATCAGACAAATACTTGACTATTTTTATCAGGTATATCATTATTAACTTCAGAAGCCCCCATTTATTCACGAACAGATAGTTTGCAGGAGTTGCTATGAGACTTACCACAAAAGGTCGTTATGCTGTTACCGCTATGTTGGATTTAGCGATTCATCATGACCAAGGTCCTATTACTTTGTCCGATATTTCACAACGGCAAGGCATTTCTTTATCTTATCTTGAACAGTTATTTTCCAAATTACGCAAACATGGTTTAGTCGACAGTGCTCGCGGGCCAGGCGGTGGTTATCGTTTAAGCCGCGTTGCTTCTTTAATTACTGTGGCGGATGTTGTTTCAGCAGTGGATGAAACAGTAGATGCAACCCGTTGCAAAGGAATGAAAAACTGTCAAGAGCCTCATGCGTGTTTAACACATGAATTGTGGACTGATTTAAGCCAAGAAATTCGCAATTTCTTAAGCAAAATTACTTTGGCGCAAGTTGTAGAAAAACGTGCTAAAGATGCGACACGCGAAGTCAATCTTCGCCGCGAACATGGTGGACGAACAGAACGTTGCATTGAAATTGTCTAAATTCTATAGAAATTAACTATTGACTCCAATATGTTGAGTTATCTTGACCATAACGCGACTACGCCTTTAGATAAGCGTGTTTTAGAAGCGATGCTTCCATATTTGCATGATTTATATGGTAATCCTTCTAGTATTCATGCTTTTGGGCGGCGAGCTCGTGCAGCTTTAGATAAAGCCCGCGCTCAAGTCGCGCAGTTAGTTAATGTCCAAGCGTCACAAGTGCTATTCACCAGCGGTGGGACTGAATCTAATAATTTGATTCTTAAAAGTATTTTGTCACCTTTGTGGCATGGTTCTACCCCGCCTCGTTTGGCTATCAGCCGCATTGAGCATCCTTCTTCTTTACAAGCTGTACAGTTTTTGCAAACGCAAGGGGTGCAAATTGACTGGTTGCCAGTCACTGCAAAAGGACAAATTAATCTTGCACAAGTACAGTTTAATCCTGCAACTTGTTTAGCTTCGGTAATGTGGGCAAATAATGAAACGGGCGTAATTCAACCTATTGCAGAGCTGGCACAGTTAGCACATCTTCAACAAATTCCACTACATACCGATGCAAGTCAAGCAGTGGGTAAAATTCCTGTTGATTTTAATGCAAGTCAAGTGAATTTTATGACGGTGTGCGGACATAAATTTTATGCACCGCAAGGCGTTGGTGCGTTAATTGTGGATAAACGCTATCCTTTAGAGCCTTTATTACACGGCGGTGGGCAAGAAAATGGCTTGCGGGGGGGGACGGAAAATTTAGCGGCAATTGTTGGTTTTGGACAAGCGGCAGAATTGGCTCATCAAGAATTATCACAACGAATGGCGCATGTTCACGCTTTGCAACAACAGTTAGAATCCGCATTGCATCAGATTCCTGAAGTGCGCATTATCAGTGAAACAGTTGCACGCTTACCAAACACGACTTTATTAACTGTCGAAGGTTTTGGCGGTGAAACCTTAGTGATGGAATTAGATAAAAAAGGCATTGCTGTTTCTAGTGGCTCAGCGTGCCACAGTGCTCATGCAGAACCTAGCCATGTTTTATTAGCAATGGGAATATCGGCTGAAACAGCATTAAGTACAATTCGTGTTAGTTTAGGCAAACAAAATACTAATCAAGATATTGAATATTTTGTAAATATATTAAAACAATTAATTAATGAATTTAAACAACTTTGTGCTTTAACTTATTAAAAAATGTTTAAAGCGCGGACAGTAGGAGCATACAACATGAGTGTTAGCTTGCCGATTTATTTAGATTATTCTGCAACTACGCCCGTTGACCCACGGGTTGCTGAAAAAATGATGAGCTGTTTAACATTAAGCGGCAGTTTTGGTAATCCCGCCTCGCGCTCACATGCGTTTGGCTGGACTGCCGAAAAATTAGTCGAAGAAGCGCGGGAAAATGTAGCCGCGTTAGTCAATGCCGATGCTAAAGAAATTGTTTGGACTTCTGGCGCGACTGAATCTAATAATTTGGCTTTAAAAGGGGCTGCGCATTTTTATAAAGATAAAGGTAAACATATTATTACCAGCAAAACCGAGCATAAAGCAGTTTTAGATACTTGTCGGCAATTAGAGCGTGAAGGGTTTGAAGTCACTTATTTAGACCCCGAGCCTAACGGTTTAATTGATTTGAAAAAATTAGAAGCAGCAATTCGTCCAGATACGATTTTGGTCAGTATCATGCACGTTAATAATGAAATCGGCGTGATTTCTGATTTAAACGCTATTGGCGAAATTACGCGCGCTCGCAATATTCTGTTTCATGTTGACGCAGCGCAAAGCACGGGCAAAGTTAAAATTGATTTAGCCACATTACCCGTAGATTTAATGTCCTTTAGTGCACATAAAACTTATGGCCCTAAAGGCATTGGCGCATTATTTGTGCGGCGGAATAAACCCCGCGTCCGTCTTGAGCCACAAATGCACGGCGGCGGACATGAGCGCGGTTTTCGCTCGGGCACATTAGCAACCCATCAAATCGTTGGCATGGGCGAAGCCTTTCGCATTGCCCGCGAAGAAATGGAGCAAGATAACCAGCACATTCTCACCTTACGCAATCGCCTGTATCAAGGCATTCAAGCAATGGAAGAAATCTATATCAATGGCGATTTAGAACACCGTATTGCAGGCAATCTTAACGTCAGCTTTAACTATGTAGAAGGTGAATCGCTGATTATGGCGTTGAAAGATTTAGCGGTTTCTTCAGGCTCTGCTTGCACTTCTGCCAGCTTAGAACCCTCTTATGTACTACGGGCGTTAGGACGCGATGACGAATTAGCCCATAGCTCCATCCGTTTTACAATTGGACGCTTTACAACACAAGCAGAAATTGATTATGCCGTGCCCTTGATTAAAGAAAAAGTCGCAAAATTGCGGGAATTATCCCCCTTATGGGATATGTACAAAGCTGGAATTGACTTAAAATCTGTAAAATGGGTTGCTCACTAAATTAATCAATTTGCTCACTAAATTCAAAAGTTTCTATGGCTTAGGAGAAACAAAACATGTCATACAGTGAAAAAGTCATTGACCATTACGAAAATCCGCGTAATGTTGGCTCATTCGAAACCAGCGACAGTGATGTTGGCACGGGTTTAGTCGGCGCACCAGCTTGTGGCGACGTAATGCGCTTACAAATCAAAGTAAATGATGATGGCGTAATTGAAGACGCAAAATTCAAAACTTACGGCTGTGGCTCTGCAATTGCTTCAAGCTCATTATTAACCGAATGGGTAAAAGGTAAAACCTTAGAAGAAGCGGCGGCTATCAAAAATACCCAAATTGCCGAAGAATTGGCGTTACCCCCCGTAAAAATCCATTGCTCAGTGTTAGCCGAAAGTGCGATTAAAGCGGCGATTAAAGATTATCAAAACAAACAAGAAACCACAGAAACCATGCCTGAAACCAGCCATGTCTAAGGCGTAAAAAATAGCAACTGACAAGTTAATGCTTGTCAGTTTTTTTTATGACGTTACTATGCAGTTAATAAGTTAAAAATGTTCGTAGATTCGTAGGGTGGAATAGCGTAGCGTATTCCACCAAGAAGCACTGCCAAAATTGAGTAAAACAAATGACAAACTAAAGGGTGAAATACGGCTTGCGCCTATTCCACTCTACATTGCGGCAAATTTTAGCAAAGGTAAAGTATGGCGAGAGATAGATGACATTTGTAAACAAAAAGGCTTTTGAATCCTTAAGAAAAACCAAACCTTTTTTAAAATGGGCGGGCGGCAAAACACAATTACTTTCTCATTTTCAGCATTATTATCCCAATGAATTAAAGCAAGGTAAAATAACAACTTATATAGAACCCTTTTTAGGGAGTGGTGCAGTTTTCTTAGATATTATTCAGCATTACCCCATTAAAAAAATTTATTTAAATGATATAAATAAAGAGTTAATTTTAAGTTATCATGTTTTAAAACAAACCCCTGATTTATTAATTGAACGACTCAACAAATTACAACAGTTATTTGAACATTTAGAAGAAAGTGCTCGCGAGCAATTTTTTTATCAAATGCGTTTGAATTTTAATCAACAGCGTTTAAACATTAATTATGCAAATTTTGCAGAAAATTGGATAGAACGAGCAGCACAATTAATATTTTTAAATAAAACTTGTTTTAATGGTTTATTTAGATTAAATGCTAAAGGTGAATTTAATGTTCCTTTTGGGCATTATAAAAAACCGTGCATTGTTGATAGTGAAAATTTAAAACACGTTTCTCAATTGCTACAACAAGTAGAATTGTTCTGTGGACATTATCAACACTGTTTAAACTTGGCAGATAAACACAGTTTTATTTATTTTGACCCGCCTTATCGTCCTTTAAGCAAAACAGCCCATTTTACATGTTACACAGGCATTCCCTTTGATGATAAAGAACAGCAACGACTTGCGCAGTTTTTTAATGTGTTACATCAAAATACAGGGGCAAAGTTGATGTTAAGCAATTCTGACCCTAAAAATATAGATATAAATGACCATTTTTTTGACATTTTGTATCAAAATCATAATATCCAACGCATTCCAGCAAAACGGATGATTAATTCAGTTGGAGAAAAACGCGGCATTATTAACGAAATTCTCGTTATGAATTATCGGCTTTAGGCTTTTATTATTAATTACGGAGTTTTTTCATCATGGCATTATCTTTGACCTCATCAGCGGCTGCCCATGTCCAAAAATCATTAAACAAACGGGGCAAAGGTTTAGGTTTACGGGTAGGTGTGCGGACAAGCGGCTGTTCTGGAATGGCGTATATTTTAGAATATGCTGACGAATTGCAAGAACACGACCAAGTTTTTGAATCACAAGGGGTTAAAATTATCGTTGACCCTAAAAGTTTAACTTATATTGATGGCACAGAATTAGATTATGTCCGTCAGGGTTTAAATGAAGGTTTTGAGTTCCGCAATCCTAATGTTAAAAATGAATGCGGTTGTGGCGAAAGTTTTCATGTTTAATGTTTTGTAGGGTGGAATAGCGAAGCGTATTCCACCGTTTTGTCTGAACCTTAATTCACCTAACTTTCTTGATTAACATAATGAAAAAATTAAGAAAATTAAGTGAATTGTGTGACAGAGTTCAGACAATTTTGTAGCGTTTTTTGGTGGAATACGCTGCGCTATTCCACCCTACAAATACTCGATTTAATGAACGCCGAAATAACTCAAACCAAAAAAATGAGTGAAAAACAATAATGCAAAATTATTTTGAACTTTTTAAACTTGCTGTTCAATTTGAAATAGATTTAAATGCTTTAAATGAACGCTATCGCGAATTACAAAAAACGTGGCATCCAGATAATTTTGTACAAGCTTCAGAAGCTGAACGTGCCGCCGCGATGCAACAAACAACTCTATTAAATGAAGCTTTGCAAACTTTAAAAAATCCAATCAGCCGTGGACGGTATTTATTAGAATTGCAAGGTGTTGTTTGGAATGATGTCACTGATACCACAATGGATGCCAGTTTCTTAATGGAACAAATAGAATTGCGTGAACAATTAGAAAATATTAAGAAACTCAGTGACCCCATGTTATCAATATCACATTTCTTAGACCACATAGAAGATTCTAATCGTCTCTTAATTCAACAACTCACGCTTGCTTTACAACAACAGCAACATAACAAAGCTAAAGATTTAATTCGCCGTTTACAATTCTTTAATAAATTAAAAGAAGAAGCCTTATTCATTGAAGAAAATTTGATGAATTAAAAAAAAAGGATTTAAAAAATATGCCACTGCTGCAAATTAGTGAACCTGGACAAACGCCCGAGCCGCATCAACGCCGTTTAGCAGTCGGCATCGATTTAGGGACAACCAATTCTTTAGTCGCCACCCTTCGCGACGGTACGGCGGAAACTTTAGCCGACCTTGAACATCAGCATTTATTACCCTCCGTCGTGTATTATTCCAACCAACAACCGCCCCTTGTCGGTTACGCCGCGTTAGCGCAAGCAGTGACTGACCCGCTCAATACGATTGCTTCAGTCAAACGTTTAATGGGACGCGGTTTAGCTGATGTTAAAACTTTAGGTTTAACCTTACCTTATCAATTCGTTACTGATGAAAATACCATTGCTGAAGTCAGCACTAAAACCAGCAAAGGCATGGTAAAAATTCGCACGGCGGCGGGGGATTTAAGTCCTGTCCAAATCTCCGCCGACATTTTGCGCGCTTTAAAATTACGCGCTGAAGAAACCCTCGGCGGCGAATTAACGGGGGCAGTCATTACCGTGCCCGCCTATTTTGATGATGCACAACGGCAAGCCACCAAAGACGCGGCGACTTTAGCGGGCATCACGGTTTTACGCTTGTTAAACGAGCCAACAGCGGCGGCAGTGGCTTATGGCTTAGATAAAGGCGCGGAAGGGATTCATGCGATTTATGATTTAGGCGGCGGCACTTTTGATATTTCTATTTTGCGCTTGCAACGCGGCGTGTTTGAAGTGTTAGCAACGGCGGGCGATTCGGCGTTAGGCGGTGATGATATAGACCGCGCCATTGCTTATTGGATAATGCAGCAAGCCCATTTAACTGAAACGACCGATAGACAATTATTGCGCCATTTGCAAACCCTTGCAAAACAAGCAAAAGAAGCTTTAACTGACGTAGAAATTGTGCCTTTAGTCGTTGATTTAACGATAGCAAGCGGCACAATTCAATGGCAAGGACACTTCACACGGACGCAGTTACATGAACTCGCTGACCCCTTGATTCAAAAAACTTTAATGCCTTGTCGTCGTGCATTGCGCGATGCGGGCTTGCGCATTGAAGATATTAATGAGGTGGTTATGGTCGGCGGTTCAACGCGAATGCCGCGTATTCGTGAAAAAGTCGCGGAATTTTTCCAACGACAACCCCACGTTGATATTGACCCTGATAAAGTCGTCGCATTAGGCGCGGCAATTCAAGCAGATGCGTTAGTGGGCAATAAAACCGACAGCGAAATGCTATTGCTCGACGTGATTCCTTTATCGCTCGGGCTTGAAACGATGGGCGGTTTAGTTGAAAAAATTATGCCGCGCAATACCACCATTCCCGCCGCCCGTGCGCAAGATTTCACCACGTTTAAAGACGGACAAACCGCGATGGCATTACACGTCGTACAAGGCGAACGGGAATTAGTCACGGATTGCCGTTCACTTGCCCGTTTTGAATTGCGCGGCATTCCGCCCATGGTTGCAGGCGCGGCGCGGATTCGGGTTACTTTTCAAGTAGATGCTGATGGTTTATTGAGTGTTAGTGCGCAAGAGCAGTTAAGCGGCGTAAGCAGTGAAATCGTGGTTAAACCGTCGTATGGCTTGCAAGATAGCGATATTGAACGCATGTTAAAAGAAAGTTTGGAATATGCGCAGCAAGATACAAAATTACGCAGTTTGCGCGAGCAACAAGTTGAAGCTGACCGTGTTATCAATGCGTTACGCAGTGCTTTACAAGCGGATGGGCGTTTATTAAAACATCAAGAATTTTTAGCAATTAATGCTGCGTTAGATGAGTTATTAAAAATTGCCAACGGCACAGACCCGCAAGCGATTAAACGGGCAATTGAGCATTTAGACGCAGCGACCCAAGAATTTGCAGCGCGGCGCATGGATGTTGCGATTAAGAAAGCGATGCAAGGGCATAAAGTGACTGAGTTTATAAATAACACGCCCGAATCTTAATTTTTAATTATATTGATTTTATTTGAGTTTATCCGATGCCAATTATTCATTTTTTACCCCATCCTGAACTATGCCCTGAAGGTAAAGACGTTAAAGTTAATAGCGGCACTTCTGTTTTAGAAGCGGCTTTAGATGCCGAGATTGAAATTGAACATGCGTGTGGTGGTGTTTCGGCGTGTACAACTTGCCATTGTATTATTCGTCAAGGTTTTGATTCTTTGGAAGAAGCGAATGACCATGAATTAGATATGTTAGATAAAGCATGGGGATTAGAATTATATTCGCGTTTGGCTTGTCAGGCGCGCATTGCCGAGCAAGATATTACGGTAGAAATTCCAAAGTATTCTATTAATCACGCGAAAGAAGAACATTAGACTTCAAAAAATAAAGGCTTGCTAGGTTTTTAAAACCTAGTAGGTTTATTTATTTGAATGGATTCAAAA
>CAZKST010000039.1:0-16929 GCA_964555395.1 uncultured Thiotrichaceae bacterium | reverse complement strand
AACTTAATTTCCTTAATTTTTTCATTAAGTTAATCAAGAAACACAGTGAATTAAGATTCAAATAATAATGCGGTTACTATATGTACGCTGAAAAAACAAAAGGGAAATTCCCAAGTTGAGAATTTCCCTTTTTGATAAAACGAATAAACGTTGAATAAATTAACGTTTAGAGTATTGAGGACGTTTACGCGCTTTATGTAAACCCACTTTCTTACGTTCAACTTCACGCGCATCGCGGGTTACATAACCTGCTTTGCGTAAAGAGCTGCGTAAGCCTTCATCATACTTAATCAATGCGCGGGCTAAAGCGTGACGAATTGCACCCGCTTGTCCAGTATTGCCACCGCCTTCAACTGTAACATATACATCAAATTTACCTTGCATATCTAATAATTCAAGGGGTTGACGTACAATCATGCGAGAAGTTTCACGACCAAAATAAACTTCTAAAGGACGGCTATTCACCGTAATTTTGCCATCACCATTGCGTAAGAAAACACGGGCACTTGAAGTTTTACGTCTGCCAATGCTGTGATATTGTGTTCCACTCATATCATTAACCCGTTAGATTTTTAATTCAATCGGTTGTTGGGCAGCGTGGTTATGTTCTGCGCCCACGTACACTTTTAACTTACGAAACATTGCGCGACCTAATGGGCCTTTTGGCAACATTCCTTTTACCGCAGCTTCAATAATCTGCTCTGGTGCTTCTTGTACCATCTTAGTAAAGTTTCTTTCTCTTAAGCCGCTTTGATAGCCGCTGTAACGATAGTACATTTTGTCTTCACGTTTACGCCCCGTTACGTGAATTTTTTCTGCATTTAAGATGATGATATAATCACCCGTGTCCATATGAGGCGTATATTCAGGTTTATGTTTTCCACGCAAACGGCGTGCTACTTCAGTCGCTAAACGACCGAGCACTACGTTTTCTGCATTAATAACATACCAGTCGCGCTTAATAGTATCTGGTCTCGCGCTAAAGGTTTTCATGACCGTTGCTCCAAAAAATTACCGATGCCTGAGGTGAATTGAGAGATTCACCTATATTTGTGTTGCGTGTATCAACTGACACGCAGCAAATGCGTTGGATACACGGGGCTTTTTAGGGAAACGCGAATTATAGAGAGATTAGCTTAGCGTGTCAAGGCTAATTCAATAATTTTACTTAGGTTTTAAGTTGCTTATCTAAGTGAATTCAAACGTATTCATTACTTAAAATTTGGAAGTGTGACGTGAAGAAAATTTTTAATGCTTTGTTATTTTTGGGGTTAACAGGCTTACTGTTTGGATGTGGTAGCTATCCTGCTTTCGCGCCTTGTGAAAATCGCTCTCAAAGTGCGGAGTGTTATAGACCCGTATCCGCGCCCGTGGATTTAATTGCCATGAATACACAGGCAGTAAATCAGTTATTTGCGCAAGCAAGTTTAAATAATAATGCGATTTTGTGGGTAACGCCGTTAGCTGATATTAAACAACCAGAAAATAGTTCAGCATTTGGACGCTTATTGGCGGAGCAAATTCAAACTGCAAGCAGTCGTCAGCATCAGGCGATTTTGGCGTTAACGTTAACAGAACCTGTAAATTTGCAAACAGAGGGGGCAATAGTATTGTCGCCCGCTACTCGACGATTAGCGCAGCAAGCGCAAATTGATGTTTTAATTGTGGGAACGTATGCCGTTGCGCAGCAAGTGGTTTATGTAAATTTGCAGTTGTTAACAGCAACACATAATAGAGTGCTGGCAGCTACTTCTTATAGTTTACCACGCACGGCAGATATTAATGTTTTATTAGAAAGGGATTATTAGTATTTTTGAATATTTTGGCATTTTATTGCAATTTTGTGACTAAAATCGGTGGGGTTGGCATAAAATAGTAAGTTATATCAATGTTAATGCGTATAAATTTGTTTAAGCTTTATTTTTTATTGTAAATCCTTAAAAAGTTAATTGTTAAATTGGAGGATTTCAATAAAAGCGGGTTTAAGCAAAAAAGCGATTAAAATAATATAGTTATTGAAATATAATAAACAGCTTGCCAACTCAAGTTATAATCACATCAGAAATAGTAAAGTCAATTAAACTTCTTTATACTACAGAATGTTGTTTAACATTCAGTATTACTGGTATCTATTAGCGTTGATGACTTAAATAATCATTTGATTATAAAAAAAGCATTTGTTTTTCTTTGTTTATCCAATATTTATTAGATAGTATTTTAACAAATACCCTTAAAAAAATGGAATATTTAACTATGAATCATCCTTCTTTATTTGAATCGCAGTTAACAAGTTTAACTTTGTTACATCGAGGAAAAGTGCGTGATATTTACGCAATTGATGATAAACGTTTATTAATTGTAGCAACTGACCGCTTGTCCGCTTTTGATGCGATTTTGCCTACGCCTGTACCTGATAAAGGGATTATTTTAACGGCAGTTTCAAATTTTTGGTTTAAATTAGTTGCGGATGTGATTCCTAATCACTTACTAAATGATTCTTTAGAGTCTGTGTTACCTAATCCCGAGGAGCGGAAACAAGTAGAAGGACGCGCTGTCGTCGTTAGACGTTTAAAAGCCTTACCGATTGAAGCCATTGTGCGGGGTTATTTGGCGGGTTCTGGTTGGAAAGATTATCAAAAAACACAAGCAATTTGCGGAATTAAATTACCTGCGGGATTACGTCAAGCTGAAAAATTACCTGAAGCAATTTATACCCCTTCTAGCAAAGCAGCCGTAGGGGTGCATGATGAAAATATTGATTTTGCACAAACCGTTGCTTTAGTCGGTGAGTCGTTAGCTGAACAAGTTAAACAAGCCAGTTTAGCCATTTATCAACGGGCGCGTGATTATGCGCAACAACACGGCATTATCATTGCTGATACTAAATTTGAATTTGGCGTTGATGAAGATGGTCAATTAGTGTTAATTGATGAAATTTTAACCCCTGATTCTTCTCGCTTTTGGGCAATGGATACTTATCAATTAGATATGAGCCCGCCAAGTTTTGATAAACAATTCGTTCGTGATTATTTAGAAACGTTGAGTTGGGATAAAACCCCGCCTGCCCCCCCTTTACCAGCAGATGTGTTGCTCAAAACTGCCGAAAAATACCGTGAAGCCCAATACCGTTTATGCCGTGAATAAACTTTCAACTTTTCATATCACCAGTTATTCGCGTGATGATGTAAATATGTCAGACGATGCACGCGAAGAGCGTCGCAAAGCGAAGCGACGTGAATTGTTATTACTTTTGCCTGTCTATGATGCACAGACACAGCAAATTATTGGTTCTTTGGGTGATATTAGTTTATATGGGTTGATGTTATTTAGTCAGACACCCATTGTAAGTCATCAAAACTTGGTGTTAGATATTCGTGTTGAAGATTTGCAGCAAGCAATTCCCCATTCGCATATTCAACTACCCGAAGGATTTGAACTTCAAAATTTACGTTTGCATTTACATGTACAAAGTCGTTGGAATGCTGAAGTTAAAAATCAGTTGTATAAAACAGGCTTTATGTTTACGCATGTAGATGACATGACCTGCATGATAGTCCGACAAGTTGTGCGCTATTTATGGGCACAACGCAGTATTGGCAGTAATTTTATGACCATTACCCTTTATCTCGAAGATTTTTTTGAGGTAGAGGAAAAACTTAATGAAATAGAAGAAACGATTCGAGAAATGAGTGGTGTGGTTGCCGTTTCTTTTAGAAGTGATAATCAACGTGTTGTATTAGTTCAATATGAACCTGATGAAACTTCTTGTCATACCTTAATGAGCCATCTGATTCAAAAAGGGATTATGGTGCGACTGATAGGCGTGTAAACTTAATTAACAATTATTATAAACAGTTAATTTGATATTTGAAAAAATGTTATAGAAAATCGCTTAACTTTTTGCTTAGCAATTTAATAGGAGGGCATATTTTAGAATAATTCAAAAATATGTTCTCTTATTTTAATTTTTTTTCACCGTAAATTTAACCCTGATTAGATTTACCGTGAAAAAAAATTGATTCATTGGAATGACGCATTCACCTTTATGCACTGCATGATAATTGCACTTAACACGTCATTCTGAAATCTATGACCTCTTAACTCCCGATTTAAAGTTAAGCTGTGTTGCTTGTTAAAGCTGACAAGGAGAGGCTTTCTAACAAAGCTATGGATTGCCAAATAACCACCAACCCATTTTATATAAATCCATTTACTTTGTTGCTATACATTTCTATAAAGGCAAAGGGAAAAACGACAAATGGGCATTTTTAACCTTCCCCGCATGTTTAGGCAATAAACACAGTTTAGCACAACCCCAATAGGTGCTAATTTGGATATTTTTTTAGTAAGACACACTCGCGTTCAAATTCAAGAAGGAACGTGTTATGGACAAACAGATGTCGCGTTAGCCGACAGTTTTGATGAAGAGTTTACGCAATTACAAACCAAGCTTCCTGCTTTAGATGATAAAACGCTGATTATTAGCAGCCCATTACAACGTTGCTTACAACTTTCTGCGCGTCTAAGCTATCGCTTACAAACCGACCCCCGCATTATTGATTTAAACTATGGTGCGTGGGAAATGAAAAGCTGGTCAGAAATTGCAACTGATGATTTTCAACGTTGGGCAACTGATTTTGTCAGTTTCGCGCCGCCGCAAGGGGAAAGCTATCAAATGCTGGCGAACCGTTGTGAAGATTTTTGGCATGATTTAATTCAACGTGACGCTGAACGCGCCATCATCATTACGCATTCAGGTGTTATCCGTTGCTTAATCGCAAAAATTTTAGAAATTCCGCTGCATAAACTCATGAGTTTAAATTTAGATTGCGGCTCAGTGACTCAAGTGACATATACCCATGATTGGGCAAGTGTGGATTACTTAAACCGTTAGTCCCCGCTTTTCACAATTTAAACTAAAACGTCACCACTTTTTGCGTATTATCATGCAATTTTCACTAACACACCTCTTGTATTTTTCAGCTCGCTCTATCAGTATTGGCATTTTTTGAAAATCCCCTACCCTTTATTCATGAGTCACTATATTTTTAATTAACGAGTTTGAAAAATTAGAGGAGTTTTGGAATGCGATTGACCACTTCCCAACCAGAAGTGTTAAAAGATCATTATGTCTTTGGTAATGAAGCAAGTAACAAAGTTGTTTTAATGATTCATGATGGACATGGCTTTAATGAAGACTATCCAGAATTGGGTAAAAAATTAGAAAAATTAGGCTATTATGTAGTAGCAATTGATTTATACGAAGGCAAACTTCCAAAAAATAATAAACAAGCCAGCGAATTTATGCGGCAACTAGACCAAACCGCTGCTTTAAACAAACTGCAAACCACATTGACACTGCTTAAAATAGATGAAAACCGCAAAGTAGCCGTGATGGGCTGGTCAATAGGTGGCTTATTAGCCCAATTATTAACGCTACAAAATCCCACTTTAGTTGACGCGCTCATTTTATATTATTGCCGCATTGTGATTGATAAAAATAAGGCATTAACTTTAATGTGTCCCGTTTTAGGGATTTTTGCAGAAAATGAAAAAACATGGCCTGATAAACAAGCCGATTTAGAATTGGCAATGTATGAAGCCGAAAAAGTTTTAGAATGTCATAGTTACGAAGCTGAACACGGTTTTGCTAACTCGCAAAATGTTCATCATGACCATGATGTCACCCAAAAAGCATGGAAAGTAACAACCCATTTTCTCAAAAAATACCTAGGCTAACCCCTTGGCATGACAAGGAATTCGTGTGGCAGTCGCTTTAGGCTCACTCCCCTCTTCTGAACCTGCCCTGCTTGGCGGCTATGATTTACCCCTATTAGCCTGTGGTACAGCCTTACTTGCGATAGGGTTGATGATGGTCACCTCGGCATCGATGCCTATTGCCCAAACACTCTATCACGACCCACTCTATTTTTTTTGGCGACAATTACTTTCCCTTGGTTTCGGCGTTTTTATCGCATGGGTCGCAAGTTTTATTCCCCTCAGTTTTTGGCAGCGCGTTAATGTTTTTTTACTGTTAATGGGTATCTTTGCCTTATTATTAGTCGTTATTCCCAATATTGGACAAGAAGTTAACGGCAGTATGCGCTGGTTTAAACTGGCAGGCATCAGTATTCAACCCTCAGAACCCATGAAATTACTGATGATTTTATACCTAGCAGGCTATTTAATTCGGCGTTATAGCGAAGTGCGCGAAGCCTTTAGCGGTTTTGCAAAACCGATGGCATTATTAATTGTGATTGGCGGTTTAATGCTATTAGAACCCGATTATGGTGCGACCGTCGTTTTATTTGCCACAACGCTCGGTTTACTGTTTTTAGCAGGCGTACCTTTACGTCAATTCTTACTTTGGATTAGCATTGTTGTTGCCGCTTTTGGCTTATTAGTTTTACTCGCACCTTACCGAATTCAACGGCTTACAGGCTTTATAGACCCTTGGGCAGACCCCTTTAATAGTGGCTTCCAATTAACTCAAGCCTTAATTGCCATCGGTCGCGGCGGCATTTTTGGCGTAGGATTAGGCAATAGCGTCCAAAAATTAACCTATTTACCTGAAGCGCATACCGATTTTGTGTTTGCGATTTTAGCTGAAGAAACGGGCTTATTTGGCGTTATTCTAGTCTTAGCGTTATTTACCCTCTTGGTTTTACGCGCTTTTTGGATTGCCATCCACGCCGAAAAAAACGGACTGTATTACGCTGCTTACACCGCCTTTGGCATTGGTTTACTGCTCGGTTTACAAGCAGCGATTAACATCGGCGTAAATATGGGCTTATTACCCACTAAAGGTTTAGCCCTGCCCTTTATGAGTTACGGCGGCTCTAGCTTAGTGATTAACTGCCTAACTTTAGGACTATTATTAAGAATTGAATACGAAACCCGTCTAAAAGCTAATAACTAGCTTTTTGCTAATTTTCACATTCCTATAGAGACTAACTTCATGTTTCGTTGGAAAGATTTCCTGCCTATTGTATTACCGCTTAGTATTTTAATTATTTGGATGCTACTCGCCATTATTGGCAGTTATTTTTCGCTCAATGCTAATCAAATTATCTTAGAAAACCTTTTTAAATCCCCCTCTTTAGACAATTTTCTAGGCTATGATGATTTAGGCAGACCACTGTTTGACCGTTTAGTCACAGGGGCAAGTGTTTCCTTTTTTGTCAGCATTGGCGTGATTTGCGTTTCTTTGACAGTTGGAACAACTATCGGCATGTTAAGTGCTTGGATTGGTGGACGATTTGACAGATTAATTGTACATATCATTGATATTTTCCTCGCCTTTCCCAGTTTGCTATTAGCGATTGCCTTAGCGGGTTTATTAGGTGCAGGAATTAATAATGTTATCATTGCTTTATCATTAACTGGCTGGGTTGGTTATGCGCGTTTAGCCCGCGCTCAAACCCTCAGTTTAAAACAACGTGAACATGTATTAGCGGCGCAAGCTTTAGGTGCAAGCTCTTTTAGAATCTTACATTTACATATTTTACCGCTCTTAGTTGCGCCCTTGATTGTAGAGGCGACTTTTGGCATTGCCAGCGTCGTTTTAGCGGAGGCGGGCTTATCTTTTTTAGGCATTGGTATTCAGCCGCCAATGGCATCATGGGGCAATATGATTCGCGACGGAATGCAATATTTACTGATTGCGCCGCATTTGGTACTTGTTCCCAGTTTTGCATTGCTTTGCGTGATTTTAGCGACTAATTTATTGGGAGACCGTTTGCGCGATTGGTTAGATGTTAAAAGACAACAGCGTTAATTTCTTTAAGCAAATTGCTTTAATTATACAGATTAGTTTAGATGAAGATTTCTTAAATACCCTCTTAGGATAAAGCTAACATGGTAGAACAAATTCTTCCCCGTCCGAATTATAGTTACAATGGCGTATTTTTTCTGATTGTCATTAATTTGATAATGTACAGCTTAGACCATTTTTTAAAGATGGATTTACGCTTTTTATATTTGAGTCATACTAATCCACATTGGTATCAATTTGTCACTTCTACCTTTTGTCATTTAAATTGGGCGCATATTTCTGGGAATTTATTTTTTCTTTATATTTTTGGAAAACTGATTGAAGAAGAAGAAGGCACAAGTGGCGTTATTTTAAGTTATTTGATTTGTGGTATTGGTGCAAATGTCGCAAGTATTCAATTTCAAGAGGCTAATATTGTTTCTTTAGGTGCATCAGGTGCAGTATTTGGTTTATTTAGCGTCAGCGTGTTATTAAAACTCAGTTGGCATTGGCGCAATTTGTTAGAAATTTTAATTCTAGGACAATTTGTTATCGGTAGAGTTTTATCAGAAACTCAGCAATTAGCTACGAATGACCATGTTAATCGAATCGCACATTTAGGCGGGGCATTTGTGGGAGTTTTATTAATTCTATTGCTCATGATAACGGTTGGACGTGATAATAAAAAAGAATAATTTTTTTGAGAGTTTACATGAATACAAAATCCATTAATTATTACCACAAAGCACTTTATACTAAAAGTGCACATACTTTAGGGCAATTACCTAAAGATGAAGGTTTAGAAGTTGCTTTTGCAGGACGTTCAAATGCAGGCAAATCCAGCGCGTTAAATACGCTAGC
Organism: uncultured Thiotrichaceae bacterium; assembly: GCA_964555395.1. GTDB lineage: Bacteria > Pseudomonadota > Gammaproteobacteria > Beggiatoales > Beggiatoaceae > CAZKST01. The sequence continues at coordinate 8,315 of CAZKST010000039.1, read as the reverse complement.
TGACCATAAAAATTTGGCGCGCACTAGTAAAACACCCGGTAGAACTCAACAAATTAATTTCTTTCAACTAGATGAAAATCGTTCTTTAGTTGATTTACCCGGCTATGGTTATGCAAAAGTGCCTTTAAAAATTAAAGAACATTGGCAATATACTTTGCAGCAGTATTTAGAAACGCGTCAAGCATTAAAAGGGTTGGTGTTGTTAATGGATATTCGTCATCCTTTAACTGAATATGATGTACAAATGTTGCATTGGTGTTATGCCGTTGATATGTCAGTACATGTATTATTGACTAAAGCCGATAAAGTCAGTCGCGGCGCGGGGTGTAATACTTTAAATAAGGTAAAACAAGATTTAAAAACTATCTTTCAAGAAGCAAATGAGCAATGGTGTAGTGTGCAATTATTTAGTTCTTTAACTAAAATCGGTGTAGATGAATGTCGCGCTAAATTAAATGGCTGGTTTGATTTTTCAGCGTAATTTTAAAGTGCGTTTAATCAGTTTTATTTGTTCTCTTAAAGCAAAACCGCTGCAATAGTCAAAACCTTGTAAGATTTCTAAAGCTTTAAAATTGCCTTTTAAAGTTAAATAAATAAAACGTAACTCTGTCATTGTGTGCTTTAAAGATAAATATTGTGAATATTGATAGAAATCCTCAAATAATGGCATTGTTAAACGATAATGATAAAATAAAACCGATTGAGGAATGATTTCTGTTGTATTTAAATAAGTGCTGCAAATAATCCAATGGCTAACTTTTGAGCAAAGTTGAATTTTTTGTTGCGGATTTTCTAATACAATAATATTCGCTGTGGGTAAAGATGCACTTAAACGGTGTTTTAAATGTTGCGCAAGTGCTGTTTTGCCGCTGCCATTTTCGCCACTTATCCAAATAATCGAGTATTTATCGCTGATTTCTAGTAAATGTTGCAATTCTGCCCGTCGCCCAATAAAAAACGGGACATTATTTAGTGTCGGTAATTGATTGATTGTAAAATGAATCGGCGGATTTTCTAAATTTTGCAGGCATACAGGCAAATTCCACTGACTATTTTCGGGCTGATATTGCTCAGAAACCGTGCGATGCCATTGTTCACGCGATTCAAGCAAGTTAAACATCGCTTGTCGTCCCCATTGCACCGCAAGGGGAATCGGCGCGCCAGTGCGCCATGCTTGACAAAAACCTTGAATAAAGCGCGTGCCTGCGCGGTCAACAAGCGGATAGTGCATCCCGATGACATACGGAATATGTTGAATTTTTTGCAAACAATGATTAGAAAAGCAACTTGCAAGGACTAAACAAGCAATCTGAGCGGTTTGTAAACTGTTTAAAAAAAGTGATTCGCTAATGCGTGTGTTGGGTTCAAATAGAAATTCTAATTGTGCATTTTCTTCATTTAAATCGCTATGCCCAACAAAAATTACTAAATCCCAAGTTTGTTGCTGTAAATACTGTTGCCAACTGGAAAAATCGCCCGTTAAAGGGGCAATTAATTGTACGATTTTAGGTTGTAAAGCTTGATAAACCGTTTGGAATTCTTGATTTAAATCTAAAATTTGTGCATTTTCGCTGTGTACATCCACAGTGAAGAGTAAAACCCGCAGCGGACGCGCCAACGTAGAAACAGGTTGATAAAATTTTGCGGGGAAAGTTTGAGGATGATAACGCACGCATTGCCAATTTAGCGATTTTGCGAGAAAACCATGACGGGGATGAAAAACAGTTTCCCATGGTAAGTCATTTTCGCCTTGCCAGTGTAACAGCACAGTTATTGCTTGCGTCAATGCTTTATCATCTTCTAAGTATTCAAGAAAAGTAGTTGATAACTGTTGTCGCAAAATTTGCCACAATTGTTGCCCAATCCATTGCAAATCTTTTTCTGTCACTTGATGATGCTGATAGCGCATTTTTAACCATTGTGCTGCTATCCACACGGTGGCGGGAATATGGGCGGGGGTTAAGTTGACGCTACACAGTAAAGGAGAAGGGCGCATTTTGAAAAAAATCGATATTTCACAAACAACCTTAAAATTGTGTTGCTAGTGCTTGCAATAGTTAAAAAAAAAGTCGCATCATAATAGAAAATATGATTGAATTAAACAGTTATAAAATTTGCCATTTACGCTTGGGGGCTTTATGCAGCGCACACTATTAACAAGCGGTATGTTGGCAGTGGGAATGTTCTCAGGTCTGCTAGGACTGACAGGATGTACCGCTTCTATGCCAACGCCGACGCATTATTCTTCGACCACGCAGCAGGAGATGTTATCAGTTTATCATTGGGATGTTTTAGCCGATCATTTGGCTAAACAGTTAAAACAAACATTAGACGGCACTTTTACGGATGGTAATGTAAAACCCGCCGTGTTTATCCGTTACACCGAAGCGATGGAGAAAATTCCATTTTCTAATGTTTTTCAAGCACAGTTGCGCACCCGTTTAATGCAGCAAGGCATTCCCGTCATCACGCAAACGTCTTACCCAGATACTTTAATCATGGAATTTGACGCACAAGTAATTGAGCATAATACACCTTATGCTGAAACATGGTTAAATCGTCGGGCGTGTTTTGATTGTGTTGCAGATATGCCGTATGGCGAAGTCGCAATTACCAGTTCGGTAACGATGGGGCAACAGTTTATTTTTAGCAGTCATGATGCTTATTATGTGCGGGCTGTAGATTTTGACTGGTTTAGAAAACATGGCAAAGTGTATCAGGTGGTCAACAGATGAAACAATTTCTAACACTTTGGCGCGTGGCGCATATTTTAGTAATGGCAAGTTTTACTTTTTTAGTGGGTTGTTCCATTACGGGTGAAACTCAAGATGTTAATTTAGTATCTGCAAATTATAATGCAGCAGATAATTTATTAAAACAAAATCAACATTTTGATTATTATAAAGATAAAATCTTGTTAGTGGCAAGTTTTGTTAATGTGGATAATGTGCAACGTTCTTCTACTTTGGGGCGGACGATTGGTGAGCAAATGGGCTCACGTTTTGCGCAAAAAGGCTATAAAGTCATTGAGTTAAAATTGCGCACAGAGAGTGTATTTGTGCGGGGTGTAACAAACCCCAGCGAAGGTGAATTTGTTTTATCGCGTGAATTACAAGACATTAGCCGTGACCACGATGCTTATGCGTTGTTAGCGGGAACGTATGGTGTTAGTAAAAATACCGTTTATGTGACAGCAAAATTGATTCGTACCAGTGATGGCGTTATCTTGGCTTCTTATGATTATCCGTTGCCTGTGGGACCCGATGTCAAAATGATGTTGCGGGAAACCAAAACAAGATAATACGCTAATAAATGTAAGTATAATGTGAAACCTGTCTGGGCTGCCTGACAGGTTTTTTTAGTTAGGGTAGAACTGTTTTATAAAAATAGCCTGAATTTGGTAGAAATCAGGTAAAAAAAGCGATTTATTTCGTCCTCACGCGCTTGTGTCAAAGTCATTTTGTAGGGTGGAATAGGTGCAAGCCGTATTCCACCGTGCGGTTTATCATCTGTTTTTGCTCAACTTTGGCAAAATTTCATGGTGGAATACGTTTCGCTATTCCACCCTACAAATAAAAATAACAAAGAACAACGATTAAGAATAGGATTTTTTATGTCGAATGATTTAACTGAAGATGCTCTGTATTACCACCGTTTTCCGCGCCCCGGTAAATTAGAAATTCAAGCCACAAAGCCTTTAGCTAACCAACGCGATTTAGCCTTGGCGTATTCACCCGGTGTGGCAGCAGCATGTCGTGAAATTGTCCGCGACCCCCGCGAAGTGGCGACGGTGACTTCACGCGCCAATTTAGTGGCAGTCATTAGTAACGGCACAGCAGTGTTAGGTTTGGGCGATATTGGCGCATTGGCGGCTAAACCCGTGATGGAAGGGAAAGCAGTTTTATTTAAACAATTTGCGGGCATTGATGTTTTTGATATTGAAATCAATGAGAAAAATCCTGACAAATTAATTGATATTATCGCCAGTCTCGAGCCTACTTTTGGCGCAATTAATTTAGAAGATATTAAATCGCCTGAATGCTTTATGATTGAACGCACTTTGAAAGAACGGATGAAAATCCCCGTTTTTCATGATGACCAACACGGCACTGCGATTTGTGTCGGCGCGGCAGTATTAAATGGTTTACGCTTGCAAAACAAAGCCATTGAATCCGTTAAATTAGTGACTAGCGGCGCGGGCGCGGCGGCATTAGCCTGTTTAGACTTATTAGTCAGTTTAGGGATACGCAAAGAAAATATTATTGTCACTGACAGTAAAGGCGTGATTTATCAAGGGCGTATGCAAGGCATGGACGAGTATAAACAACGCTATGCTGCAAATACCGATAAACGCACTTTAGCAGAAGCCCTTGAAGGAGCTGATATTTTCTTAGGCTTATCTGTAGCGGGTATGTTAAAGGCGGAAATGGTTGAAAAAATGGTTGAAGCTCCGTTAATTTTAGCTTTAGCCAATCCAGTGCCAGAAATTATGCCCGAAGAAGCGCGGCGCGTGCGTCCAAAAGCAATTATCGCGACGGGACGCTCTGATTATCCCAATCAAGTTAATAATGTGTTGTGTTTTCCGTTCATTTTCCGTGGTGCATTAGATGCGGGCGCGACGCAAATTAATGAAGAAATGCAATTAGCCTGTGTGCGCGCTTTGGCGGATTTAGTTGTCACTGATAAAATGAATTTTGTGTCTGCGGATGCGTCTGATGTATTAGCCAATGCGTATGCGGGAGAAGAATTGCGGTTTGGGCAAAACTACATTATTCCAAAACCCTTTGACCCGCGTTTAATTGCCGTCATTCCGCCCGCTGTGGCAAAAGCGGCGATGGATACAGGCATTGCCACTAAACCCATTAGCGATTTTGAAGCTTATACACAAGGTTTAGCGCAGTACATGTTCCGCTCGGTGAACGTGATGAAAACCGTGCACATGCGGATTAAAAACAATCCGCAACGTTTGGTGTATTGTGAAGGTGAAGACCCTCGCGTATTACGCGCCGCGCAAGTGTTGATTGATGAAGGGTGTGTTCGCCCAATTTTAATGGGACGGCGCGCCATTATTGAGCAACAATTGCTTAAACAAAGTTTGCGCATTCGTCCTGATGTCGATTTCCAACTAATTGACCCCTTTAATTATGAACGTCATGCAGAAATGGCAGCGTTTTATCACAAAATCATGGGCAGACATGGCATCTCCCCTGCGGCGGCGGATGTGATTGTGCGGACGAATACTACTGTATTAGCTGCTTTGTTACTGCGCTTGAAAGAAGTCGACGCAGTGATGACGGGCCCCGTCAGCTCCGCTCATGAGCCTTTACAACACGGCTTAAATATCATTGGTTTGCGTGAAGGTGTTTCTTGCGCAGCAGCAATGCAAATGTTAATTTTAGATGAAGGCACATTTTTTATTACGGATACTTCTGTTAATTATGAGCCGACGGCTAAACAATTATCTGAAATCACGGGGTTAGCGGCAGAAGTCGTTTCACGTTTTGGGATGACCCCTAAAGTCGCTTTGTTATCACATTCTAATTTTGGCAGTGCAAATACGCCTTCCGCACGGAAAATGCGGGAAACTTTGCAACTCATACATGATAAATTCCCAACTTTAGAATGTGAAGGCGAAATGCAAACCGATTCCGCCGTAAGTGAAGTGGTGCGTCAACGTTTATTCCCTGATTCTAATTTGCACGGTTCAGCCAATTTATTTGTAATGCCAAACCAAGATGCGGCAAGTATTACTTATAATTCGCTCAAATCTTTAGCGGATGGTGTTTCTGTTGGTCCTATTTTATTAGGCATGAAGCAACCTTTCCATATTCTCAGCCAAGTTGTGACTACGCGGGGTGTCGTAAATTTAAGCATGATTGCGGCTGATGACGCATTGACCAATTCGCTTAAATAATTAATGCTATTCAAACGACTGTCTTAAAAAATCAGTTGCAATAACAAATAACACAAGCGTGATAAAGTTGCGTAACCTTTATACGCTTGTGTGCTTTTCTCTAATTTATACCTGCGATTGACCCTCAAATCATGTCAATTCATCGTCCTTCATTTCAATTAGATACGGCGGATACTTTAACGATTAACTCCGTTACTGTGGACATTATTGTTTGTGTACATAATGCGTTAGAAGATGTTACCCGTTGTTTAAACAGTATTTTAAGCCATTCCACTTTAACGTATCATTTAATTTTAATCGACGATGGCTCACAAGCCCCAACTGCAAGCTATCTCGAACAATTTGCGCAAACTCACGCCGTAACCCATGCCCGTAACGAAACTGCACGCGGTTATACTTTTGCAGCAAATCAAGGCTTGCATCTATCGGCTGAACAAGCAACCCGTAGCGATTTTGTAATTTTGCTCAACAGCGATACGGTTGTGACTCCTTTTTGGTTAGAAAATCTCGTCAATTGTGCGCAAAGTTCGCCCAACATTGGTATTGTGGGCCCTTTAAGTAATACCGCTTCTTGGCAATCTATTCCTTATATAGAGCAAGGCGGAGATTGGGCGACCAATCCATTGCCATTAGATTTAACTGTCACGCAAATGGCGAACCGTGTCAGAACAGCATCATTAAAAATTTATCCGCGTTTACCTTTTCTCAATGGTTTTTGTTTACTCATCAAGCGCGCACTCATAGAAGCGATTGGCTATTTTGATGAAGACAATTTTGGACAAGGCTATGGTGAAGAAAATGATTACTGCTTGCGGGCGCGAGCGGCGGGCTGGGAACTGGCTTTAGCGGATGATACTTATATTTTCCACGCCCAATCTAAAAGCTATTCACATGAACGCCGCAAAATGTTGGCTGACCGTGCATTTCAAATTTTAGTTGCTAAACATGGACAAGCGATTATTGAACAAGGCGTTGAATTCTGTCGTTATAGCCGTGTTTTGCAAGCCATTCGTGAGCGGGCGCAAATTCTGATTGAACGCTGGAATTTGATTGAACAAGCGCAATATCGTTTTCAAGGCAAACGCATTTTATTCATGCTGCCCGTGATGGAAGCAGGCGGCGGCGCGAATGTGGTATTGAGTGAAGCTCGCGTTTTGCGAAAAATGGGAATTGATGCCCAAATTTTAAATTTTTTGCATCATCAAGCCATTTTTGAAAAAAGCTACCCTAATTTAGATATTCCTGTTTTATACACACCGACTGATTTTGATATTCCGCGTTATTGTCAAGGTTTTGATGTGGTCATCGCAACTGCAAACTATTCTATAGAATGGCTTGCGCCCGTTGCTAACTTACCGCATCCGCCAAAAATTGCTTATTATATTCAAGATTTTGAACCTTATTTTTATGTCGATAAACCTGCGCACCGCCGCCTTTTTTGGCAATCTGGCTGGCTACGTCGCCGTTTAGCGTCTTACTATTTCCGTCGTCACCCCGATTTCCGCCGTGCATGGTTGTCTTATCTACAGATTCCTAACTGCTTGTTATTTACCAAAACAACATGGTGTCAACAAGAACTTCAAAAACAAATTGGGAAAAATTGCGCTGTGATTGGCGCGAGTGTGGACACAGATTTATTTTATCCCCGCCTTGAACGTCAGACTAAAAACCCCCCGAAAATCGTCATTACTGCTATGATTCGCCCTTCTAGTATTCGGCGCGGGGCATTACAAACCATGCGGGTTTTACGCGCAATCCAGCAACGTTATGCACAACAAGTTGAAATTATTACTTTTGGTGTTAAACATGACGACCCTGCATTTTTAGCATTACCGCGCAATTTTGAATTTCAACATTTAGGCTTATGTACGCCCGAACAAATTGCTAATATCTTTAATCAAGCAGATATTTTCGTTGATTTTTCCTTATTCCAAGCAATGGGCTTAACGGCAATGGAAGCCATGAGTTGCGGACTCGCGGTTATTGCACCCGATGTAGGCGGCACTCACAGTTTTGCACAACACGAACATAATGCGTTATTGATTGATACCGCTTCTTATCAAGCTTGTTATAATGGTGTAGAGCGTTTACTCTGTGATGATACGTTCCGTGTTGCGCTAATGTCACAAGCCCGCCAAAGTATGAGAAATTTCTATCCAGAAAAGGCGGCATATCAATTGCTCAATTTTTTATTTACAAATGAGTAAGCGTGTGAGATTTCACTATTTTAATGATTGAATAGTGTAATGTTCTCTACTGTAAAAAAAGTATTTTTTTGTTAGAATGTTTCTTTTTTACAACAAAATAATCAATGTGTCTCTTTTTAGAAAAAGCTGTTGCATTTATACCTTAACCTTTGTATAGTTGGATATGACAGTAGATAATTTAGAGGCAGATTGGG
>CAZKST010000038.1:9201-17243 GCA_964555395.1 uncultured Thiotrichaceae bacterium | reverse complement strand
CTATTGCACTCCAGTTAAAGTGCGTTTGCTATAACAATCAAGCTTTACCAATTAAATCAATCACGGCTTCAATAAACGCATTATCTTCAAAGCTACGTTTAGTTAAATAATAATTTGCCCCAGCTTCTAATCCTTGTAAACGGTGTTCTTCACTGTCTTTGTAAGATACAACCATCACAGGCAAACGACTAAATTCTGCTTCTTGTCGCAAGCGTTTAATTAACTCTATGCCATTCATACGCGGCATATCAATATCAGAAATCAACAATTCAAATGGAATCCGCCGATTATAACTATTTCGCAATAACTGCCATGCTTCCATGCCGTCTATCGCTGTTGTTACTTGATAGCCATGATTTTCTAATAAACGTCGTTCCAATTCACGCACCGTCAAAGAATCATCTACCACCAACACCCGTTTTTCTGAGTTATCTATTCCTAACACCGTAGCATTAAGTGCAGAAGAAGCAATTTTATCGGGTCGTCGTCCACTTAATAGCGCATCTATAGAATGCAACAAGGATTCCACGTCAAAAATTAAGACAGGCGTTCCGCCTAACGTTACAGTTACCGAATTAATATTGGGAACACTGCCTAAACGCGGATCTAAAGGACGTACAACAACATCATATTCACCAATAAATTTATCAACAATAAGCCCATAAAAATGTTGACGGTCACTGATAATGACGATATTTAGCAATTCATTCGGGATCAAGGTAGCAGAAAGTTCTAATAAATCCTGCATTTTGATAATTGCAATATTGTGCTCGGCAAAACGGAAAAATTGACGGTCTTCAATTGTTTGCAATTCATTGACATTAATAACTAAACAGCGTTCAATGCGGGCGAGTGGAAAAGCATAAACTTCCCCTTGTAACTCCACCAAAAAAGTCCGTAAAACGGATAAAGTAATGGGCAATTCTAAATAAAAACATGTTCCTTTATGTCTTTCTGTTTCAATGCGTACCGTGCCACCAATTTCATGAATCATTTCATGAACAACATTCAAGCCCACGCCCCGCCCTGAAAATTCAGTGACTTGCTGTTTAGTGCTAAAATTGGGTAAAAATAAAAAGTTTAATAATTCTTTCTCGCTTAAACTTTTTAATACCTCTTTAGTGGCTAAGTTGCGTTGCTGAATGACGCTACGCAACTCCGTAAAATCAATGCCCATGCCGTCATCCATCACACTGATAATCAACATTCCCGAATGATGGCGCGCATCCAAACGCAATAAAGCCACAGGACTTTTGCCCATTGCTTGGCGTTGTTCAGGTAATTCAATGCCGTGATCTATGGCATTGCGTAATAAATGCGTGAGCGGCGCATCCAATTTTTCTAAAATTTCTTGGTCAACTTCTGTCGCTTTGCCATCAATTTCAAAACGAATTTGCTTACCTAATTGTTTGGCAATATCCCGCACGGCACGCGGAAAACCGCGCACACCATCGGCAAAAGGACGTAAACGCACCCCTACCACTTCATCATACAATTTATCTGCATGTGCCGCGAAAGTGCTATAAAACACATCTAACTCACTGAGTTTTTGACTAATGACTTGATGACACTCACGGCTTTTGTGGCGGGCTTGCGTTAATAATGTAGAAACACTTTCAGGAATCAGTGGGTTAAATGTTTCGCCATTACCGCGTGTAGTAAGCAAAGCCGCATAATTACTGGCTTGCAATTGTTCTTGCAGTTGTTCTAATAAGCGTGCTAATTGCTGATGATTGCGCTTGACATGCAGTAAATCAGCAGAAAAAGGCGGTAACCAGCGCGCACTGACTACAACTTCACCCGCTAGCCCCATTAAACTTTCAATTTTATTGGCACTGATGCGCACAACCCGTTTTTGTTGTTCAGTTTCTTGCAATTGATTGGCTAAATTGGGCGGCGGAGTTTCAGGCGTTTTATTCACAACGGCACTGGGCAAAATTGCTGAAGAAACCAAAGTTGAAGTATTTTCTACTTTTTTAATGGGCGTTTGCACAACAGCGGGCGGTGTTTCTACAATGGGCGGTTCAAGATTGATGTGAGGCGTTTTGATTTCCGTAATTTTTGCCGTTTCATTCATTTGTAAGTCATTCAAGCAAGTTTGAATTTGAATTGCTAAATGATTAAATTCCGCAATGGGAGCATGAATAACGTGAGCAATGGTATCAACGGCTTTTAATAAACTATCAATTAAAGCAGAATGTAATTGTAACGTGCCTTTTTGGGTGGCAGTAAAATAATCTTCCATTAAATGGGCAATATCTACTAAAAAATGTAACCCCACCACGCGCGCACTGCCTTTAATGGAGTGTGCTGCTCGCATTAAAGCTTGTAAAGCCTCTGCTTTAGCAATATATTGATTTTGTTCTATTTGTAAAAGATTTTCACTTAAAATATTAATATAAACTTCTAATTCTTGTCTAAATAAGGCTAATAATGTTTCATCAAATTGCGGTGATATTGCTACTGGATTAACAGGATGATTAATTACAGGCGGTTTAATAGAAACAGTTTCTACAGAACGTCCTGTAGATTGCTGGAGCAAGTTACGCGCAATTTTAGGGGAAGCGTGATGAGTTTGTGAATTTGTATTGCTGGTTTGGGTTTGCAGTGTTTCTAAAATTTGTTTTAACACTAAACTGTATTCTTGTAATTCCAGCGGCGGTTCGGGCAACGTTTCAAGCTCAATCGGCAATTGATTGACCCATTGGGCTAAATTTTCAGTGACTTCCATCAATGAATGCCATAGTGTCACTTCGGCAGGAATCGCTTTTTGCAGTAAAATGCGCCCATAATCTCGAATATTTTGTGCAAATTCAGCAATTGTTAAGCAGTTAACAATTTTTGCATTGCCCCAAACTGCATGAGTTCGCTGAATTACAACTTCTATATAACTGGTATCTTGTGGATTTTTCACTAATTGCGCTAAAGTGTCGCGCAAAATAGCTAAATGATTTCGCAATTCTTCTTGAAACAAAGCCAGCATAATCGCAGATAAACAAAGGAATAAAGGAAAGCTAGGTGGTTAAGATAGGACTTTTATTTATTAATGAGGGTTAGACAAGAGATAACTAGGGGAAGCACTAAAAGTTCATAAAAGCGCGGGTAAATAATGAGAACAAAGACCTGCTAGATTTTTAAAACCTAGCAGGTCTATGACATACAACCCACGGAATTATTTTAAGCTTGATAGCGTTTAAACACTAAACACGCATTTGTACCACCAAAACCAAAACTATTAGACATAACCGTGTTTAATTCCACATTGTCTTGTCGCTCGCGCACAATGGGCACATTAACCGCTGCTTCATCTAAGGTTGTGATATTGGCAGAAGCGGCAATAAAACGATGCTCCATCATGAGTAGCGTATAAATCGCTTCATGTACACCCGCTGCACCCAGCGCATGTCCAGACAAGGATTTAGTAGAACTAATCGCGGGCATTTTATCGCCAAACACTTGTTGAATTGCTTCCAACTCGCGTGTATCCCCTACGGGGGTACTTGTGCCGTGTGCATTTACATATTCAATGGGCGTATCAACGTTTGCTAATGCTTGCTTCATACAACGCACTGCGCCCTCGCCTGAAGGTTGCACCATGTCATACCCATCAGAAGTTGCGCCATATCCGATTAATTCAGCATAAATTTTCGCGCCACGGGCTTTTGCGTGTTCTAATTCTTCCAACACCACAATTCCCCCACCGCCAGAAATCACAAAGCCGTCGCGGGTTGCATCATACGGACGGGAAGCCGTGCTGGGAGTATCGTTATATTTAGAAGACAATGCACCCATTGCGTCGAATAGCATGGTTAAACTCCAATGCACTTCTTCCCCGCCACCAGCAAACATCACATCTTGTTTACCCAATTGGATTAATTCCATCGCATTCCCAATACAATGCGCACTGGTCGCACACGCGGAACTGATAGAATAATTAACCCCTTTAATTTTAAAAGGCGTACATAAACAAGCTGAAGTTGTACTGGTCATCGTACGCGGCACCATATAAGGCCCGATTTTTTTCAGTCCTTTAGCGCGTAAAATATCCGTTGCTTCCACCTGATTTGCAGGAGAGCCCCCGCCCGAACCTGTAATTAAACCCGTCCGCTCATGAGAAACGACTTCATCACTCAATTTTGCATCAGCAATGGCTTCACGCATTGCCAAATAATTATAAGCAGCAGCTTCGCCCATAAAACGTCTTACTTTACGGTCAATACTGTCTAAGTCTGCCCGCACTGCGCCATGAATATGGGAACGAAAACCCAAATCTGCATATTCTTGGTGAAAAACAACGCCAGACTGCCCTTGTTGTAAGGACGCTAACACTTCATCCTTGTTGCTACCAAGACTGGATACGATGCCTATACCTGTAATAACCACTCGTCTCACAGCCATTCCTCTCATTTAGTTGATTAATTGTTAGTTGATGATTTCTCAGCCCCTAAATTTTCGAGACTGGTAAATAAACCGACCCGCAAATCTTTGGCGACATAAATGGTTTTACCATCAATATCCATGCTGGCATCCCCAATCCCCATGACTAACTTGCGCATAATGACCCGTTTCATATCAATTTTATAAGTAATTAACCGACAATCAGGGGTTACTTGTCCTGTAAATTTTACTTCGCCACCGCCCAAAGCCCGTCCACGTCCTTTCCCCCCTAACCAGCCTAAATAAAAGCCAATTAATTGCCACATTGCATCTAAACCTAAACACCCAGGCATCACGGGGTCACCAGGGAAATGGCAATCAAAAAACCATAAATCGGGGGAAATATCTAATTCGGCAGTAATAAATCCCTTACCATACGCACCACCTTCTTGCTGAATTTCAGTAATGCGACTCACCATTAACATGGGGGGCATAGGTAACTGTGCATTGCCAGGACCAAACATTTCGCCTTTTGCACATTGGATTAATTGTTCATAAGTAAAATGATTTTGCATACTACATGTGACTTTAGAGTTAGATTAAAAAGAAGACGGAGATATACTGCTCAGAGAACTGCAAACAATCAAGCTCATTTTCATTATTATTGTTAGTGAACATTGAAGGGATTTACACAAGTTAAAGAGTAAAATCAATATATTCAAGACCAATGATTTGATTGATTAAGTTTTAAGGACTTTATATCATACGCTGTCTAGTAAAAAAAGTCTTGTTATTTGCAATCTAAGACTAGACGAACAACAAAAAAAGTTGCTACAATGTTTCTTTCACGGAGAGGTGTCCGAGTGGTTTAAGGAGCACGCCTGGAAAGTGTGTGTACGCTAATCCCGTACCGAGGGTTCGAATCCCTCTCTCTCCGCCAAGTTATGGCGACAAAGCCGTATCATGCAAATTATACGTTATGGCGGCTCGTTGGTTCCCTCGCAATGGGAAGTTGTGAACCCTGTCAGGTCCGGAAGGAAGCAGCAGCAGCAATGGAACATGTGCCGAGGTGTAGCTGATTGTGCCGCCTCCCTCTCTTATCCTCTTTTATTCAATCCTAACTTTTTCCTTTAGCATCTTTTGTTATGCTCAGCATCATTGTCGCTCATGACCAACAACGCCTTATCGGCATAAATAATCAAATGCCTTGGCAAATGCCCGCCGATTTGCGCTATTTCCGTCAGCAAACTTTAGGCAAAACCGTTGTCATGGGGCGAAAAACCTTTGATTCTATTGGTAAAGCTTTACCAGAACGTACCAATATTATTTTAACCCATCAACCAGAGCAAGCTTTTCCCGTCAAAACAATTCATGCTTTAGCCGACTTGCAACACCTTGCAAAAACGCCAGAAGAAGAAGTTATGATTATTGGCGGCGCGACGGTTTATGCGGCGACATTAGCATTAGTCAATCGCCTGTATATCACAGAAATACATCACACTTTTCCAATAAGCGCAACAGATAACGCCGCTTATTTTCCCCTGATTACGCCCGAACACTGGCAGGAAACCGCCCGCCGCGACTTCCCCGCCGATGATAAAAATCCCTATCCTTACAGCTTCACACAATTAAACCGCCGCGCCTGAAGCGTTGGTTAATTTCATGTGAAACGCTAAAGCCCCATCCATCGTTGCTGCGTGCAAAATAAACCACTCAGGCACTCGCTCCTTAATATACGCTTTAGCCATGCTTAACATGCCGCGCTCAATTTGCCGCTGAAACTGCTTCATCTCATTTAAAACCCGCTGATGCTCTGCTTGATGAACTGCCGTTGCAGGAAAGCGACATTGTGCCATCATTTGGTTTTCTGCATTAAAATGATGCTCTGTATGTTGCACCAACTGCAAAAATAAAGCTGAAAAAGCTGCTTTATCATCCAATGACGCGCCTAACTGATTGACCAAATCCACAAATTCATGATGAGTATTATCAATTGAATCATAACCAACCGCTAATTGCTCCGTCCATTCGATTAATGCCATGCTTAACTTCCTTAAATTTGAGAAAAGAGAATGAATAATACCGTATTACGACGCAGTTTATTAATCATTGGGCTTTTATTTATTGGTATTTTATTATATTACAGTTGGCATACAATTGTTCAACTAAGCTTACAAATGGATTTTAAACTTTTTACTTTATCATTACTGATTGCCACTTTAATGAATATGAGTATAAGTCATTTGTTTAAAATAACTTTAGAAAAATACTCAATTAATTTAAACTACCTACAAACTTATCAACTATTTTTCTATTCACAACTGACTAAATATATTCCAGGTAAAATTTGGTTATTATTATATCAACGCGCCTATTTAAAACATCCACAAGCAACCAGCATTATTATTTTAGTCAATATAGAGTTAATGGCGTTAATGACGCTCAATGTTATCAGTGTTGCTATTTTACTTTTGTTTAAAAATAGTTTAAGTGTCATCATTTACATTTTTCTTTGTGCTGTTAATGTATTTTTTCTCTATAAAGACACTTTAAATAAATTTTTAAGATGGAGTTTACAAAAATTTCCTTTTTTACATTCTCGCATGGTTGTGAATCACACTTTAGAAAATGTTTTAATTTTAATTATCAACTATAGTATTTTTACGCTTACTTATTTAATCAGTTATTTTCTATTATTAATAGCAGTTTTCCATTTTTCAATTTTACAAGCGGCAGATTATATTGCTTTACTTGGCATTGCATGGTTTATCGGCGTGATTTCCTTTATCATTCCTTTAGGGATGGGCATAAGAGAACTAACTTTTATTTTATTAAGTCAATATTTGAGTAGCAATATTTCTATTGAACTCATTAGTAGCATTGCCATTATTAGCCGTTTCTGGGCGATTTTACAAGAAGCGATAACGATTTTATTAACTTTATTCCTCAGCTATTTCTCTAAATTTTTCTTTAAAACGCAGGAAACACACAATGTTTAAATGGATGCGTAAATTATTAAACAAACTGTTTTTTTATACTTCCTCAAGCTATTGGGAGAAGCGTTATCAATTAGGCGGGAATTCGGGCGCGGGTTCTTACGGTGAAGCTGCAAAATTTAAAGCAAAAGTGTTAAATCAATTTATTGAGCAATATAAGGTTCAATCTATTATTGAATTTGGTTGTGGTGATGGACATCAATTATCTTTAGCACACTATCCGCGTTATATTGGGTTAGATGTTTCTAAAACCGCTATTCAATTATGTCAGCAACGCTTTAAGCAAGATAACGCTAAAAGTTTCTTTATTTATCATCCAGAAGCGTTTATAGATAATCACAAACTTTTTCAAAGTGAAGTGAGTCTTTCTTTAGATGTGATTTACCATTTAGTGGAAGACAGCATTTTTAATCTTTATATGACACATTTATTTGCGAGTGCAAATCGTTTTGTGATTATTTTTGCGACAAATACTAATGAAAATCCAGCTTATCAATTGAAACATGTTAAACATCGTCAATTTTCAGATTGGATAAAACAAAATTGCCCGCATTGGGAGTTATTGCAACAAATCCCAAATGAAGTTTTAGGGGATTCTATGTTTCATGCACAATTTTTTATTTATCAGAAAGGTTAAAACTAGAAGTTACGCAATTTAGATAAACGTAG
>CAZKST010000038.1:0-9101 GCA_964555395.1 uncultured Thiotrichaceae bacterium | reverse complement strand
AAATCTTCATACAGCACAAATTGATTGCCGCCTTGCTGTTTTGCCAGACTTAATGCCGCTTTCGCTTGGCGAAATAGAATTTCATGGCGTTGTTCAGCTTGCGGAATCCAGCTAACGACTCCTAAACTGATAGACAAAGTATGTGCTTGATTATTCTCATCTAACATTTCTATATGCAAATGCCGCACAGCATTTAAAATTTCATGGGCGACCCAACCCGCGCCAGAGCGTGGCGTGCTGGGCAAGGTAATAACGAAAATATCATCATTATAACGAGCCACTAAATCAGAAGGGCGTTTGATAACGTGTGTAATCGCGTTTGCAATTTGGCATAAACATTCATCCCCTGCCTGATGACCGTAGCGGTAGTTATATTCGCTAAAATGGTCAATATCGCAAAAAATCAGGGCAAGCGGGGTACTTTCACGAATGGCCCGTTGCCATTCTTGACGTAAATAATTTTCAAAATGCCGCCGATTGGGTAATTTAGTTAGATTATCTTGTTGACTACATTGCTCAACAACTTGTTGCGCTTGTTCTAATGCTTGTGAACGTTGTATCAATTTATTTCGTAAAATACGCAGCGTTTCTTGCTGATTAGAATAGTATTCAACCAGACAATTTAGCTTTACAGCATGACTCAAACGTTGATGTGCTTCTACTAAATGTAAAGGCAGACAAATATAATCAAAAATCCCTTGAGCATAGATTTGGTCGCGCAAGGTAAATAAACGCTCAAACGGAATGAGTGCAATAAGATTGCATTTTGCGAAATGTAAACTTTTTTTCAATTGTTGCGTTAATTCAAACGCATTTTCTAAATTGAAATCAATGATAATAACGTTCGGGGCAAACTCACTTAAAATCGGTTCGTTAAATAGAACATTGGTGTAAAAAGTAGGATGCTTATCACGAAACAATACATTAATTTGACGCATTAATGCATCATCGTTACTAAAAACAGCAAAGCGATAAATATAATCAATAGGCATAATGAAGTTAAACTATCTAAAAAAGTCCCTCATGGCAGAGCTTTTAACCATAAGCACTTCAGCAATTTAATAACTTACTTAATGACTGAGTTGTACTAAATTGACTTTAGAGACAATATTAAGTAAAACGGGCTGATAGCGTTGTTGTTTCATCATATTGCGTGCCAAAACGTTTACAACCCCCAAACCTGCAACAAGCCCTAAAATTCCGCCTAACGCAGTGAGCCCATCGCGTTGCGTAAATCCCCAATTGCTTGTTAATATTTCAACGCAAATCGCGCTGACAAACAGGAAAATTAATGGCACGATGTATAGTAAAAACGAACCTCTAAGCAAAGCTTGTTCTTCTAAACCGATAATAACTGTATCACCTACTTTAGCATTTAATGAATTTACAACGGTAATATCACTGTCTTTTTGCCCAATTACTTCGCCAATCACCGCCGTCGCACAGCCCGTTTTTGCTGTTCCGCAAGTGCCACACGCACTGCGCCGTTGGGTACGAACGACTGCATAGTCTTCTTCTACTTTGATAATTGTGCCTTGTTCTTCAACCATGATATTACCTCATTTAAATTATATTTTTGGGGTTAAACGTCGTTGCCGTACAACCTCATATAAACAAATTGCATTTGCAACCGAGACATTTAAACTTTCCACCGCGCCATACATCGGAATAGATACCAGCGTGTCACACAATTCAGCGGTTAAATGGCGTATTCCTGTCCCTTCCGCACCTAATACGACAGCTAAACCCGTTGTTAAATCAACATCATAAAGTGTCTTATTCACTGCGCCCGTTGTTCCAACTAACCAAATATTGCGCTCTTTAAGCCAGCGTAACATAGAAGCTAAATTAGAAGCTTCAATTAACGGCATACTTTCGGCTGCCCCACATGCCACTTTGCGCACAATCGGCGTGATGTGACAAGCGCGACTGCGTGGAACAATCACCGCATGAACGCCCGCTGCATCAGCAGTGCGCAAACATGCTCCTAAATTGTGCGGGTCTTGAATTTCATCTAAAATTAATAAAAACGGGGCAATTTTTTGTTGGTCTAATTTATCTAAAATCTCAGCTAAATCAGTCTGGTCAAGTCGTTGCAAAGGTTTGCAACGCACAACTACGCCCTGATGAATCCCTTCATTACTTAATTTATCTAATGTCTTGCGCGGGACGCTCTGCACGGCTAATTGATGTTCTTGAATGACATTGAGCAATTGTTGGATTTTGTCATCTTGTCGCCCTTCTTGTATCCATACTTCTAAAACGCGGTCAATGTCATATTCAAAGAGTTGTTTAACTGCATGAATTCCATAGACATAATCGTAATTTGTTTTTTTCATTGTGATTTAATACAGCTCATAAAATTGATTTATGCAAAAAACGGCTCATAAAGACAATACACAGTTTAGGTTTAAGCATAATCAGCGGATTGACAATTAAATGTTTTATAAATTTGATACGGCTAGTTTAGCACTTTTCAGGTATGCACGCCGATAATGTAGGAAAATAGTCAGAGAAAGGAAAATAGCAGCGGAAAACGTAAGAAAACTCAAGACACAGCAAAGTACTATGTCATTGAGTTTATAACTATCAGAATTTTAAAAACTTAAACAACAGTTGTTAGCAACTTAGTGCGCCTGTGGAACACAAACGGTTGCTTGTGGTCCTTTGGGACCTGGTTTCGCTTCAAAATTAACAAACTGACCTTCTTTCAAGGTTTTGAAACCGTCTTTTTGGATTACGGAATAGTGGACAAATACGTCCTTGCTACCGTCAGTGGGGGCGATAAAACCGTAACCACGAGCTTCATTAAACCACTTAACGCTACCTTTTTGCATAAAACTAACCTTACTGTTGAATCATTTGTTTAGATATTTAAATAGTTAACATCAAACTTATTTAAATAAGCTGATGTCAGTTGAGCGAGATTATCGCCCGTGATAAAACATTTATAAACAGTTAATTTATAAATATTTCTATTCTGCATACAGGGTTAAAAACAACATTGTATCCCTGCTAATTTTTCAGGTGTTTAACCGCTTTCGCCAGTAAGGCAAGAATCTATATTGACTAAACGTGTTAAAAGCAACTTTGTTAAGCGTATTTTTGTTAAGAGTAATAGTTTAATTATCAGATTAAGTTTTAAAAAAAATTGTTTTCTTAAATATAAAAGTATAATTGTAAGAAATTACATTTTTAATAACGTTTTTTGATTTAAATCACCTATTTTTATTCAGGATAAACCATTTATAATTTTTCAGCAAGTTTTTATTGTGCTGCATTGCAAAATAAAATTGATTAAAAACATTTAATTGAAGTTTTTTTTAAACAAAGACTAAACATTATTTTAATTTGTCAATGGTTTTTATTTTTTTGCTAAAAATAAGAAAATATCTGTAGATGTTAAGTAAAGATAAACTTGCGTTAACTCAATCTACTCTGTGAATATAGCAAACGCATTTTAACTGGAGTGCAATAGCTTCAGCTATTGCCAGTGGCGTAATCGCTAAAGTAATTCTCAATCAAATGGTTAAAAAAGCAATAGCTAAAGCGATTGCACTCCAGTGTAAGCAATTTAAGGCGCGGTTACTATAAATGCTGATAAACAGTCTTGGTAATTTCTAAAGTCATCACGAGTTAAACAATTTTATAAGCCGTTTAGTTTAAAATCTTTTGACTTATGGATAAAGCTTGAAGAATAATGAATTTTTACTTAAATTTTACTCAGAATCTGGAAAAAAATTTGCATGATTCATGATTAAACGTAAATTATGCTAGGCTAAAATAATGACAACTTATAAAATATGTCTAATGAATTGCTTAGTATCATTTTTTGCCTGTTTAAGAAAACTAAAGGTTTAATTACATTAGAAACAATATATTAAGCGAGTATCCTCTTACTTGTGCCGCTTGTCTAATGAGATAGTTATTAGAACATTTTATAAAGGATTATTTAATAAAGCGTGCGACGATTATATAAAGAGTGTTCTATTAAACCAATTAATTCATTTAAAACAGGTTTCTATTCTATTTAAAAAGAAGGTTTTATATGATACGTTTTCCTCTATATTCTGCATTTGTTGGTTTATTATTGATTGCGTCTGTGAATGCACAAGAAGCTCGCTTTAATCCAATCACACAAACTTTATATTTACCGAGTTTAGGTATTATTAGTAATGGGATTGAAAGTCGATATGAAGCAACCCTGATAGAAAAAGATAATTTCTTTGTATTACAAAGCCTCAATCCAACGACTGCCTATTTTAGCGGTGCTTTTTTTGATACACAAACGTCAACGCTAGATATTCCAACCTTAATGCTTACTAACACTAACCGTAGTCAAGAGACTGCGGACAGTTATCGCGCCACGTTAAAATTAAAAGAACCGATAACAACTCCGTTGCAATTTGAAGTGACTGATGTTTATAACTATACCTATTTAAAAGAAATTAAAGCGACCATAGAAACAACGCCCGTTTCTACTTCAGGCGATTCTGCGGATGACAGTGCGATTTGGGTTAATCCACAAAATCCTGAATTAAGTCTGGTTATTGGTACAGAAAAATTAGGGCGGTTAATTGTCTATGATTTAGCAGGACACGAACTGCAAGCAATTAACGATGGTCGTTTTAACAACGTTGATTTGCGTACTAATTTCCCCTTTAATGGTGAAAATATTACTTTAGTGGCTGCTAGCAATCGTACCGATAATAGCGTTAGTTTCTTTAAAATAAATCCGTCCACCCGCAATTTAGAAGTATTAAAACATCAAGCAATTCCTTCTAATTCCAGTGAAGTTTACGGCTTATGTATGTATCATAGCCCTAAAAGTGGAAAATTTTATGTGATTGTGAATGAGTTAAATGGTTTTGTGCAACAGTGGGAAGTCAATAATAATGCTGGACAACTCACGACTACCTTAGTCCGTTCTTTTGGGGTAGGCTCACAAACTGAAGGCTGTGTGACAGATGATAATTTAGGCTATTTTTATATTGGTGAAGAAGATATTGCCTTATGGCAATATTTAGCAGACCCAGAAGGCGGCATTACGCGGACAGCAATTGATATTCCTTTAGCTAAAGGCGGGCATTTTACGCCAGATATTGAAGGAATTACTTTATTCTATCTGAATGACAGCGAAGGTTATTTAATCGCTTCTAGCCAAGGGGATAGCCGTTTTACAATTTATGAACGCGCTGCTCCACATGCCTATTTAGGGGCATTTAGAGTGATTAACAGCAGTGCAACTGATGGTGTAACCGATACCGACGGAATTGATGTAACAGCAATGCCATTGGGCGCAAAATTCCCCCATGGTATGTTTGTTGTGCAAGATAATGTTAACTCCTTGCCTGACGGAAATCAGAATTTTAAATTTATACCATGGCAAAACATTGCGAATGCGCTCAATTTAAAAACCCGTTATTAACAATAACGCCCGCCGCTATTTATCAATGTCGTCATTGTCATTCACCTTTGCATTTTGACACCCAGAAATGGGTAGAAGATATTCTCGCTCCCTATCAACATCGCCAGTCATGGCGATGTTTCCGCTGTCATCATCTCATTACACATACACATCAAGCCATTGAAATTAATGGGCAACATCAACATCACTTTGTGAATCCTGCGGGTTTTGCCTATCATATTGGCTGTTTTCACACTGCCGCAGGCTGTCAACTCAGCGGCACACCCACCTTAGATGCCAGTTGGTTTGCAGGATGCTACTGGAATTTTGCCAGCTGCCAAAGTTGTCAGCAGCATCTAGGATGGTTTTATCAAGGGCATTCTGAATTTTATGGTTTAATCCTAAAATATTTAATCATTGATAATGAATCCTCCCGTCAATAACAAGTACAGTAAGAGGACACCCCATTATGTCTAATCCCGCGCAATTTTGGAGTCAATGGATGACTCAATCGACTTCAACGTTTTCCCCATTTAGTCCCTCATTTTTATTTCCAAGTCTCTCTTGGCAAACAATGTGGCTAAAATATTGGGTGAATACTAACGAACCTTTTTTAGAGTGGTTGCAACAGCAATTAGAGACAGAAGATTTTAAAAAATTTGACCCTATCGGTATTCAAAAATCCTGTTTAAAAACGCAATTAGCATGGCTTAAACATCCTAAAGAATTAACCCATTGGATAGGCGAATTAAGCCAAGATTTGCAATTACTGCATTTACAAAGTTTACAACGGTTGATGGGCATTCCTGTCGAAGACTGTGTAAAAGCGGTTGAATATGATGAACGTTTCCAAGAAGCTGACTGGACTGAGAATCCTTATTTAGACATTCTCAAAGAATACTATTTGTTATATACCCGTTGGTTAGAAGATGCGATTTATGCAACGCCTGACATAGATGAAAAAATCCGTGAAAAAGCCGGCTTTTGGGTGCGCCAATGGTTAAACGCAACTGCGCCCACTAATTTTTTATTAACCAATCCTATCGCATTGAAAAAAATCATTGAAACGGGTGGGCAAAATTTAGTTGAAGGTTTTAATAATTTTTTAGAAGACAATCGCAGCCGCACCATTCGCATGGTTGATATGAATGCTTTCACCGTTGGCAAAGACATTGCGACGACAGCAGGAGAAGTGGTTTATCGTTGTGAACTATTTGAATTAATTCAATATAAACCGACGACAGAACAAGTACATCGCGAACCTTTATTAATTATTCCACCTTGGATTAATAAATTTTACATCCTTGATTTAGGTGGAAAAAGCATGGTTCGTTACCTTGTTAATCAAGGCTTTACTGTTTTTATCATCAGTTGGCGCAATCCGCCTGCCCATTTGCGTTACCTCCGTTTAGATGACTATATGTTAAGTGGCGTATTCGCCGCGATTAATGTCATTAAATCTATTTGCCAAGTTGAAACAGTACACCCCGTCGGCTACTGTATTGGCGGCATTGTATTAACGGCATTAATGGCATGGTTAAACAAAGACCCACATACTGCGGGCGAAAATTGTCCCGTGCAACATTGGACAGTTTTCACTACCTTAGTCGATTTCACCAATCCCGGTGAAATTAAAATTTTCATTGATGAAGAAAATGTAAATTACATTGAAAAATTAATGGAAGAAAACGGCGGCTTTTTACAAGGACAACAACTCGCAGATGCTTTCCGTTTATTACGTTCGAATAGCTTAATTTGGCATTATTATGTTCATAGCTATTTGTACGGCGAAAGCTTGCCCGCGTTTGATGTACTATTTTGGAACATGGATAGCACCCGCTTACCCGCCGCGATGCACACTTTTTACTTACGCGAATTCTATTTAAACAATAAATTAGTTCAAAAAGACGGCGTAACTTTAGGTGGACGGGCATTAGATATTCAAGCAATTACACAGCCTTTATACGCGGTCGCAGCCGAACAAGACCACATCGCGCCTTGGAAAGAAACTTTTAAAATTTGCGCACATATCAACAGCCCAATCCGCTTTGTGTTAGCCACATCAGGACACATTTTAGGCATCGTTTCGCCGCCTGTGAATCCGCCTAAACGCCGCTACTGGGTCGGCGAAGCGACGGGCGCGCAAGATGCTGAACAATGGCGCGAACAACAAAATAAAGTTGCAGGCTCATGGTGGGATGACTGGACACAATGGCTGAGACAAAAAAATGGCGAATTGCAAGTCCCGCCCACGATGGGCAATGCGCAATATCCGCCTTTATGTCCCGCCCCTGGGACTTACGTTTTTGAAAAGTAAAGTGATTTGATTTGAATATTTAAGTAAAAACAAAAACCTGCTAGGTTTTAGAAACCTAGCAGGTCTGTTTGAACAAGTTCAAAAGTCCGCCAGTTCTTCAAAGACTGGCGGAGCTGAGAATTTTATAAACACTATAAATATGTTAAGCTATTTAATAACCACCTAAACCACTATTTTCACACTGTCAACCGTTATGCCTGTTACCCTGTCTTATCTTGAATACAGCACTCAACCTGAACAGCCCGTGTTGATTATTTTACATGGACTCTTTGGCTCAGCCAAAAATTGGCATTCTATTGCAAAACACCTTGAAACAGATTTCCATATTTACGCACTTGATTTGCGCAATCATGGCAATTCAGAATGGAATGATGAAATTGACTATTTTCTAATGGCAGAAGATATTCTCGCCTTCATGCAGCAACACGCCATTCAAAAAGCCCATTTTATCGGGCACAGCATGGGCGGCAAAGTCGCCATGACTTTTGCTTTAAGTTACCCTGATTATGTGGATAAATTACTGGTTTTAGACGTTGCACCCACCACCTACACCAGCAGTTTCTTGCACTACATTCACGCCATGCAAAGTTTTGACTTGACTACCGTTACACGTCGAGCAGAAGTGGATGAAGCCTTAAAAGCAGTGGTATCTGAAGCAGGTGTTCGCCAGTTTTTATTACAAAACTTAGTACAACAAAATAATCAATATCATTGGCGGATTAATTTAACCGCTTTAGCCAATAGTATGCGTCACTTGATGAGCTTTCCACATTTTGCCGAAAATTGCACTTACAGCAAGCCCACTTTATTTGTGCGTGGTGAACGCTCTGATTACATTCAAAATACTGACCAATTGCTCATTGATTCTATTTTCTTGCAATCCTCAGTGGTCACTATTGCCAATGCAGGGCACTGGGTTCATGCTGAACAACCCCAAGCCTTTATTGAGCAAGCTTTGCAATTCTTTAAGTAAAATAACACTACTCTTTGCAATCATTTAGGAAACTTCATGCGTGTTTTAGGAATTGAAACCTCTTGTGATGAAACTGGCATTGCGTTGTATGATTCACAAGCAGGTTTATTGGCACATCAATTATTTAGCCAAGTTGAGCTACACGCCTGCTATGGCGGCGTTGTTCCCGAATTGGCTTCGCGTGACCATGTAAAGCGCATTATTCCCTTGATTGACGGTGTGTTAAAAGAAGCGCAATTACAAACGACCGATTTGGAGGGCATTGCCTATACAGCGGGCCCTGGATTAATTGGCGCGTTATTAGTCGGTGCATCCGTTGCGCGCAGTATGGCATGGGCGTTGAACATTCCAGCGGTAGGCGTGCATCATTTAGAAGGGCATTTACTCGCGTCTATGTTAGAACA
>CAZKST010000037.1:0-17478 GCA_964555395.1 uncultured Thiotrichaceae bacterium | reverse complement strand
AATATCTAAATCTTTCGCCGCTTTAACATCATCTAAACGTTTTACGGGCATAGTATGCGGGGCGTTTTTGACGGTTTCCGCTTGCGTAGCGATTTCTTGCAAAATCTCAGCAAAAGCAGTAACTAATGCGTCTAAAGTCTGTTTATCTTCCGTTTCCGTCGGCTCGATTAACAAACATTCGGGCACGAGTAAAGGGAAGTACGTCGTAGGCGCGTGGAAACCTTTGTCTAATAAACGTTTTGCAAAATCCATTGCCGAAACATTGGCTTCTTTTGCTTGCCGTTTTAAAGTCACGATAAATTCATGCGTCGCACGGCGCGCTGGGAATGCGAGTTCAAAGCCTGCTTGCTGTAAACGTACCGCTAAATAATTGGCGTTAAGCGTTGAAAAATCAGCGACTTCGTGCATTCCATCGCGTCCCAATAAACGGGCATAAATATAAGCGCGCAGTAACACGCCAATATTGCCGCCGTGTGCGGTTAATCGCCCGATGGTTTGCGGGATGTCGTTTTCAGTTAACCAGCGGTAGCTATTGCCGTCATAACCGACTGTCGGAACAGGTAAAAAGGGCACTAAACGCTCACTCACACCCACAGGACCCGCGCCGGGACCGCCGCCGCCGTGGGGGGTTGAAAAAGTTTTGTGTAAATTGACGTGAATCACGTCGAAACCCATATCACCGGGGCGGACTTTGCCTAAAATAGCGTTGAAATTTGCGCCGTCGTAATACAATAAACCGCCTGCTTGGTGAACTAATGCCGCAATTTCTTTAATACTGCGCTCAAAAACCCCTAAAGTAGAGGGATTGGTCAGCATAATGCCTGCGGTTTTTTCATTTAACAGCGGTTTTAAAGCTTCAATATCCACATCGCCGTCAGCCGTAGTCGGAATTTCTTTGACAGTAAAACCACACATTACCGCCGACGCGGGATTTGTCCCGTGTGCAGCATCAGGCACGAGCATTTCGGTACGTTGCGTATCGCCGCGTGCGTCGTGATAGGCGCGAATCATCGCTACACCTGCAAATTCCCCTTGTGCCCCTGCGGCGGGCGCGAGGGAAACGCCTTTCATGCCTGTAACTTCTTTCAAAATTTCTTGCAATTCATACAAACAGGCTAAAATCCCCTGACTTAAAACGGCTGGAGCTTCAGGATGATGCCCTAAAAAGCCGTCTTGCATCGCTAAAGTATTGCAAACTTTAGGATTGTATTTCATGGTGCAAGAGCCCAGCGGGTAAAAATGCGAGTCAATAGAAAAATTCTTTTGTGACAAGCGGGTGTAATGCCGTACCACTTGTAATTCGGAAACTTCAGGTAAAGCGGGCGGCTGTTTGCGCAATAATTCCGTAGGAATATCCGTTAATTCACACTTTTGTTGGGGATATAAAGTGGGAGAAGTGCGGTTTGTGCTGCCGTGTTCAAAAATAAGCATAAAAAATTCTCGTTATTCAAAGCGTTTAAAGCTCAATTCCATTGAACCGTTATTAGTTGTTGCATCACTGCTGCTGTAAGTGTCTGGCGGTGTGCCAGCGTTGCCAGTCAAATTATCGCCTTCAATGGTGATGCTGTATTCGGTGCTGGTGCTCCATTTATTATCGGGATGACGTGATTCTAAAGCTTTAATGCGCTTCATTTTTAATAAATGGCGGGTGGATAAAATCGTAGGGTAAGACGTTTTTTCTACCCCTTCTTTAAGTTTGGCATTAGCGGCATCAATTTTTGCAATCAAGGTTTCATAAGCAGCGGGGTCAAGCCATTGCTCTGTGCCGTCTTGGTTAATTTTGTACTGCGTCCCAATATCGCCCGCGACTTGCACGCGTAAATAAGTCGTTGGTTCTGCTTCAGAAGTGGCATGAATCATTTCACCCGCTGCAAAGCCGTTAAACACGCTTTTTAACGTTAGCGTTGTGCGATAAACGTTTGTGGTGGTTTTATAATCGCCTTCCCAAACGGAACGATTTAACGCATATTCTTTGCCGCGTGGATTTGTGCCCATCAATGCCGCGCTATTTAACAGTAAATTCGCGCCATCTACCGTGAATAAGGCAGAATAAGCCGTTGTGTTGTTATCAGCAGTGACTTTTAAATTATCAATGCGGACTTTATTCGTCCCTGTATCACTCGTGCTGATGTATGATTGACTAAAATCGACATCTAATGCCCAGCTTGCAGCACTCAATAAACTGATAAAACAAAAAGTTAATGAACGCATAACGCTATCCTGATACTTATAAAACTGCTAATGCAGCATCATAATTGGGTTCTTGCGCAATTTCAGGCACTAATTCCACATGAATCACTTTATCGTGCTCATCTAACACAATCACCGCCCGCGCAGTAATGCCCGCTAAAGGGCCATCGACTAATAACACGCCGTAATCTTTAGCAAAATTCCGCGAGCGCATCATAGATAAAGGCACAACATTTTTTAAACCTTCTGTTGCACAAAAGCGTTTTTGCGCAAATGGTAAATCAGCAGAAATCACTAAAACGACGGTATTGGCTTTATTGCCCGCCGCTTCATTAAATTTACGCGCAGAAGAAGCGCAAACGGGCGTGTCGAGGCTGGGAACAATGTTTAATAATTTCTTCTTGCCTGCATAAGTAGCTAAATTAACAGTGCTTAAATCATTTGCAGTTAATGAGAAATCGGCGGCTTGACTACCCACAACAGGTAAATCGCCATTCGTGTTGCAAACATTGCCTTTTAATGTGGTGATTGCCATAAAAAAATCCTTAAAGTTTGAGCAGTTGCTGTCTATAGCATAGAGGATGTTTTAGACTAAAATTTGCTTCAATGCGTTAATTAATGAATCGATGTCTGCTTCGGTGCTCATTTCAGTCGCACAGACTAAAATGCAATCCGCTAGCTCAGGATAATACGGCGCGAGTGCTACGCCGCCGATAATGCGCTGTTCCGCTAATTTGGCTAACACGGCTTCGGCTGTCTGTTTTTGCGGTAAACGAATCACTTGTTCATGGAAATAAGGCGCGTTAAAAACCGTTTCTACACCTTGAATACTGGTCAATTTATCCACTAATTGGCGCGTTTTGCTATAACAAGCGCGGGCAACTTGGGTTAATCCTTGTGTGCCGAGCAAACTTAAATAAATGGTCGCGGCGGTAACCATTAACCCTTGATTGGTACAAATATTAGACGTGGCTTTTGAGCGGCGAATGTGCTGTTCACGCGCTTGTAAAGTCAAGGTGTAGCCGATTTTGCCGTCTTTATCGACTGTGCGTCCAACAATTCGCCCCGGCATTTGCCGTACATATTCTTTTTTGCAGCATAAAAAGCCAAAATACGGGCCGCCGCTGGCTAACGGTACGCCTAACGGTTGTCCTTCGCCGCAAACCATATCTGCGCCGCCTGTTGTGCCCCATTCATTTGGCGCGCTGAATAACGCTAATGCGGTTGGATTGGCTAAGGCAATCACTAAAATTTTGTGCTGATGCGCCCAATCGGTTAATTCATGAACCGCTTCTAACTGTCCAAAAAAGTTAGGATGCGGAATCACTAACGCGGCGACTCCATTCGTTTCAGTCAGTGACGTTAACGCCGTTGTGCCGCTGTTTGCATCATAATCCACTTCAATCAGTTCAATGCCCTGATTTACTGTCAAATTTTTTGCCACCGCACGGTATAAAGGATGCACAGTACGCGGGATTAAAATCTTTTTCGCTTTGCCTTTATTTAAACGCACCGCCATCAAAATCGCTTCAGCTAAAGCGGACGCGCCATCATATAAAGACGCATTCGAGGCATCCATGCCTGTTAAACGACTAATCATTGTTTGATATTCGTATAACACTTGCAAAGTGCCTTGACTGGCTTCCGCTTGATACGGGGTATAAGCAGAATAAAATTCACCCCGCGTTGCAACTTGCCACACAGCGGCGGGAATGTGGTGGTTATACGCCCCCGCGCCTGCAAAACACAGCACATTTGCTTGTTGATTTGCCCGTTGTTTTAATAATTGACTGACTTCAATTTCAGTTAATGCCATCGGGACATTTTCTAAAGATTGACAACGTAATTCTGCTGGAATTTCATCAAATAAGTGTTCTAGCGTCTCGACCCCAATGGTCGATAACATGACTTCAATGTCATGCGAAGTATGTGGAATATAAGACATAATGCTGTAAATAAAGAGAGGTTATTGACGTGGAAAGTCAAAATATAGAATGGGTTAGAGGTGATGTCGTTGCATCTTTTGAAAAAAACGCAAGCGACATCGAGTTGGGTTGTCAGCGTATTCCGCTTACTTGCCTTGCTTATTCTTCCAAACTGTCAATATAAGCAGAAGCACTGAGTAAATCATCTAAAGAATCGCGGTCGGTAATTTTCATTTTAAATAACCAACCATCGCCATAAGGAGATTTATTCACCAATTCAGGTTCGGAAACTAAAGCTTCATTGATTTCTGTAATTTCGCCCGTGATAGGGCTGTAAACGTCAGAAGCGGCTTTGACGGATTCAACCACGGCGCATTCTTCACCCGCTTCTAATTCTTGTTCAATATCAGGTAATTCAACAAATACTAAATCGCCTAATAAAGATTGCGCGTGGTCAGTAATGCCCACAGTGGCTTCATCACCAATCACTAAAACCCATTCGTGGCTTTTTGTATATTTCAATTCTTCAGGAACGCTGTGTTCACTCATAGTTGCACCTTATCTGTTTAATATCCTAGAAGTTAATTTCGTTTTGTACATGACATCCTGCCTATTTAATGTAGCGGCATTGTACAAACTGTCAATCGTCTAATGGTCAATTTTGCGCAGATTGAAACTTTAAAAATAACGCTTAATCTTCGTAATCGTCTTCATCTTGTTGTTCTGGCGTTAAATCAATACACGCTTTACCATTACGCACAAAGGGCGGATTGACAATTTTAGCCGTTAATTGTTTGTTACGAATGGCGACGGTCACTTCTTTAAACGAGCTGCGGGGAATCCGCGCTAAGCCAATCGACACACCCAAGGTAGGGGAAAAAGAACCGCTGGTAATTTGTCCATTTTTGCCATTATTTAAAGTAACCGTTTGTTGCGGACGTAATAACGTTTTACCTTGTAACACTAAACCCACAAAAACAGGATATTGTCCCCGTTCCCGTTGTTGCTCTAACGCTTCACGCCCAATAAAATCGCGATTTTCAGGAGTCCAAGCCACTGTCCACTCTAAACCAGACTCTAAAGGCGTGGTGTTTTCATCCATATCATTGCCGTATAAATTCATACCTGCTTCTAAGCGCAAAGTATCACGCGCCCCTAATCCGCAGGGTTTAACACCTGCTGCAAGGATTTTATCCCACAATTGCCCCACTATTCTTGCAGGTACAATGATTTCAACGCCATCTTCACCCGTATAACCCGTACGGGCGACAAACCATTCTTCTGCATTCCATGTGGCATAAAAAGGTTTTAAATGTTCAGCAGCTTCTTTAATATCCGCAGGCAATAAATTTTGAATTTTGCGGCGCGCCGTTTTACCCTGCACGGCCAACATGGCTAAATCAATACGCTCTTTAAGTTGCACGCCAAACGGTTTAGCATGACGCTGAATCCATGCTAAATCTTTATCATGCGTGCCCGCATTGACGACTAAACGGTATTTATCTTCGGCTAAAAAATACACAATTAAATCATCAATCACCCCGCCGCGCTCATTTAACATGCAGGTATATAAAGCTTTTCCTATTTCTTTTAAGCGACTTACATCATTCGCTAATAAATAACGTAAAAATTCAAAGGTTCGTTTACCACTCAAATCAATAATTGTCATGTGGGATACATCAAATAACCCCGCATCTTGCCGTACATAACGATGCTCATCAATTTGTGAACCATAATGCAGCGGCATATCCCAACCCGCAAAATTAACCAACCGTGCGTTAGCATGTACATGTTTATCGTAAAGAGGAGTTTTTTTGCCCATAAGTGAAATAATCGCTTAAAAATAAATAAAGTTAAAATGTATGGAATATGGTCAAAATTAAAGAATCAAAATCTATCCCAGTGTTGTCAAAATTAACGACTTTTAAACAGTAATATACCTAATCATGGTTAAATATGCCAATGCTTAACTTTCAGTGTTTAAAATAAGTAAGTTTTCCCCACACTACACTAAAAGAACTCCCTGTTTTAACGAGAAGATAATACCCTAACTTATAAAAAAATATGATATATTTTATAACATTAAAAATTACATAATTTTGACTGTTTAAGACATCTTATCCCGATGAAGACCCAAAACAGTAAGCTAAAACCCGCTAAAAAAAATTTCAACCGCTAACGAAATGCGACGAACATGCTACACTAAATCGCTTTTTTGGGACTGCTGGCTAATAAAGGAAATGCTTATAAAACTTCTATTCACTAGCACGAGGATAATTTTGTTTTATCAAACCTCTATATTTTTAAACGGCGTGACATTTGTATAACTGTAAAATGCGCATTGTCTAAAAATAGGCATTCTCCAATACTATAACTTTGTTATAACTACTTATATTTCGTCGTGAACGCTTTCTCATGGCTGCAAACACCAACGCTTCTTCCTCTTCAGTGACTGACGTTTCACCACTGAAATATGTGCCTCTTAAATACACTTTAATGGGTACTTTTTTGCTGCTTATTATTCCGATTTTGATTGCCATGTCGGTTTCGGATTATTTAAACTCTAAAAAAGATTTAGAAAGTGCATACGAGTTATTGCAAAAACAAACTGAAAATAACATTGTCAACGCAATTAAATTAGTAGATGCAGGTTATAAAGTATTAGAACGGTTCTTAGGCAAAGAAATGGAAAAATCTTTCCAAATCTTTATTGATGCTTATGAGAAAAATGGACGCGACCCTTCTAAATTAGACTTAGAAAAATTAAAAGTAGAATTAGGTGGAAAAATGGATTTGTATGTTATCAATGCCGAAGGCGTTGTTGAATATACAACCTACACCAAAGATATAGGATTGGATTTTAAACCATGGCCAGATGTTTATAAGTTATTAACGGATGTTCGTCTAGCAAATCGCTTTGTAAACGGTGGTTTAGCCGCAGAGGCGCGCACGGGATTATTGCGTAAATTTGCGTATATTTCTACACCAGATAATCGTTATGTTTTGGAGTTGGGTTTAACTTCAGATGAATTTAAAGATTTAATGGGCGAATTAGATGTTATCCGAATTACTGACCGTTTAAAAACGCTTAATCCTTCCTTATCTTCTGTTCGCATTTATAGTCGTCACGGACATGCTTTAGATGACCCAAACTTAAAAGTAGATAAAGAAACAGCGGATATTATCATGCAAGTGTATGATAGCAAATTATCGCATGAGTTCTTTAATCATCAACGTAAACGTCTTGTCCGTTATTTATTTGTCAATTTAAAAGACGATAATTTAACGCTTGCCCCCGACCCCAGCCGCGTTATTGAATTAACTTACAATACAAAACTCATTGATGAAAGTTTGCAACGGATTGCGGCTTTTCATTTTATTTTAAGTGTGGCGGCAATTATCTTAAGCATTATTTTCACTTTCTTTATCTCTGGTTGGATAACTAAACCTATTCAGAAATTAGTGGAAAGTGTCAATATTATTGCGCAAGGCAATTTAGAACATCCCATTGAAGGTTATACCAATAATGAATTGAAGTTGCTTAAACAAAGTATTACGTTAATGGTGGATAATATGATTTTATTCATCAATAAAATTAAGCAACAAAACTTAGAATTAAAAGAATTAGATAAACTTAAAGATGATTTCTTATCTAATACCTCGCATGAATTGCGTACACCCATTAACGGTATTATCGGCATTGCCGATTCTATGGTAGATGGTGCGGCGGGACCTTTGTCGAAGAAAGCCATTGAAAACTTATCAATGATTGTCTTGAGTGGACGACGTTTATCTAATTTAGTGAATGATATTCTCGATTTTTCTAAATTAAAACATAAGAACATTCAATTACAAATTAAACCAATTGATATAAAAATTATCACTGATGTCGTCGTTACCCTTTCTCAGCCATTAATTGGCAAAAAGAATATTAAACTGATTAATAGAATTAAAGATTTACCCCCTGTTAGTGCTGATGAAAATCGCGTACAACAAATTTTGCATAATTTAATTGGGAATGCGATTAAATTTACCGAATTCGGCACAATTGAAATTGAAGCAAAAGTGCATCAAGCTGAATATTTAATGGTCGTTATTAGTGATACGGGCATTGGAATTCGGGCGGATAAAATGGCGCAGTTGTTCACGCCGTTTGAGCAAATAGATGGCTCTATTACGCGCGAATTTAGTGGAACAGGTTTAGGGCTTTCTATTTCTAAACAATTGGTAGAATTGCATGGCGGCGAAATTCAATTGCAATCTACTTTAGGCGTGGGAACTAAAGTCAGCTTTACTTTACCTTTATCTAAAGGCGTATTGCTTGATCAAAATTCAGATGCTGCGATTTTAGTGCAACGTTTGCGTGAAAATGCGAGCGCGGCGGATACGATTGAATCATTAGAAAATGATATTACCGAAATAAATTCGGAGAAATTACGTCAGTCTCCTACAAATTCCAATCATTTGCTTGAGAAAATCAATGAATCTGCGGTTGAAAATTTGCCGATAGAATTCTTAGATGAAGATAAACAAAATACAACTGAATTATTAGTCGCAGAGGATGATGAAAATACCATCATTGATATTGCCAAACATGTGTATAAAGACCCTAAAGATTGTTTGCAAGTTTTAATTGTGGACGATGACCCCATTAATTTGCAGGTGTTAGAAAATCAGTTAATGGTGGAAAATTATGCCGTTACCCGCGCATTAAATGGCTTTGAAGCGTTGGCTGCGATGGAAAGCGGACAAGCTTTTGCAATTGTCTTGTTAGATATTATGATGCCGAAAATGTCAGGCTTTGAAGTGTGTAAAATTATTCGGCAAACCCATCCAGCCACCAGTTTGCCCATTATTATGCTGACGGCTAAAAATCAAGTTTCTGATTTAGTTGAAGGTTTACAGGCAGGGGCAAATGATTATTTAACCAAACCTTTTACTAAAGGCGAGTTGATTACGCGGATTAAAACCCATGTACAATTAGCGCAAGTCAACATTGCCTATAGTAATTTTGTGCCGTTAGAATTCCTGAAATTACTGGAAAAAGAAAGTATTATTGATGTACGTTTAGGCGACCATGTGCAAAAACACATGGCGGTGTTATTTGCTGATATTCGTTCTTTTACAACGCTGTCAGAAGCAATGACTCCTAAAGAAAATTTTGAATTCATCAATAATTATTTAGGGCGCGTCAGTCCAGTCATTCGCAAACATAATGGTTTTATTGACAAATATATTGGTGATGCCATTATGGCATTATTCCCTGAAAAGGCGGATGATGCCGTGCAAGCTGCGATTGAAATTCATAAGCAATTAGACTTGTTTAATCAAGAACGCTTGCAAATGAATAAACCTGCGGTAAAAGTCGGTATCGGGGTGCATATTGGTACGTTGATGTTGGGCACGATTGGCGAAACGAAACGGATGGAAGGCACAGTGATTTCTGATGCGGTTAATCTGGCTTCTCGCTTAGAAGGTTTAACTAAGCCTTATGGGGTTTCAATTATTATCAGTGGCGATATTTTGGCGGAATTGGAAGACCCTTCTGTCTATTTCTATCGTTTCTTAGGTAAAGTGCGGGTAAAAGGTAAATTAGAACCTGTACAAATTTTTGAGGTGGTCGACGCTGAACCAGCAGATGTTATGGATAAGAAAATCGCCTTAGAAGGAGAATTCCATAGTGCTATTGAGTTGTTCTATCAGCAAAAATTTAGACAAGCAGCAAAACAATTCCAGCAAATTTTGAATTATTTACCGCAAGATAAAGCGGCTGAATTTTATTTAGAACGTTGTCATCAATATATAGAAAAAGGTCCCCCGCAAGATTGGAGCGGCGTTGAAGCATTATTAGAAAAATAATGTAGCACTTGATTAATGAGAGGTTATGGTGAGTTTGTCCATTCGACTATTATTTCTATTTGCATTAATGAGCTTATGTGCAATTCAACCCATTGCCATAGCTTTAGAAGAAAATGAAAATGCTTTATCCAGTTTAGCCAGTGTTGTTGTTAAGCAATTTAAATTTGAAGGCAATACGGTTTTTAGTGAAGCAGAATTAAGAAAAGTGATTGCTGATTATGAAAATCGCCAAATTTCTGCTGAAGAATTACAAGAAGTACGCAATAAAATCACTTTGCACTATGTAGAGAAAGGCTATATTAACTCAGGCGCAATTATTCCTGACCAGCAAGTGCAGCAAGGGGTCGTGACTTTGCAAGTGATTGAAGGGAAACTAACCCAAGTAAATATTAATGGCACATCGTGGTTACGCCAGCGTTATTTGCGTCCGCGTTTATTGGACTCGAATCCAAACACTATTTTAAATATCAACGATTTGCAAAAACGCTTGCAACTGTTACAGCAAAACAATTTAATTCAACGCATTAATGCGGAATTATCGCCTGATGTTAATTTAGGTGAAGGGATTTTAAATGTTAACGTGGTTGAAAATCGTCCTTATCAATTGTCGTTTAAAATCAATAACCATCGCTCCCCCAGCATCGGCGCGTATCGGGGCGAAATTGAAGGGATTCACTATAATTTAACGGGTAATGGCGACCGTTTATTGGCGCGTTATGGGATTACAGAAGGCTTAAATGATTATGCACTGGAATATAGTCTCCCAATTACCGCTGATGATTTAACTTTAACCGTGCGGGCAGAGCGGAGTCAGGCGCAAGTGGTGGCAGAGCCATTTAGAGAATTAGAAATTCGCAGCCAAGCCAAAACCTATGCAGCAGGGTTAACTTATCCCATTTATCGCACGCCGAATCAAACTTTAACATTGGGTTTACAATTAGAATTGCGGGAAAGTCAAACCTTTTTACTTAAAGATTTGCCCTATGCTTTCTCTTCTTGCGTGCCTTTAGAGGATGCTGAAAGTCGCATCCCAATTGTGCATTTTACCCAAGATTGGTTAGACCGCAGTCGAACGCACGTTGTCGCTGCGCGCTCCAGTTTTAATGTGGGATTTGATGGCTTAAATGCCAAAGTGGACAGCAGTTGTTCGCCCAATTTTGTAACGTGGTTAGGGCAATTTCAATGGTTAAGTCGCCTCAGTTTCTTAGACAGTCAATTATTATTTCGTACCGATGTACAGTTAGCCAATAAAGAATTATTGCCGTTAGAGCGTTTTTCTATCGGTGGCGCATCGACTGTGCGCGGTTATCGGGAAAACGAGTTGACACGCGATAATGGTGTAGTAACGTCTTTAGAGTGGCGTATCCCTATTTACCGTTTACCGATTCCTAATATCAGCCAAGACAGCGATGATGGTTGGATTCAACTCGCGCCCTTTATAGATTACGGACATTCTTGGAATGTCAAAGGCAGCACGCCTTCCCCTAAAGATATTTATAGTATTGGTTTAGGGATTCGCTGGGCACCGAGTGATAAATTATGGGCAGAAGCTTACTGGGGTAAAGCCTTGCGTAACTTGCCTGAGCCAGAAGATGAAGATTTGCAAGATAAAGGTTGGCATTTCGAATTAAATTGGACACTTTAATTATGCACATCAAGCATTTAATGATAAGCCTGCTATTCGTGTTAAGTTCAAATTTAAGTTGGGCACAAAGCAATGAATTTGCGAATCCTGCGACAAAAGCTGTGCAAAATATTCCTTTACGCGACGCATTGGGAACACCCACGACTAATCAAGCAGTTTTACAAGCTTTTCAGTTGCTAGAAAATAATAAAAATGAAGAAGCAGCTAAACTATTGAAAATACAAGCGCGGCGTGGAGATGGACAAAGCGCGTATGCTTTGGCATTGTTATATGCCAGTGGCTTAGGTTTGGCGCAAGAAGCGCAACAGGCGGGCTATTGGTTAAATCACGCGGCAAATTTAGGCGTAGCAGAAGCGCAATATCGTTTAGCGACTTTGTATCAAGAAGGCACAAATGGAATGCCGCAAGATTTGATGTTAGCTAATGAATGGATGGGAGCCGCTGCTGCGCAAGGACATACAGCAGCACAAGCGCAAAAGCCAAAAATACAAGCTTATTTGCGGCAAAAATATACGGATGATTTTAGTAAAACTTTAGCCTTAGCAGAAAAAGGCAATGCTAAAGCACAGTACAAAGTTGGGACAATGTACAGTGAAGGGATTGGAACAGAAGTGAATTTCACTCAAGCCGTGCGTTGGTTAGAAATGGCAGCACAAGCCAATGTTTCTGATGCTTCTGCTCGAGTGGCAAATTTGTATTATGCGGGCAAAGGAACGTCGCAAGATTATAGTAAAGCCTATCATTGGTATTCAGTCGCGGCAGATTTAGGCAGCACGCCTGCAATGGCGATGTTAGCCACAATGAACCGAGATGGAAAAGGGACGACACAAGATACCGTCAAAGCTTTGCAATGGTTTTTCTTAGCAGCTCATCATGGCAATCAAGCCGTTTTACCTGCTTTGCAAAAATTGATAAAACAAGTTACAGAAGAGCAAAAGAAAGAAGCGCAAAAATTAGCGCAAGAATGGTTACAAAAAAATCCGCGTAAAACCAATATTTTATCTACGCAGTAATTTGGTTAATAAGTCAATGTCGTAGGGTGGAATAGCGAAGCGTATTCCACCATGAAACTCCGCCAAAGCTAAGCGAACTGTATCACGAAATACAGCTTATGCTTATAGTAATCGCACCTTAAATTGCGTAAATTGGAGTGCAATCGCTTTAGCTATTGCTTTTTTAACCATTTGATTAAACAGTATTTCACCTGTTACGATACAGGCAATAGCTGAAGCTATTGCACTCCAATTAAAGTGCGTTTGCTATATTTCACCGTACAAAGCTGAATTTTTTGACTTTGTGGAATTGCATGGTGGAATACGCTTTGCTATTCCACCCTACAAACATTCTCAACTTAATAGCTTTCGCTGAATTAGAGGGAATTAACTTCGCCCCAATTCTTCTTCTAAATTCGCCATCGGTGCAATGGCTTGAGCAAATAAAGCATATTCTGCGTAACTTAACAAAGGTTTATTTCCGCTATCTTCTTGCACAGCGGGAAGCAACTCATCTGTTTTATGTCCAGAAAGCACAATATGAGTGATGTCTGCTAAAGTATCGCTGTTTTCAGAGAACTTTAAAGCTTCTTGGATTTTTGCTAAATGACTCATACAACACTCCTTTTAACAACGTTATGTTTTTTAGCTAACGTAGCCAAGTTAATTATATAAGCATAGCCTCCGCCCGCTTAATTTCCACAAACAAACCTTGATTATTGCAGATTTTTCATATATTTTTTAGTAGTTTAGCTGTTCAATGGTCAGTTGATGATTGGTGTAAATGCAAGTATCTGCTGCAATATGGAGTGATTTTTCCACAATCTCAAGCGCAGATAATTCAGTATTTTCCAATAATGCCCGCGCTGCTGAAGCTGCATACATACTGCCTGAACCGATTGCCATTAAATTATGCTCTGGTTCTAGTACATCCCCATTCCCTGAAATAATCAAGGAAGCGGTCGGGTCGGCAACAACTAACATCGCTTCTAAACGACGCAACATGCGGTCAGTCCGCCAATCCTTCGCCAATTCTACAGCGGCGCGGGTCAAATGCCCTTGATGTTTTTCTAATTTTCCTTCAAAGCGTTCAAACAAGGTAAAAGCATCAGCGGTACTGCCTGCAAAGCCTGCTAACACCTTACCATGATAAAGTTTTCGCACTTTGCGGGCATTGTGCTTGATAACGGTGTTGCCTAAGGTCACTTGTCCATCGCCGCCTACAACTACCATCCCATTGCGGCGAACGGATAAAATGGTCGTTCCGTGATATTGTTCCATACAATCCCCGTTATTTTTATAAAATGTATTGGCTTAAATCTTGATTTTTCGCTAATTCACCAAGATGCTCATTGACATACCCCGCATCAATCGTGACCAATACACCGCGCATATCAGGGGCTTCAAAAGAAATTTCTTCAAGCAAGCGTTCCATCACCGTATGCAAACGACGTGCACCAATATTTTCCATGCGCTCATTGACTTCCCATGCAATTTCAGCAATGCGTTGCACCGCGTCTGTAGCGAACTCAACCATTAAGCCTTCTGTTTTCATCAAAGCACAATATTGCTCAATTAAAGAAGCATTAGGCTCAGTCAAAATGCGGGTGAAATCATTAACTGTGAGTGCGTTTAATTCTACGCGAATCGGTAAACGCCCTTGTAATTCAGGGACTAAATCAGAAGGTTTAGCCAAATGAAACGCACCCGAGGCAATAAATAAAATATGGTCAGTTTTAACTAAACCGTATTTAGTTGTGACGGTACAGCCTTCTACTAACGGCAATAAATCCCGTTGCACGCCTTCGCGTGATACGTCCGCGCCCATGCTTTCGCCGCGTTTAGTGATTTTGTCAATTTCATCAATGAAAACAATGCCGTTTTGCTCAGCTCGCTCAACGGCTTTGGCTTTTAAATCATCTTCGTTGATTAATTTACTGGCTTCTTCTTCTTTAATTAAACGCATTGCTTCTTTAATGCGAATTTTGCGGGTGCGCGTGCGTCCACCAGAAAGATTTTGAAACATGCTTTGCAATTGGTTGGTCATTTCTTCCATACCCGGCGGGGCCATGATTTCTACACCAACGCGAGGCTCGCTGACTTCAATTTCAATTTCGCGGTCGTCTAATTTCCCTTCGCGCAACATTTTGCGGAATTTTTGCCGTGTAGAAGAAGTTTCCTCTTCCGAATGCGTGCTTAAATGCCGTGCGGGCGGTAATAATACATCCAAAATTCGCTCTTCGGTCGCATCTAAAGCTTTATCTTCTACTTTTTTC
Organism: uncultured Thiotrichaceae bacterium; assembly: GCA_964555395.1. Classification (GTDB taxonomy): domain Bacteria; phylum Pseudomonadota; class Gammaproteobacteria; order Beggiatoales; family Beggiatoaceae; genus CAZKST01. The sequence continues at coordinate 2,591 of CAZKST010000037.1, read as the reverse complement.
AAGGCTTCTTCGCGATATAACTTGATAGAAACATCAACCAAATCACGAATAATTGATTCTACATCGCGCCCAACATAACCGACTTCTGTAAATTTAGTGGCTTCCACTTTGATAAAAGGCGCATTTGCCATTTTTGCCAAACGGCGAGCAATTTCAGTTTTACCAACCCCAGTTGGACCAATCATTAAAATATTTTTTGGGGTAATTTCATTGCGTAAATCGGTAGAGACTTGCATCCGCCGCCAGCGATTACGCAACGCAATGGCTACAGCCCGTTTAGCCGCATGTTGTCCAATAATGTATCTATCTAATTCGTTGACAATTTGTCGCGGAGTCATTTCACTCATAGTTGCCACGCTTTTTTAAAAAAAAGGATAAAAAATCCTTTAGGTTATAGGATAACAATGAAAGTTGTTTGGGTTAATTCGCGCTATATGATGTTGAATTTAATGATTGATAGAGCGCGTGAGTAATTTTGTCTGCATTAGGATTTTTTGCTTGAGCTGCAATTTTTTTCAATTAACTGAATTTTATAAATTTTAGCATTATAGTAACCGCACCTTAAATTGCGTAAATTGGAGTGCAATAGCTTTAGCTATTACTTTTCTAACCATTTGATTGAAAAATATTTTATCTGTTACGATACTGGCAATAGCTGAAGCGATTGCACTCCAATTAAAGTGCGTTTGCTATAATCTTGGTTGACATTGTCCATTATTTTATCTCGTTCCCATGCTCCGCGTCACAACTATAACGATGAATAATGTAACAGAACTGTATTACGCAATCGACGATTTTTACAAATGGCGCGCCGATTTATGGGAAAAAAATAGATAAAATTAGGAGTTACGCAGTTCACCTTAAAAAATAAGAAAATTGTGTTAATTATGCGAATTATGGTTCAGACAACCATAATTAATCCCCACTTGCTTGACGATACACATCCACCGTCTGCCGAGCGCACCGCTGCCAACTAAACAAAGCTGCCTGCGCAATGCCACGCCGTGACAACTCAGCTCGCAAATCAGCATCACGATATAAAGTTAATAAACCCTGCGCTAATGCCTCTTCATCTCGCGGATTCACCAATAATCCTGCCTCTCCCACCACTTCAGGTAATGATGAAATAGCCGAAGTCAAAACAGGCGTACCGCATTGCATAGCTTCCAACGGCGGCAAACCAAACCCCTCATAAAGCGAAGGAAAAACAAAAGCTAACGCGCCACTATATAATGCCGCTAAATCTTCATCCGCAATATGCCCCGCCAAAATCACGCGGCTAGCAAGCATTCGACTTTTACGCAATTCAGCAAAAATATCGCCATAATCCCACCCCAAAGCCCCTGCTAACACCAAATATAAATCATTCATACGTTCTTGTTGCAACAAACGATGAAAACTGCGCAACAATGTCGTGTAATTTTTACGCGGTTCAATCGTACTTAAACTTAATAAATAATGTCGCGTAGGAGGCAACTTATATTTTTCCCGCACCGCACTGAGGCGTTGCGCATCAGTACACGGATAAAATAATTTAGAAGCCGCCCAAGGAATTACACGCACTTTATCGGGGTCAATTTGCGCGCCGAGATATTCGCATACATCGTTACGACTAGTGGCGGAGGGGCAGATTATCCAATGGTCGCGATTTAGACTTTTTAAAATTGCGGGCAAATTAAATTCAGGATGAAAATACTTATCTGTCTCGCCCAGCATTCCGCACCATTCAGGATGCAAAAGCGGAATAATATCATGCACCGTCAAAACCGATTTAATATTGGGCTGCTGTTGCACACGGGTGGGAATGGCGTAGTAATTAGAATGGTAAATGTCGATAGTTGTCAAACGACGGCGCGGCGTGCCATGAAAACCTAACTCTATAAATTGATTGCGCCACTGATAAGCCTGAGCCTCTTCTTGAATAAGCTTGAGTTTTTTGAGGAATGCAACTTGTTTAGCGAATAAAGCATCTTTTAACCACCATTCGCGCAAAGTATCTTTAAACCTGACATTAAGCGCGTCGGAAAACCAAGGCATGGTTTTATAAAAGGGCTGTTGTTGCCAATACATGCGACTGAACAACCAAACATTAAAAGAGACATCACTGCTTGCCGCCAAACGTACTTCATCAGGCATTTCTAACAAAGCATTCAGCAAATTAGCCGTGGTGCGCGACAGACCAAAAGTAGAGCGGTTGCGGAAAGCAATGCCAAGTAAAGAAATATCATATAAAACATTTAGCATGATTTGCTTATAGACCTCAATGGAATGCAATCACTTCAGCTATTGCGCGGATTTTTGAAATATAAAACAATTTAAATCAAACATTAAAAAAGCAATAACTGAAGCGAATGCACCTACTTTAATCCATTTAGAGCGTGGTTACTATAGCGCTTTTTTTATGTATGCTATAATTTAACTAATTAATTGTATATTGTATTCACCGAAAAAAAGCCATGACTACGCTCACGCTTTCCCCACCTAATAAATCACCCTACCTCATTTTGTAATATTTTGTTTCACTCTTCATAGTTGAGAAATGATTAAAATGAAATTCCCCTATGGCATCAGCGATTTTGAATTATTAATTA
>CAZKST010000036.1:14809-17627 GCA_964555395.1 uncultured Thiotrichaceae bacterium | reverse complement strand
TTTGCTATAACTTAAAAAAGTAAATATTTGAAATATCTGAGTATTTTGTAAGGCTTACGTTAGACTTGCTTAAAAGCATATCCAATCATTCAATTATAAAACTATCAGAAGTTAATTGTCCTGAAAACAACACCGCGAAATCAATAATAGGCACAGCGGTTTCATTTAGCATAAAACAAGATAAAGCCAACGGCGACCAAAAAGCTAATTCTGGCGGTAATTCACAAAATTGCGTATCTTCAACGAAAATATTGCTTGGCATCACCGTAAGCCGTAACCCCCCTAAGTGTGCATTCGCATCTGCTGAAGGTTGATAAACGCCTAACCCCAATACATCATTGCGAATATATTGATTTTTACGTCCATCTAATAAACTCAATACATCAACCACTGGAATCAAATCTTCTTGGAACACGAAAACTTCATCTGCATAAAAAGGCGTACCCGGCACTTTATACAGCGTCGGCGTTAAAAAAATATGCGACATTTCATTCGCGCCGACTGCCGCTTGTAAACCGCGCCCAAAATCTAATAACCATGCGCGGCTGCTTGTTGTTTTAATTTCTGCCATGCACTTTTATCCTGTGATTATTTACGATTTATTCTTCAGATGCTGCAAGCAATTGATGTTCTAAGTGTTCAGATTGAATTTGTAAAAAATTAACAATATCAACACTATGACACATTAAAGCAATCCGCTCTTCATAAAGCACCAATTGACTAATAGGTGCATTAGCCAGCTTCATAATAGGCGGTAAAGGCTGGAAATCTAGGTTAGTTTGATGAATATTTAAAATATCAGATTCATGACAGGTCAACCCCACCGTAGGCATTTCTGCGCGCATTGCTTCGGGTAAGTTTAAAACAATAAAATACCCATGCGTTTGTGGAATTTCCGTTTGCAGTTGCAAATTTTCAGACAAACACAACACGGGAATTTCTTGTTCACCTTGGGTAAACCAACCGACAACGCCGTCATTAGATTGCACTACATGTAAATCATGAATAACTTCCACAGAACGCACTTCTTCTTGGGGAATCAATAAATATAATTCCCCAATAATTACCAGCACATAACGGTCAGCTGCTGATAATCTAACCCGCTGATTTAAACTTAAAAAAGAAGTGGTCTGTGGCGTGTGCATTAAATTTGCCCTGCAAGCGCACGGTCAATTAAACCTAATAATTCAGTATCTTGATAAGGCTTAGTCAAATAGGCAGACACCCCAGCACTACGCGCTTGCTCACGGTGTTTTTCTGTGGTTCGTGAAGTAATCATAAACACAGGCAATTTCTGAGTCGCGGGGTTAGCCCGAACGTGAGAAGTTAACTCTAAACCATTCATCCGCGGCATTTCCATATCCACTAACATGACATCAGGGGTGCGTTGGTTCATAATTTCAATCGCTTCCACGCCGTCTTTTGCCAGCAAGGTTTCAAAACCTGCATCTTCAACCAATAAAGATAAAGATTTACGCACGCTTAACGAGTCGTCCACAATCATAACGGTCGGCATCGCGGCACGTCCCGCAGGCGCGGCGGGATTGACTCCTTGTGCAAGGTTGTAAGCGGTCATCGCGGCTTGCATAGGTGTCCGTAATAATTGCGGTAAATCTAATAAAGGCACTAAGTTACCGTCGCCGAGAATGGATGCGCCCATCACGCCATGAATATTTTTCACATATTTACCCATGGTTTTCATAACGAGGTCATGGGTATCAAGCAATTCATCCACGACAACCGCAGTAATACCTGTTTCTTCGTGTACCAACATAATCGGACGGTGTTCATAATTTTGAATACTGGGGATTTCTGAGTTAACGCCCAATAAATCGGATAATGCTTTGAGCGTGTACATATTTTTACCCATTTTCAGGGTTACTTCATCACCGATAGTATGGAATTCAGAAATGCCCGCCGCTAATACTTGTTCTAAAGTATTGGTCGGAATCCCGAACCGTTGTGAGCCAATGCGCACTAACAAAACGTGTACAGTAACCAATGACATCGGCAATTTAATAATCATGCTCGTGCCTTTCCCTGTTTCAGAGAAAATATCGAGCGTGCCTTTCATTTCGCGAATGTTAGTGTGTACAACGTCCATCCCCACGCCGCGCCCAGAAACTTGGGTCACTCCTGATTTGGTCGAGAAACCTGGCATCAAGATTAAACGTGCTAATTCAGGTTCAGTTAACTCTTGTGTTTCAGTAATTAAACCGCGTTGAATCGCTGTATAACGAATGTTACTGTAGTTTAAACCGCCGCCATCGTCTTTACAGTTCACCACGATGTTATTCCCTTCGCGGTAGAAACGAATGGTTAAAGTCCCTGCTGCCTGTTTACCAATAATCACCCGTTCATCTGCATTCTCAATCCCGTGGTCAATCGAGTTCCGAATTAAGTGCATTAAGGGGTCGCCGAGTTTATCAAGTACATCACTGTCAATCATGATGTCCGTACCTAACACTTCTAACTCAGCTTGTTTACCTGTCATCCGACAAGTTTGGCGAACGTTCCGCTGTAATTTTTGGACGATGGTGGCTACAGGCACCATCCGTGTAGTCATAATCGTGTTTTGGAATTCTTTATTCAGCCGTTCTTGCTGAATAAACATAGTTTCCAATTCCACTAAGTCGCTGCGCACGTTAGAAGCTAATTCGCGAGAGTCGTTAATAGACTCAATAAAGCTGTGCGCAACGCTATGTAATTCGTTATATTCTTCAAATTCTAAGGGGTCAAAATCTTCTTCATCCATTTCAGTTTGATGATAACGATTCTCTACCCCAGTAATCCCCCGCACGTCAACTAAGTTTTCTAA
>CAZKST010000036.1:0-14709 GCA_964555395.1 uncultured Thiotrichaceae bacterium | reverse complement strand
GCAATCCCGCGAATCCCGATAATATTAGATGAACCTTTAAGCGTGTGCGCAATCCGCTGCGCCCGCGTAATTTCTTCTAAATTCAAAGGGTCTTGAATCAGAATTTGAATACAACCCGAAAAATCTTCAGCATGTTGCGGTGTTTCTTGCAAGTAAGCATCTAATAATTCACGGTTAATATCTTCTGGAATTGCCAGCGAAACGTCTTCAGGATTTGCAACGGTTTGCCGTTGATGCGCTGGAGAATCATCTTCACTGGTACTTCCCCCTTGTGCAAGGAACTGCGCCAAGACGGCGGCTTGCTCGTCACTGAGCGAAGCAGGATAAATTGGATTACGGAAATGATTGATTAATGGACCAATCCCTTGTACTGGGGTGGTCAAATAGGTCAATAATAAATCAGGCCATGCACATAAATGGGCTTGAACTGTTTGGCGTTCGGGTAAATCGCGCTCGGCAATGGCGCGGACATTATCGCCAATAAAATTGCACAGCTCTTGCAAACCAATTAAACCGACCATTTCGCACGCCATTTGCAGACGTTGCGTAATGTCTAAATAATTTTCTTTAGCTTCCCCAAAAGCACCATCTTGGTTTTTTAACGTACATAATTTAGTGGCTAAAGTGGTTAAATCTTCTTTTGCCCCTTCTACTTCAGTCGTTAAAATTTCTACTACATCAGGCGTACCAATCGTGATTTCACCCACATCAGAGAAATCCATCGGCACAAATTCGCCATCAGCTGACGGTGTAATGCCCATTTGCATGGCTTTTTCATGCAGAATTTGCGCATTTAACTCAGAATGTTGCTGGTCGGAGACGGAGGATTGCAGCAATACACGCAACATTTCTTTACTGCGTGTTTCATCAATGGGTTGCGGCCACCCAGACTCTTGCATCAAATTGACAAGTTTATGCGCACCAATTCGTGGCTTGCTCAAATAAGTTAATGCTGCCTGTGGCCACCGTTGGAAATATTCTTTAGCAGTTTGTTTAGCCTCTGCATCCAGCATTGCTAACGCTACAATATTTTCGCTCACAAAGGCGCAGACCTCTTGCAACCCCTGCAAACCTGCCATTTCCGCCGTTTCCAAAATGGCTTGGACTTGATTTGTATAACTTTCAATCGCTTCTAACAAGGCGGGGTTTTCACTATCCATTGACACACATTCCTCAAGAGCTGCTGACAATCCTGTGCTAATATCATTTAGTTGGTTTCGTACAAGTTCAATTAAATCTTCTGCCCCTAAATGCGGTTCTGTCTCTTCTGGGTCGCGGTGGGCGACCGCTGCTGAATCAAGGGCGGGCGCAGCAGCTCGAGGTAATAAAAGCGTTAATAATTCGGTGGTCTGTTCTGCACTTAGGGGCTGTTGCCATTGATTATCCTGCAATTGTTGCACCAGTTGTGGCGCGGCTTCGGTTGGCGTTTGTAAATAATCAATAACCCATTGAGTCCAATCACTGTATAGAGCTTGCGTAGTTGCGCGGTCAGCTTGTTCGCCGTATAACATCACGTTATTGTTGACAAAGTCGCAAACTTGTTGCACGCCCGTCAACTGTGCCATTTCTGCGGCATCCCAAATGGCTTGAACTTGTTCTTGATAAGTTCCAACTGCCATCATCAACTCTTCGCTACCCAACTCAGCCGCCACAATGCTCATCACAGTGCCAGCTAACTCTAAGGATGTATCCCCCAATTGTGCAATGACCAATTCTAACACGTCTGGGCTTGCTAACTGAATGGTTTCAGGTGAGTTTTGTTCGGGACTGGTTGCAGTTTCTTCAAACTCAGTCAAGACTTCATTAACAGCAGGCGAAGTTTCAGCAGGAACCGCCGATAACTGCGCCATTAATTCACTTGCCCGTTCATCTTCTAACGGACTTAACCATTGATTATTTTGCAAACCCGCGACTAAAGCAATTGCGCCCGTTGTAGGAGATTGTAAATAATCAATAATCCATTCAATCCAATCTGTGTATAAAGCTTGATGGGTTTCACGACTGCTTTGGTCTAATCCGCCAAACAACATAATGTTTTCATTGACGAAGTTGCAAACCTCTTGCACACCCACGAGATGCGCCATTTCAGCGGCATCCCAAATTTCCTGAACTTGCTCTTGATAAGTGCCAACCGCCATCATCAACTCTTCGCTGTCATCAGGCGCGGCAACAATACTAGCTACCGTCCCCGCTAACGCTAAAGAAGAATCGCCTAATTGTGCAACTAAAACCTCTAAAATATCAGGGCTGACTAAGGCAACATTCGCATGTTCATGGTTTATCGTGTCTTCAGTTTCAGACAATTCTGTAGATAAGTCTGCATCAGCTTCATTTTCAAGCTTTTCTTCATCACGCACGTCGAAGAGAACATCCTCTTCTTGTAAACTATCGGCTTCATCTGTCTCAAAAGAAGCGGCATTTTCTAAAGCAAACGCATCATCCAAACTATGCGCTTCAGAAAATTCAGAATAATTTTCTTCCGCTGCTTGTGTTTCTATTGCAGTATCAAGAGGAGCTGCTGCTGATAACTTACCTAAAGTTAAAATATTCAGTAAATCAGCTGCTTGTTGCTCATCTAAAGGCTGTAACCATGCAGGCTGACATAATTGCATTACCAATTGCGGCGCGTTTTCTAAAGGATTAATTAAATACGCCCGAACTTGCGTTAACCACTCCATTAAAGCGGGTTGTGCTGCCCGCCGAATGGCTAAACCTTGTGTACTTAGTTCAAAAATATTGTCATTGACAAAACCACAAACCGCCTGCAAACCTTCTAGCCCAGCTTGCTCAGAGGCTTCATTGATTGATTGCAAATTATCAGTATATTGTTCAACCGCTTCAAATAATTCATCACTGTTATCTTCAGCCGTGACAAAATGCTGAACTGCATTATACATATCAGCATGGGCTTCATTAATCTCGTGAATAAGATTTTCTAAAATATCAATTTCAGCGAGTTGCCATTTAGCTTCGCCTACTTCCATGGTTTCATGGTCAAAGTCTGCATAAGTAGATTCTGCAATTTCTTCTAAATCGCCATTTGTTGCAACTAATGCTGAAATATCATCAGATAATTCTACATTTTCTAAAGATTCTTCTTCTGCAAATCCATCCGTTTCAGTAACTTCTAATCCCTTTTCCTCTAATGTATCCAAAGCATTAAGCGGCTGAATTTCACCTTCTTCTTCTTCAACTAAATTCAAAGACTCTTCTACAGTTTCTTCTGTTTCTAAAGATTCAGAATAAGGATTTTCATCATCAATCACCGCTTGCAGTTCTACATTTGCTATAGAAACTTGGGATAATGACTCTAATTCCTCTAAAGAATCAAAAGACTCTTCCAAGGTAGTATTTTCTAAGGTAAAAGGCGCGTTAACTTCTGAAGTTTCTTCTTCAAACTCATTATTATCAGTAATGACGATAGCCGTCGGTAATTGCTCTAATTCTGCTAAAGCCTCAGACGATATAGCCTCAGTTTCAGCTTCTAATATTTCATCGTCTTCTGTATGATGAGAATCATCAGATAATACAAAAATATCTGGTGCATCATTTTCAACTTGCGCTAAATGAAAATGATGTTCTTGTACTTCCGTTTCTTCTTCAAATAAAGCAGTTTGTTGCTTAATTGTGTCACTTAAATGCGTTGTTTCTATGTAATTAATGGCAATAGAAGATAACGTGGCATCTTGATTTAACTGACTCAATAATTGTTTAGCATCAAAATCACTTAATGGTAAAACCCATTGTGGTTGTTGCAAATGCTCAATTAATGCAATAGAACCTGTTTTAGGCGTTTGCAAATATTCCAAAACAAGACGCGGAAAATGGGCAAATTGCTCATATACCAGAAAACGTTCAGCTTGAGAACGTGAACTTAATTCAAAGAAATTTTCATTAATGAAAGTATAAACATTTTGCAAACCTTTGAAATTATCTTGCTCTGCACTTTCCCACAAAATTTGCATAATGTTAGTGTAAGTTTCTACTGAATTTAAAAACTCTTCACTATCTTCATCCGTCGTTACAAATTGTTTTAATGCCGCCGTTAACTCATCCCCTAACTCAACAATTTTATTAGATAAACGTTCAAAGTGTGCCATTGTTGGATTATTTGCAGGCGTTAAAGCCATTTGCGTCCGCTTGATGGGCGGTGGTGCTAATTGCACCGTCGTTTGCGCATTACCTTCAGTCACAGCGGGCAATATTGCATCTTTATCTTGTGTTAAACGCACCGTTTCCGCCGCATTTTCTGCGGTTTTAATAGGTTCAGGCGTATTAGCATCTGCATCTTCAAGATGAGGTTTTAACCAATTATCTAATACTTCAGGGGGCAGTTCTTCTAAAGTTGAAAATTCTTCTTCAGCTTCCTCTTCATGAACATTATCAGCTAAATCAACTAACTCAGTTTTTTCATGTTCTTCTGGAGCATTCGCTGTAAAGTGCGCTTCATCTTCTAATAATTCATCATCTAAATTCTTTGATAATTCAGTATTAGAATATAAAGCAATAGGTGAAGAAACCTCTGTGTTTTCTAATTCAGAAAACTCATGTAATTCCGTTGTTAATTTATCAAAACTAACAGAGCTGCTTGTCATTTCATCTAATGGTTCAATTTCTTCTAAAGCTTTAAAGTCAGCAGTTTCTGTTAATTCATCATTAAATTCACTTTCTTCTTCTTGAATTGTTTCTAAAGAAATAGGCGAAGTTATTAAAATTTCATTGTCTAATAAGGTATCGTCTGCTAATTGGCTTAATGCTAACAGTGCATCGCTAGAAGTTGTATTTTCTTCTGTTGCAGAAGAAGTTTCAAGTTCATCGTCTGACACACGCACTAATGCAATTTCTTTCTTTTCAGCAGTTGATTCAGATTGAGAAATATCTCTAATTATTTCATCTTCTGTTAAATTATCTAATTTAGCAGAGACTAAAACAGAATCATCCTCTTCTTCTAACAAGTGCATTTCAGAAAAATCGGAAGATTCTAATACATCAGCATCAGATTCAATAATTTTGGGAATTAAATCTTCAGGTGTATCTTCTAATAAATGATTAATATTTTCTAACTCATTAACAATAGCTAAATCTTTAGCCTGTATAGAAGAGCCAATATCTTGAATTTCATCTATTTCTGAAGAGTCGACTAAAATCTCCTCTTCTAAGGAATCAAGTGATTTATTTCCATCTAATTGAGCAGATTCTAAAACAGTTTCTACTTCTGGACTTAAAACCGCTACTGTATTTTCTTCTATTATTTCTTCTGCATTATTTGAAAGTATTGTTTTAAAAAGTTCAACATCTTCTGCAAAGAGTGTAGTTAATTCATCAGCTTGATTTGGAATGTCAAAAGGCGTGGGTAATGCAAATAAAGTTTGCACTAATTTTTGAAAAGGTGTTGTTTCAATTGGCGCATGTAAATAGTTAGAAACTAAGCGCGGTAATCTTTCTAAATGCGCACATAATTGTTGACGTTCTTCCAGTGTATCTACTAAAGCAATTGCTAATAAACGTTGCTCAATCGCTTCACAAACAGCCGTTAAACCTTTTAACTCCACATCATGAGCCGTTGTTTGTAATGTTTGCACATAGTGATTACAAACAGTCAAGGCCTCCGTGAAAGCAGCACTCTCAGGTTCAGCTTCGGCTAACACGGCTAATGCTGCATACAAATGATGAGTCTCATCTGTTACATAATTATGTAAATTAGCTAATAAATCCGCTTTGAGAACTACTGGCATAACGGTTTATCCATCTCTCTGGAAATTTCCCTAAATGGGTACAAAGTGTACAGTGATTTGAGTAATAACAGGGGAATAATCCCCCTGTTTTCAAGTCATTGCAATGCAAACTGATTATAATGTGGGTAACTTAAATACCCGCACAGATTCAATCAACTGTTTGGAGAAGTCCACCAAGCGGTCAGTTTGAATGGTTTGTTCTTCTAACTGTTTACCTGTTTCTTGGGTACTCATTTGAATGGTCTGTGCCCGTTCGCGTAATTCGTTAGAAATTTGCGCCTGTTGCCGTGATGCCATCGCGATTTGTTCAACCACTTGCACCAAGTTAGAAATCGTATTCTGGGTTTCTTTCATCTGTTCCCCCGCCCGCTCGGCGAGGCGTGAACCTTCAATCACCTGTTGAATCGTTCTGTCCATCGTGGCGATGGTTTCGTTAGTTTCTAACTGAATGTTTTTTACCAACGCCGAAATCTGTGAAGTCGCATTTCGTGAGCTTTCAGCAAGCCGTTGCACCTCGTCGGCAACCACTGAGAAGCCGCGACCCGCATCCCCTGCGGCTGCCGCTTGCATGGAGGCGTTCAAGGCGAGAACGTGTGTACGCTCAGCGATGTTGTTAATGATGTCAACGATGGAGCTAATTTCTTGTGACCGTTCCCCTAAACGCTTAATCCGTTTTTCCGTTTCGTGAATGGTTTCCCGAATTTCACCCATCCCGTCCACCGTACTGGTTACAGTCGCCAACGCGGTTTGGGTTGAGCGGGTCGCTTGCACCGCAATTTCGTTACAGGATTGTGCAACTTCGGCAATTTTGTTCATCGCTTCTGCCGCAGCGGATAATTCCGCCATGGTTGCGTCCACCACTGCCCGTTCCGCTTCCGCCACTTTGGATACGTTGTCCGCCTGAATTTTCACTTGCTGGGTTGCCGCTTCTACTTCGTCAGTAATCCGCCGTACGTTTAATAACACTTTGGAGGTTTCGGTCGCCATTTGGTTGATAGCGTCAGCTAACGGACCTGTCACGTCTTCGGTCACGGGGACTTGAACAGTCAAATCCCGTTGAGATAATTGGAAAGAGGCTTTTAACAATTCAATAATGGAGTTGTTGAGCATTTCGTTTTCTTTCTCCGCTTTGGCTAAAGCGGTTAAGCGGTCATCTAACAAGCCGTTAAACGCGCTGGAAAGTGTTTCCAATTCGTCACCTGTTTTAATTCTAGCACGCGCTGTAAAGTCACCTTCAGCAACGCGGGTAACGATGTCTTCTAAGTCTGAAATAGGTTGAGCGATACGACCGAAGAAGAAGAAACCAACTGTCCCCCCTAACACGAGAATGACGAGCGCGACTGGAATCGAGCTGCGGGTAATTTCTTCGTTAAGGGCTTGCAAGCGTTCGAAGGATTCAGTTTCTTGAAGGTCGGAGAACACCGCCCATTCTAAGCCTTGCACGTTAATCGGCGCATACGCTGACAACACGAGCTCACCACCGCCCCGATACGCTTCGTCTAAGTCGAAGCCTGTTACCCCTGAGAAGGCGTTCCGCGTTGCGGTGTTTTCAATAATCATCAACCCTACAGTGGTATCTTTTAATTGAATGCTTTGAATCGTTTCTTTAGGTAAGGTTTCATTTTTTTCGAGGTTGCTTAAAAACTCTTCTTTATCTTCCACCAAGGAGCGGCTGTCATTACGCATGGTGTTGTCACGCGCCACGATGTAAGTTTCACCAGTTCGTCCAGATTCGTCAGGTCGCCATGCGCGTCCATACGTCATAATGTCGTTGATTCGGTGAATCGGTAATTGGAAAATCATGACCCCAATTTTTTGGTCTTGGTCGTTGAAAATTGGCGCACCAATAAAGGCAACTTGTCCTTCATAGTAAGGTTTATAAGGCGCAAAGTCGGCAATATAGAATTGTTCACGCGAGTTAAAGCGCATCACTTCTTCATAAACCCGTCCAATCGCTGTTTTAGCATAAGGGCCTTCAGTTAAGGACGTGGCAAAATCTAGTTCTTTCATAACGGAGTAAACAATATTACCGCTATCAGCATCTACTAAGAAAATGTCTTGGAAGTCGAAACGACGTAAGAATGAATGAATTGTTTCGTGGTATTGACGATGTAGTTGCGTATAAGAAGAATTGTCATTAGCAGCAAATAACTCTTCTTTAGTGCCTAAAGGATTGGGGTTATTAGCAATGTAATAATATTGTAAAGCAACACTGTTATCTGTTAATTTATTTAAGATTGCTTCTAAGTCACTTGGGGAATCTTCGTTTAAAGAGGCATATTCTTGTGCATATTCATTATTGTAATAGTCTAAAATGGTTTTACGATAAGTTTCTATAGGTAAAGATTGTGGTACAGCAGGACCGTCTTGCAAATTGGTTGCAGCTTCTGCTTCAAATCGCGGAAAAGCAACTTTAAAGCCTTGCATGGCTTCCACAATAGTTTCCGATTCAGAGTACATCTGAATTTGGTTAATCACTAAGTTAAAGTAATCTTCAATTTGTGATTTTTTGTTGTCGCGAATCGCACTAATGTGACTTTTCGCTGATTCAGTAAGAGCTTGTTGCCCTAAGTTAGCAGCAATCCCCCCAGTAAAGTAGGAGGTAATTAGCACCGGAATCACCGCGAGGAACGCCGAACCGATGAACATTTTTTGCCGAAGTTTCATAGTGTGTACTCTCCGTTGCTAGCGGGCATTAGGCTGCCACTTTAGTCGCTAACGATTCAAAAAAGCTTATATGATCAAAGTTAAACCAGACTTCATTATTTTTTTCATACGCTTGCACTGCAAATGGCTTAATTGCCATTGGTAACGGTGGCGGCGTTTCTAATTTATCCTGCGGTGTCAAGGTAATATGGATGGGTAAATCTTCAATAACGATTGCCCCAGCTGCATCGCCCTGTCCTAAAATAAGTAACATGGTTTTCTTTTTTTGTGCCTGTTTTTCCAAGCCTAACAGCATTTCTAAGTTAAAAACGGGAATTAAATTCCCCCGCAGGTTGATTAACCCTAATAACCAGTTTGCTGTATTAGGAATAGGACAGATTGCCGTTACATCACGCAATTCACTGGTGGCGCGTTCGGCAATTAATAAACCAATATTCCCAATGTGAAAGCCCATCCGTCTTGAAATTTCTAAATGTTGTGAACCATGTACGCGCTCATCAAATTGACGATTCAGCGGACGATTCAAAGCATCACTGGGCTTTAACCATGTTTTACGAGGGCGAGGCGTAGTATCCATAGTTAGTTTTCTCTATCAAGTCAAACTATTGAAGTAGTGACAATGGTTATTAACGCTTAACATCTGGAGGCGCAACGAAGTCTTGAAGGGGTTTAGCGTTAAAGTGTAATATCGCTGGGTCACGTCCAGGATAGGATACCCATTCGGTAAAGGGTTGTTGTCCTGCTAATTCATGTCGTTCCATAAAGTAACGAATGTGACGCATCGTTTTACGCATAATGCGGTCACGCCGAATGGTAGAAAGTGCTGTGGTTGGGTTATCAATAAATTGTACGGTAGAAAGTTGAGAATCTAAGTCAGCCCGTCCACCACCTACCCCTAAATTACTAATAATATTGGTAATACTGTCTAATGTTGCAGAACGACGTGTCCCTTGTAAACGTTCCATGACTGAGAACCATGTTGCTAATAAAGCTTGAGCAAATTTTGGATTCTTTTCTAAAATTTCACGTCTTATAACTAATAAGTCTTCAATTTCATAAGGAATTTGACGACTATCGAATAAGTTTTTGGCTTTACGTTCTGTTACTAAGCGAGTGATATTTGGATTTTCGGTGACTACGCCAAATATTGAATCCGCACTAAATTTATTCAGAATTTCGTCTTCATCTGTGTTCACAATGCTGACTTGATCAAAGGGGATTTGATTACGAACTAAGTAGCGATCTAACAAATAGTGACGCGCTGAAAATTCGGTTAAAGCAAAACGTTGTCCACGAATATCAACACTTGAGTTTTCAGGCAGCAGAATTGCCTCATTGCCATTACTTAAACTACTCACTAAAACTACATCAGCACGGACATTTTGTCTGACTAATTGTGAAATAGCATCAATATTATTGATAGAAATGGCACTGACTTCACCTTTAACAAACTTATCAATATTATCGTTATGTGTTCCAACGACTAGTTTTATGGTGAATTTATAATCACTGCTGAAATCTAAATTATTTTCTTGTTGTGCAAGAAGCCAAGGATAGTCTGTAACGTTATTGTTAGTAACGGCTAATTGAAACTCTTCAATCTTCTGTCCCGCTTGTGGCTTATTCCCAAAAATATTATTTGGATCGGGGAGCGAATCACACGCGGTTAGCCATAAACTCGCCAATATAATCCCTATAATCCGCATGTTGATAAGGTAAACGTTTGGCATGTTTAACCATCCCTCTTTTAAGAACTGCATACGATTTAACTAGCGTTGAATGTAAGTATAGTGGGTGAATGTAGCGTCTAATTCTTATAGATGCTTTGATATTTGTTTTTGCATAGATGGATAGGGAAATAGGTAAATCAATAACATATTTTTTGCTACTGTTTCTTTTTTCCTGATGGATAACAACCTAACAAAAACGCAAACAAACCTTAGAATAGTAAAAAACACGATAAATAACAAGTTATCACGCTTTTTTAGGGAACTACTTTAGATATGTAGAACAACAATTTGATAATTTTGACTTAACTTAAATTTGCGTAGAGCATCCTCGGTGACAATAGTGAAATGACAAGGAGAGAATATCAACAGGTGTTATTCATTAAGCCAACATTTTCAATGGTAAATCAGGTTTTGATTTACCATTGTTTTGTCATTCTTTAGGTATTAAATTTCTCAATTTCTGCCAAAATTTGGTCAGGGGTATAAGGTTTTTGTACTAAAGATTTCCCCCCCTGCATTTCAGCCCACATCCGGTCTGCTTTTTGCCCTTTACTGGTCACAAACACGATAGGAATATGTTTAGTTGCTTCGTCGTGGGTGATTTCGCGACACGCTTGATAACCATCCATTTGCTGCATAACAACATCCATAAAAATCAAGTCGGGTTTTTCAGCTTTAGCTTTTTCAATTGCTTCTTGTCCTGAACTTGCCGCTACGACTTTATAACCAGCATCGATTACAATATTTTGAATATTCATCCGGTCAACGGTTGAATCATCTACCACCAATACTTTATGAATAGGCATATACAAGTCTCCTCATTGGGTCATAACAACATATTCCGTGTGTAGCCACGGTCGAGTGTTTTATTAAACGTAAAGCGATCTTTAATAAACTAAAAAGTTCCCTATTTCCCTTCGGGTAACAATTTAAATTTGTTAATGACTTCTCTTAAACGATCTGAATCAACAGGCTTAGTTAAATAGACACTTGCACCTGCCATCGTTCCTTTTAGTTTGTCAAATTGTGAACCTTTACCCGTTAACATGACGACTGGTGTATTTTTTGACAGTTTGTCAGATTTAATGGTTTTACACACTTTATAACCATCAATACCAGGTAACATCACATCTAAGAAAATAATGTCATAAACAGCTTTCTTTACAAACTCAATTGCTTCTTCACCTGTTTCAGCAAAGTCAATTTCCATCCCGTATAAGCGTAAATTAACTTCCATGGATTTACGTACGGGTAAACTGTCATCAACCACTAACGCCTTGACCCCAGTGCGAGCAACTTGTTCTGCACTTTGCGCGGCATCCCGTAAGGCACTGTTTGCTTCTTCATTTAAAACATCTTCTCCCCCAATTACAGCTTCGGGGATATATTTATACGCATCAATCGTCACTTTATCGAGTACTTCAAGTACCCGCTTTAAGGTTAAAGGGCGACGTAAGTAGGTTTCTTTAGCATCCGCAGGAGGTGTATTTTTAGTCACCCGAACCGAAGGGATGGATGAGTTATGCACGCTAAAACTACGCCATTCTGACATAGCATTCGCATCGTCCACATCTACGAGAATAATATCGGCTTTATCGCGCTCATTGCCGCTAACGAAGGTGTACTGACGATTACGAGAAGCGGCTAACTTGAAAATACTTCCTAATGTATTCTGTTCATTGGGTGCAAGACCAAAAGCACCTACCTTGAAGATTTTATCCATCGTTGTCGTTTCCCATTTAAGCTAAATCTTTTTGATTAATTTTATAACCTGTTTAAAAATATTGTAACTATTAAATATTTTCTCACCCTAAGCACATGACTCATTAGGATATGGCGATATATCTAAAGAGAGCAGCATTGTATTTTAGTATTTTAGCTATCTTTAGTGATGATTTTCTAGCACTTTTTTGATGAGATTTACAATATCTTTATGCTTCAAAGCATTTTAATAACCTGTTTTACAGTTCAACCTTTTATTAGCCCATTTTTGGCTTTTTTACAGTAAGCGTTATGTTCGTTTTATAACATACAACAAGCAAGCTCAAAATTTAAGGTTTGGTTCAAAGGTGCAGCCCGTTCATAAAACGAAACATATTCTACAAAACGAATAGTAAAACGTTGTTTACCACTGTTAATTTCAGGATAACATTTCGCATCATAGGGTAATGCTACCCGAATTAATGGGCATTCAATCGGTGTCGAAACTGTTGATTGAAAAAAACCTTGCTCCGCAATTTCTTGCGATACTACGCTATTTTGGCGCAATAAATATAAATTCAATTCTAAGGCTTCCCGAATAGGTTCAAAAGGGGTAAGCCACTCCAGTAATTCTACCTGACGCTCTTTAAAGTGTCTGTTTAACCAAAAATGGTAATTAGGCATATCCACTTTTGCAGTGCCACCTGCAATATGTTGGCGTTGCTTGAGCGTATTAAATAATAAATGTTGACTAAAAGTCGGAAAAGGGTTTGCAATCGTTGCTAAGCGTGCCTGAACTTGCTTAAGTTGTGAAAGTGAGCGTTCCAAACGTTCATTATCTACATTAGGTTGATTTTGCCAACGTAACAAACTGTTTTTTTGCTGGTCTAGTAATTCAGATAATTCCGTTTGCCATTCGGTGCGCGTAAGAATTTCTAAAATTTCTAGCAAAACCAAAATTAATGCACGCGTATCCCATTGTGCAGGACTCGCAAGCCAATATTGAACACCTTCGAATAAATGTTCTAAGCGTAGCAATTGGCGCGTTTTTTCATTAAGGGGTTGTTCATAAAAAACTTTCTTTTTCACAATCAAGTTCTTTCTGTAAAATGCCATGCGTCACTGTCTAAAAATACTTAGCTAAAATACAACAGGCTGTGGTAAGTTAGACAACAGTAAATTGGAAAAATCAATTTATTACGCCATTATTTTAAAGAAATACTGTAATTAGTCTAGCAAGATTTGCGTATTCATTGAAGAATTGTTAAAACAGTTTTTCCTACCTTGTAATGAATACAGATTATGAAAGTGCGGTTGTTTTTATTTGATGCGCTATTTTTAAATATAATTCATGTAGTTGATGAATTTTTGTGCTTAAAGTTTCCATCGTTAAACTATTATCTACCATTTCAGTTGCAATCGCTTGACGTTGTTGTCGTGAAGCTTGCGCGGCAAGAATCGCGCTTATCATGCTTTCATCTAGCCCACTGCGGCGCGCCAGTCGTTCGCGTTGTAATTCGGCGGGACAATCTACCACTAAAATTTTATCAACCAATTGCATTTGCTGAGTTTCTAACAAAAGCGGAATGCTTAAAATGCAATACGGCGTTGTCACTTGAGCTACTTGTGCCAGCATTTCCGCCCGAATACGCGGGTGCATAATCGCTTCTAGTTTTTGTTTTTGTTCTGGTTTTTGAAACACTAATTCGCGCAGATAGGCACGATTCAACTGCCCATCTGCTTGCAATACCGCTTGCCCAAAGGTTTCTGCTAATAACCTTAACACGGGAGAAGGTGGTTGTACGAGTTGATGCGCAATAATATCGGCATCAATAATAGGTACGCCTAATTGTTTAAACAAATCTGAAACGGTTGTTTTACCGCTGGCAATTCCGCCCGTTAAACCTACTTTAAGCGGCATTTTTTCACCTAACCCACAGTCATTGCCAAATAAGCATGGGTAATTTCTTTACCCCATATTAATGCAATCCAGCCAGCGGCTGCTAAAAATTGTCCAAAGGGCATGGGTTGACTTTGTTCTTGTTTTTGCAAAGCAATCATAATACTGCCTAGGATTGCACCTACAATAGAAGACAATAAAATAATCAGCGGTAACATTTGCCAGCCTAACCACGCACCGAGCATCGCGAGTAATTTAAAGTCGCCATGTCCCATGCCTTCTTTGCCTGTGAGCAGTTTAAAGCCCCAATATACGCTCCATAAGGATAAATAGCCAATGATTGCACCTAACACGCTATTTTCTAAGGAAGTATACAAGCCAAATTGTAAGTTAACAAAAATCCCAATCCACAAAAACGGTAAAGTTATATCATCAGGTAATAATTGTTTGTCTATATCAATCATACTTAAAGCAATTAATGCCCAAGTAAAGGCTAATGCACCAACTAATTGCAAACTCGCGCCAAATTTCCATGCAACAACTAGCGATAAAATTGCACACAATAATTCAACGGCGGGATAACGTAAACTAATCGGTTTAGCACAATTAGAACACCGTCCTTTTTGCCATAAATAACTAATAATGGGGATATTTTCTAAGGCAGTGATTTGATGATTACAATGCGGGCAATGCGAGCGGGGAAAACTTAAATTAAAAACTTTGGGTTCTAATTTTGGCGGTTCTAATTCTAGAAATTCAGCACATTGCACGCGATATTCACGCTCCATCATTAATGGCAGACGGTAAATAACCACATTTAAAAAACTTCCCACAATTAAGCCAAGTGTACCCACTAGAATAAATAGAGCTACAGGATTGTGTGTTAATTCAGACCACATCATAGAAAAGCCATTAAAGTTAAAGGAGGAAAAATATAGCAAACGCACTATAACTGGAGTGCAATAGCTTTAGCTAT
>CAZKST010000035.1:0-17919 GCA_964555395.1 uncultured Thiotrichaceae bacterium | reverse complement strand
GGTTATTTAACCACAGAACAACGACAAATTGCGCCCGCTTTGTTTAAGCAACTTTCTATGATTCAACAGGCTTTAAAACAAGGACAACGGGATTTTACTGCGCTAGAAACGGCAGCGGCACAAGCCTTAACAAATGCAGGATTTAAACCTGATTATATCGCAATTAGGCAAGCAGAAACTTTAGCAATACCTAAAGCAACAGAAAATAATTTTGTGATTTTAGCAGCGGCGTATTTGGGCAAAACCCGTTTAATTGATAATCTCATTTGCTCAGTTTAATAAATGCTTTTCTTTACGCAAAAAAAGGATTTTTATGCAACTTGGTGATTCACTTCCTGACATGATTGTTAATGCAACAGGACAACAGACTTTTAATTTACAAGATTTGAAAGGTAAAGTTTTAGTTTTATATTTCTATCCGCGTGATGATACACCCGGTTGTACCCAACAAGGGCAAGATTTTCGTGACCATTATGCTGAGTTTACAGCAAAAGAGGTGCAATTAATTGGCGTGTCGCGTGACACTTTAAGCAAACACGAAAAATTTAAGACGAAATATCAATTTCCTTTTCCTTTAATTGCAGACCCTGAAGAAACTTTATGCAATTTATTTGCAGTGATTAAACCCAAAAATATGTACGGTAAACAAGTCAAAGGCATTGAACGCAGCACTTTTATTTTCGATAAAGAAGGTGTTTTACGTCATCAATGGCGTAAAGTCAGCGTGCCTAATCATGTTAAAACAGTTTTAGAAACGCTTGAGCAATTTTAATCAACTTGCTTAAATTCAAATCAACCACCGCATAAAAACAATTCATGAAACAATGTCTCTTTATTTTAGATACTAACGTTTTAATTCACGACCCCACCGCGTTATTTAGATTTCAAGAACACGCGATTTATTTGCCGATGGTGGTTTTAGAAGAATTAGACGCGGCAAAAAAAGGCTTATCCGAATTAGCGCGTAATGTGCGCCAAGCTAGCCGCTTTTTAGATGAATTGATTAACCAACATCCTGATTTATCAAGTGGAATCCCTTTACCGCCGCCCGCCGAAGGACAAAAAGGTGGCACGTTATATTTTCAAACAGAAGCGTTTCCCACTAATTTATTGCCCGATACGTTACCCAGTAGCACTGCTGATAATAGTTTGCTCAGCGTAGCAATTGCATTGCAAAAACGTGAGCCTGATACGCAAATTATCATTGTTTCTAAAGACATTAATCTGCGGATTAAAGCTCACGCGCTGGGCATTCGTGCCGAAGATTACACTAATGATAAAGTTTTAGATGACGTTGATTTGTTGTATAGCGGTCAATTTGCTATGTCGCCCGATTTTTGGGAGTCGCATGGTAAAGAGATGACAGCATGGAAGGAAGAAGGGCGCACTTTTTACGCAATTAATGGGGATGCCGTCAAAACTTGGTATCCCAATCAATATGTTTACCATGCTACCGATAATTTTGAAGCGGTGGTGCGGAGTTGCCAAGAAAATAAAGCCACGATTGAATTATTAAAAGATTATCGCGCACCTAAACATGCGGTGTGGGGGATTAATGCCCGCAATCGTGAACAAAATTTCGCGCTAAATTTATTACTTGACCCCGAAGTTGATTTTGTGAGCTTACTCGGCGCGGCGGGGACAGGAAAAACTTTGTTAGCTTTAGCCGCTGGATTAGCGCAAACCCTTGACCAACAACGCTATCGCGAAATTATCGTAACGCGGGTAACGATTCCTGTCGGTGAAGATATTGGCTTTTTACCGGGTACAGAAGAAGAGAAAATGACCCCGTGGATGGGGGCATTAGTGGATAATTTAGAAGTGCTTAATCCACATCCGTCTGGCATGGCGGGCGATTGGGGACGGGCAGCGACTTCTGATTTATTGCATACACGAATTAAAATTCGCTCCTTGAATTTTATGCGCGGACGGACTTTTTTAAATCGTTACATCATTTTAGATGAGGCGCAAAATTTAACCTCAAAACAAATGAAAACCTTAATTACCCGCGCAGGGCCCGGCACTAAAGTTGTTTGTTTAGGCAATATTGCCCAAATTGATACGCCTTATTTAACTGAAACAACTTCAGGTTTAACTTATGTCGTTGACCGCTTTAAACATTGGGAGCATAGCGGACATATTACGCTGCAACGCGGTGAACGTTCACGCTTAGCTGATTTTGCAACACAAGTATTGTAACTAATTCTGTTGTTTGTAGTTTTCGTATAAATCTAATACGCGCCGTACATAATTTTGAGTTTCACGATAAGGAGGAATGCTGTTACCGTAACGGATGACGGCATTTTCTCCCGCGTTGTAGGCTGCAACAGCTAACTCTTTATCATTATTGAACATTTGCAACAAATCGCGCATATAACGTGCACCGCCGCTGATATTTTCAGTCGCATCTTTACTGTCATCAACACCATAACGCCGCGCTGTTCCCGGCATTAATTGCATCATTCCGACCGCGCCTTTAGGTGAAACCGCATTAGGATTATAAGCCGATTCGGCGTGAATAATGGCATGAATTAACGCAGGTTCTAAACCTGTTGTGGAGGCAATTTCGCGCACAGTTGAATCATAATCTTCGGCTTTGCGATGCGGTTGAGTTGAACCGCTACTTTTGCCACTGCTACCGCTATAACTTTTACCCGCAAATAAATTACCTTGATAAATGAGTTGATAACGTTTGTCTCGCGGCTGGTCACTAAAATGAATCACACCTGTTTCATCAACAAATTTGTAAATTCTGACACTGGTTAACTCCGCTTGTTGCATATTTTTGGCAGGACGACTCGATTGTTGTGGCGGTGTATCGGTAAAATGAATTTGCCCTTTTGCATCAACATAGCGATAAATTTCAGTCGCTTGCACGTCAGCGATAATCATTAAACTCGCTTGTGTTATAAGGAATAAACTAAGATTTAAGGAGTGCTTTATCATATTCTTTATTAAATTCAGATGCCTTAAGAGGAAACTTAAAGTATTAGATTACAAAAAAACTGCCAACTTTGAAAGTAAAAACCGATAACACCAAAATATTTATTAAGCGTTGCGTAGTTCAATCTTTATCTGAACCCTAATTCACATAATTAACTTAATTAACATAATGAAAAAATTAAGGAAATTAAGTTAATTGTATGAACTAAAGTCCAGACAAAAAACGCATTAAATCAATCACACTTTTTTAACTGCGTAATCTAAAATATACAATAACTTCTTTGCATTTCGCTAACTTGTATTTTATACAGTAGGTTGATAAAGTTAGCCAGTAAATTAACTAAACTACTATTTTATTAGAAATTACGCTGTTCAGATAAAAGTAGAATGGGCTGATGTAAGGAAGCCCCTCGTTGACGGTTTGGGTCTATCCCCTAACTCATGTAAATTCAACTGATTATGTGAGCGAGTGCTGATAAACAGCTTTGATGAGCTATACGTTTTTTCATGCAACTGCATAATTTCTATTTATATCAAAACCACGACAATCTCTGTTTATTAGGAATACAGCATTATTCTTCGTTTCCGAATTAAACACCCTCAAAAAACAAAGCTTTTCCCTTAATAGTTAATGCTAACAGGACGCTCATATAATGAAAAACGTTGGTATGACTTTCTTACTTTGTTTTACCCTAACGCCCGCTTTTGCAGTTGAAACACTGACTGAAAAAGTTGAAATCGACGCGCCGCCCGCGAAAGTGTGGGAAATGGTCAGCAATTTTGGCGGTCTCCATCTTTGGCATCCGTCATTTAAATCAACTGAAGTGAAAAAAGGCGAAAAATCTCCTCTCAGCCCCTTGGGTATTGAGCGCATTATCACTTTGGAAAGTGGTCCGCAAATGAAAGAAGCCTTGATTTCTAGCGATGATAAAACTATGCAACTCAAATATCGCTTGCTAGAAGCCGATGAAAAAGTATTACCTGCTAAAAATTATATTTCTACGCTAACCGTAAACGCCAATGACACAGGTAGTTTAGTAACGTGGCAAGGGGAATTTGACCTCATCGCCAATACTGAAAATCCTAAAAATGCGTTGATGAATGCTTATGAGCGAGGATTGGAAGAATTGCGCTTGAAAGTTGAACAAGCTGATATGAAAGACGCGAAAGAATAAAATAACTAAACCTGCTAGGTCTTCAAGACCTAGCAGTTTTTTGGGAATATCAACAAAATTAATCTTATAAATCAGGCACGTTTAAATCTTTAGAATCTTTTTGCACGCCGTGGCGGACGTGGCGCACACCTAAACCAATCACTAACGCCACCAGAGGAATAGAAAGCCCCATCACTAATTCGGGGTGCAAATCAATGCCTATAGGTTTCAAGCCTTTAGCAACATAGCCAATTAAACTGACCATGTAATAAGTAATCGCCGCGACCGACAAACCTTCCACCGTTTCTTGTAACCGTAATTGCAAATGCGCCCGTTTATCCATAGAAGCCAGCAAGGCTTGGTTATGTTTTTGTCGCCGAATATCTACCTTTGTTCGCAACAATTGCCCTGCGCGATTAATCCGCTTAGATAAACTTTCTAACCGCCGTGAAACCGATTCGCAAGTGTCCATCGCGGGGGTAAAACGTCTATCCATAAATTCTTTAAAGGTTTGAAAACCTTGAATTCGTTGTTCGCGTAAATCGGTAATTCGCCGACTGACCAGCGTAAAATACGCCCGCGCCGCGCTAAAACGATAATCGCTTGAAGAAATACTTTGTTCAACCGTCGCCGCAATTTGGCTGAGTTCATCTAATAGCAGTTCATCATCGCTATTTGCTAAGCCCATTTTAGTCGTGATATTGGCTAATTGATGGTCAAGTTGTTCATTTTGTGGACTTAAACGACGGGCGAGCGGTAAAGTCATCAATGCAAGCATTCGATAAACTTCCATTTCTAACAGCCGTTGCACCATGCGCCCCGCTTGACGGGGAGTCATGGCTAAATCCAAAATCAAAAAGCGGCTAAAGCCATCTTCATGAATTTTTAAATCTGAAAAAGCATGTGCTACGCCATCGCCAATTTTTGAACCAATCAAATAGTTATGATTAAACAGCGGCGCGAGCATTTGCGGATTGGCTGAGCCGCGTTGAATTGCTAAATGCGCCGCAACCAATAATTGCCCATTAACCGTTTTGAGCCAATCCGCTGGTAATTGAGAAATGACTGGATTTTCAAAAGGATGCTCAAACTCACCCTGTTGAAAAAAGGTGTAACTGGTAAATTCCGTGTGCCGTTCCCATTTTAATCTGAGATTAGCAAATTCTGTGTACCAGTAATTGCTATCCGCGCTTGGTGGCTCAATTTGGTAATGCTCACAAAGCTTTAGCAAACTGGCATAGTCTTCAGCGCGTTCATTAGCAGTGTAAAAAGCCATGTATGAAACACGCTCAGGCGGTTGTACTAAATCATAAGGACGAACATGAATTTCGTCATTCAATAAGGAACGTTGAGGATGCTGATTGTTCATCATGCTTTAGATATTCCTATTTCATTTTAAAGAAATGTTCTTTAAAGAAACTATTTAGTATCTAACTGTAGTTTCTCTAAGCGTCGCATAATTTGTGCGGCAAGTTCGCGCACTAATTCTTCTCGTAAAATTTGTTCCTCAGCATCCTTTGCTAAAACAATTGATGGGTCAATATTTAAATCACGCACTAAACTGAGTGATTGTTTTTCTAATAAAATTGCGCCATTAATTTTTTTAACTTCTACTTCAGCCCGGTAATTAATTTCCACCTCTTCTTGTTTACCCGTTAAAGCAGAAATAACCAATACTCGTCTTTCTATATTTTCATTCATTAAATGAATGACAATATTAGCTTCTTCAGGTTTAGCAGGGTCTGTATTGACACCTTGCTCATTTAGTTGCTGTTTAATTAAAGCAGCTAAAGTTCCTGCTCTTTGTGCTTGAATAACTGCGCTTTTAAAAGGCAAGGAATTACTGCCGCGTAAATGAAATCCGCACGCTGTTAAAGAAAAAATCAGTAATAAACTGAAAGAAAAATTTAAAAAACGCCAACGCTTCATCATATTGACACTGTACCTAAAAAATAGAAAAAATCGATTTTCTAAAAAAATGAAGCGAGCTGTTAGCAACGTTGTTGCAAATATCCCGCCGTTTATATTTTTGATTTGAATTCTGATATTAAAAGACTGTAAATGCTTAATTTTAAGCTAATAAAGGTGAGTGCTCGTAAGCTTTACCCCAAATTCATTATTTTGCATTGCACAAAATGTCCTATTTTAGTGACAAAATTGGTGCAATTTTTATAAATCTTGCGCTAATTTTGGTAAAGGAGTCATAGACTCCAACCCCATTGTATGGCGCATAATGTGATGTTTTACGGGTGAAAAATGATTAGTTAAATTTAAACCTGTGTTACGCAACCAGCGCACTGGCTCAAGCGGAGAGCCAAATAAACCTTTGAATGTTTCCATTAATTTTTGCATTGCATGGTTATCACCTTTACGCCAACGTTCATAATGACGCAAAACTGATAAAGTCCCGATATCGCGTCCTTGTTGCGCTGCATTAATCACAATTTCGGCTAAACACGCCGCATCTAACAAGCCTAAATTTACACCTTGCCCCGCTAAAGGATGCACAGTATGGGCAGCATCGCCGATTAATGCGAGGCGCGGTTGCGTATAAACGGCGGCATGACGGCGAATTAATGGAAAAATTGCCCGTTGTCCAACGGCGGCAATCTTGCCTAATTTATGTTCAAAATGGTTTGCTAATTGCTCGCAAAATTCTATTTCTGATAATGTTAATAAATGCCGTGCCGTGGGAGAATGACAACTCCACACAATAGAAGCTTGATTTTTATCTAATAACGGTAAAAAAGCTAAAACATCGCCATTTCCTAAAAATCGCTGCCATGCTGTGTCTTGATGTGAATGTTCTGTTTGCACATTAGCAACTAAACCACATTGTGCATAATCCTTTGCAGTATAAGCAATTCCTGCTAATTGTCGTGTGGGTGAATTTGCACCATCTGCACCGACTAATAAACGACTATGAATTTGCTGACCATTGGATAAAGTTGCAATAATATTTTCTTTATGGTATGAAAAATCTATTAATTTTTGGTCGCTAATTAATGCAAAACTAGGATTTTTAACTAAATTAGCTAATAATGCAGCTAAAATAACTTTTTGCTCAACAATATGTCCTAATACAGTTTGATGAATTTCATGGCTATCAAAACAAATTGCGCCCGCCCCCGTTGCGTCCCACACATACATTTTATGAAAAGGACTGACGCGCAGTTGACACATTATTTCCCAAACGCCCAACTGTTTAAAAATTTTTTCAGAGGCGCGTGTTAAGGCAAAGGTACGAATATCAATAGTTTCCAAAGCATTAGATTGGGTATTAAGCGTAACAGGCGTTGCAGGCGTGGACTCTACCACGGTGACTGTCAAATGCGCTTGCAACAAGGCACTGGCTAAAGTAAGCCCTACCATTCCCCCGCCAATGATTAACACATCACACTGTTCCATCGTTTTATATCCTAATGTCGGAGATTTATTTGAGAAAAGGTAATTTTACAGCTTTTAATAAATTGATTACAATCATCTACCTCTAAAATTAACCCTCATTTTATTTTTATTATGTCAAAAGTTTCTTTTATTTCTCGTTTTGCTTGTTATCTTTTAATCTGTATTTTTTCTTCATCTGTTTTTGCCAATGATGCTTTAGATGTTTTCTTAAAAGACTTACGTTCTTTAAATGGAGAATTCGAGCAAAAACAATTTAGTGAACAAGGTAAATTATTAGAAAGTAGTAGCGGTGTGATGTATATTCAGCGTCCTAACCGTTTTCGCTGGGATTATCAAAAACCTTTTACGCAATTAATCGTCGGCGATAGCAAACAAGTTTGGGTTTATGACCAAGATTTAGAGCAAGTCACTATTAAAAGTATTGATAAAGCTTTAGGCAATACGCCTGCATTTTTATTAAGTGATTCTAATAAAATTGATGATGAATTCAGTATTTATTCCGCGACGTATGGCGATGATGGCACAGCCAATATTGAATTAATTCCTAAAAATGAAGAAGCCCAATTTGCTAAAATTCATTTAGTATTAAAAGAACAAACTTTGCTTAAATTAGAATTGAAAGATAATTTAGGACAAACAACAGTTATTTCTTTTACTTCTTTTCAACGCAATCAAAGTTTAGACCCTGCTTTATTTACTTTTACCCCGCCTAAAGGGGTAGATGTGGTTAAAGATTTGTAAACTCTAAATTTAACCACAATTGACTTAATTTGTTTAATTCACATAAAAATGCTTAAATTGAGAAAATTAAGTTAATTATGGTTTTGTTTACAAACTACTTTCTTCAATTTTTAATAGTTTTAAAAAAGCGCGGGCTTTAATCAAAGTTTCTTGATATTCTGCTTCACCTTCTGAATCAATCACGATTCCCCCGCCCGCCCAGAAGCGTGCAATCTTTTGATTATAAACTAATGTTCTAATGGCAATATTACTATTCATTGCCCCATCAAAACTGATAAAACCAAAACTCCCACAATAAATCCCGCGTCTATCAGGCTCTAATTCTTCAATAATTTCCATTGCCCGAATTTTCGGCGCGCCTGTAATTGAACCACCTGCAAAACAAGCATTTAATAAATCCAGTGCATGTTTATTATTAGGTAATTGTCCTACAATGGTACTGACTAAATGATGTACTGTTGCATAACTTTCTAAATGGCATAAAGTGGGCACTTTTACACTATGCAAAGTACACACTTTGCTTAAATCATTTCGCAATAAATCTACAATCATTACATTTTCAGCACAATCTTTTGCGCTTGCAAGCAAGGCTTGAGCTAATGCACTGTCTTGTTGCGGATTTTTCGCCCGCGCTGCTGTGCCTTTAATGGGTTGTGTTTGCACTTGATGATAAGCATTCACCGATAAAAATTGCTCAGGCGAGTTGCTTAAAACACTGACAAAAGGGGTTTCAAAAAATACCCCAAAAGGGGCAGGACTTTGTTTGCGTAATAATTGATAAGTTGCCCATGCGTCGCCTTCTAATTCTACTGAAAAACGCTGTGCAAAATTCACTTGATAGCAATCCCCTTCTTTTAAATAATGCTTAATTTTTTCTATTGCCTTTAAATAATTTTCTTTACTTAAATTACTTTGTAATTTTGAAAGACAATGAAAAGCATTGTGTTGTAATTCACTTTCTTGCGTTTCAGAAGTTTCTTCTAGTGTAAATATAGTTTTTAATTGTTCCCATAAATTAAAAGTATTTGCATCACGTCCTTGTCCCACTAAGTAACTTTGTTGTGCATGATGGTCAATAACAACTGCCCAATCAAATAAACCGATTGCCATTTCTGGAATAGCTTCATTGTTTTTTGCAATGGTGGGTAATTTTTCTACACGTCTCACTAAATCATAAGCAAAATACCCTAATGCACCCCCACAAAAAGGTAAATGGTTTATAGATTCTACTTTTTCACCTAAATAATGTTTAAGCAATGTAAAAGGATTTTCATGACTGTATATACATTCGCCATTCGTAAAACGAATTTCAGTTTGTTCACCTTGAGTGCATAATGTTAAATACGGCGCGGCGGCGATAATGTCATAGCGTCCAATTCCACCACTATCTAACCATATCAACCAGTTAAATTCTGGCAACGGCGGATGTTGTGCAAAGAATTGTCGACAACGATTGACTAACACTGCATTATGCGTGTGATAAGGTAAACAATGAAATAAAGGAATAGACATGCGTTATTTTAAAAAATGGGAAATCATTTAATGAATGAATTATTTAATCTGATTAATAATGCTAATGTGCCATGGTTTTTAGCCGCTGGTATTATTTTTTTAGCATTGACTATTTGGTTGATTTTCTTGCAGCAAATACGTTCCTTTAAACTTGCTTTAAATAATGCTCAACGCTATTTAAAACACTATGAAAAAATTTATTCAAAAGAGCAATTTGAAGAATTGAATCAATTCTTTAAGCAACAAGCATTATTTGCTCAACATTGGGAGGCGTTTAGTCAATCTTTGATTGTAACACAACCTTCTACGGGCATTTATTATACACAACGCCCTGCTTATTATTTTAATTTGCACACTTTTGTCGCGCCTAAAATGAATTTAGCTTTGTTTCAAGCTGTGCCCAATAGTTTAGTGGGCATTGGTTTATTTTTTACTTTCATGGGGTTAGTGGCTGCATTGTGGTTTGCGAGTGAGGGCGTGGCGGCGGCGGATATGGAGCAAGCCAAGCAAGCATTGCGCGATTTGTTACATGCGGCTACCTTTAAATTTGTCACTTCTATTGCAGGTTTATTAGCGTCGTTAGTATTTTCTTGGCGAGAAAAAGCGCATTTATATCAGTTGCAAACTGAATTAAATTATTTTTGTGAATTATTAGAAAGCCGTTTGTCATTCAGTAGTTTAGAACAATTAACTGTACAACAAACGCAACTTTTGCAGGCGCAACAATTGATACAAGCGCAGCAAGAAGCGGCTTTGAGTCGGGCATTGCAAACGGCTATTGATCCGCTCACGCAAGCGATGACGGGGCTAGTAGAAAAAGTGGGCAGCATTAATCAGCAGGCGTTAGAAACGATGATGTTGCAATTTTCGCAGCAATTGCAAGGCGCGGCGGGGACGGAATTACGCGAATTAACTCATAGTTTACAGACTTTAGTCCCGACAATATCGCAAATGCAGCAGGGTTTAATGCAAAGTAGTCAGCATTTTAATCAAAACATGGTGTTAGCTTCGCAAACTTTGCAAGAAAGTGTAAAACAAGCCAGTGAGCATTTTTTAACACAAATTACTGAAACACATACACAATTACAACAGCAAAGTCAGCAGAAATTTACGGAAGTCAGTAGCAATTTAGAACAAATTAATGTGCATTTACAAGATTTGCAGCACAGTTTATTAGATGTCAGTCAGCAGTTAAATAGTCAGTTACGTTCTGCTGCCACTTATAGTGCGCAATGTTTAACGGAGGCGGGAACATTGGTGAATCAGCAGTTATCGGCGAGCGGTTCGGCATTAGCAAATGCTTTGCAAAGTGGGGCGACGCATTTTATACAAGCACAACAACAATTAACGCAAACTTTTGAGCATAGTTCACAAACTTTTCAAGTCATCACAACGCAGCTTAATGGCTTGCAAGCGCGATTACAGCAAACAGGAGAATTACTGATGACAACGCACGCGCCTTTGCAGCAAGTGGCGCATCATTTGACAGAAGCTATTGCTCAGGTGCATGATTTAGTCGCGGCGGTCAATGGAATGAGTAGAATGTTGATAGAAACTAGCCAAGAAACTACGATTAATTTTAGTGAATCAACACAGGCAGTAACGCAAACGTGGCAAAAATATCAGGGACATTTTGAACGGGTTGATGAAGATGTAGCGAAAATTTTTGTTGAGTTATCAAATGGTTTAGAGGCTTATCGTCAGCAAGTAGAGCATTTTACGGGGCGTTTAGAAGAGAGTTTAACAGTTTCGGTTAAAGCTTTGAGCAGTTTGATTGCGGAGTTAGTAGAAGCAATTGAGGATTTGCACGCTGCGCGGCATCCTATAAAATAAACACTTTTGTCTGAACCATAACTTGTATAATTAACATAATTTCTTTAGTTTTTAAGGCTTTTCATTAGGTCAATTATAAAAATTAAGTAAATTATGGTTCAGATAATTTTGTAAAGCGTTTGCTATAGACTTTGAAAAGCTTAAACGCTTTTTGGTATCTTGAGTTGTTTAATCCGTTACTTTTGGCAAAACGGATTAAAACACGATACACTGCTCGCAATTAGAAGCGAGAACCAACACCAATACCGAATACCCAAGGATTAACGTCAACGTCAACTTCTACGTTGCCTAAAGCACCAGATTTGAAAGAAGCGGTTGTATTGATATCGAGATATTTTACGTCAACGTTTAAGAATAAATCTTTGTTGATGTCATAATCTAAGCCCACTTGTGCAGCCCAACCAAAGGAAGAGTCTAACTCAAGTTCGCTAACGCCATTTAAGCCTTTATTTAAACTGTCAGAGGATTTTTCATTAAAGAAATAAGTGAAGTTAAAACCTGCACCGACATAAGGACGAATATTGCTATCTGGTAAGAAGTGATATTGTAATAATAAAGAAGGAGGTAAAACGTTAGCAGAAATGATTTCGCCAGGTGCTAAAGTTTTTAAGGTTGCGCCTTCAGAAGTAACATCGTGTTTAGAGCTTAAATCTAATAATAATTCAGCACCAATGTTTTTAGTAAACATATAGGTGAAGTCGATGTCTAAAGAAAAACCATTGTCAACGCTAACAGTGGTATTAGGAACGCGAGTACCATTAGATGTGACATCAGAGCTGTCGTCATTAGGCATAATGCTGATTAAACGACCGCGAACTAACCAATCACCAGCATTTAAAGCGGCAACAGGTGCACTTGCAGAAATGAAGCTACCAGCAATTAATGCAGGTAAAACTAATTTTTTGAGAGTTAACATGGGGAAAGACTCCTTAATTACATTTATGTGTTATCAACAATGTGGTGGTGCGTGCAAATTGGGATTTTTACAACAGATGCGATATTAAAACAACATTTTACGCAACTGTCCAGCGTTATTATATAAATCTCTATGTTATTTGTAGCAAAATACACTAAACTATCAAAAGCAAACATTAACTTAAGTTAAATTCCACATAGACTGTAAAGCTATTTATTTGTTGTTAATTTATGCGCAATTTTTTATCACCTTTTACTGAAGATATTGAATATGGCAAGTCATTTTAAAAAACCTACTCATATTATTTCATGTAATGTTTGCCCTGTTCGGCAGCTCAGCATGTATAAAGGCATTCCTGATGGGCAATTGGATATTGTGCAACAATATCGAACCGAACAAAGAATTATTCCGGCAAAAACCCATTTATATCATCAAGGTGAGCGGCATAATAATACTTATACCTTATTTAACGGTTGGGTGATGTTGTATAAAACCTTAAGTAATGGCAGTCGCCAAGTGTTACGTTATGCGCTTCCAGGGGATTTTTTAAGTTTTCAACAAAGTTTAGACGCGCCTATGAATCACTCGGCGCAGACTTTAACCGATTGCACAATGTGCGTATTTCCGCGCCAACATTTAATTGATATGTTTAATAAGCATCCCCAATTAGCCATGCAAATTGCGTGGATTACAGCGCGGGATATGGCATTAGGACAAGAATATTTAGTCAGTGTAGGGCGCAAAAATGCCAAAGAGCGTTTAGCCTTTTTGTTTTTAGAAATTTATCATCGCATTCATTTACATTTACCCGATGTGGGCAACACCATTCCTTTCCCCATGACGCAAGAAGATATTGCAGACACGATTGGTTTAACTTTAGTGCATGTCAATCGGACTTTACGCAGTTTGCGCCAAGAAGGGCTGGTGAAATTAGCGCACCATTCATTGACGATTTTAAATTACCCTGCACTTTCAGAGTTAGCGGGGTATAATGCTGAAATGTTGACTAATCAGCCACTCCTTTAATTTCGATTTTATTTTTGACTTTATGTGATTCCGCGTTATGCAAAAAATTCGTATTGCAACCCGTAAAAGCCCGCTTGCATTATGGCAAGCTCATCATGTTCGCCAGCAACTCTTAAATTTACATCCAGAATTAACGATTGAATTGGTTGAAATGACCACCCAAGGCGATAAAATTTTAGATACGCCCTTAGCTAAAATCGGCGGCAAAGGTTTATTCGTTAAAGAGTTAGAGCATGGTTTATTGACTGGGCAAGCGGATATTGCAGTACATTCTATGAAAGATGTACCCGTTGAATTTCCTGAAGGTTTGCATTTAGCTGTGATTATGGCGCGTGAAGAGCCTTTTGATGCTTTTGTTTCTAATGAATTTCAAGATTTAGCCAGTTTACCGCAAGGCGCGATTGTCGGGACATCGAGTTTACGGCGACAAATGCAATTATTAATGCTCCGTCCTGATTTGCAAATTCGCATGTTGCGCGGCAATGTCGGCACTCGTTTGGCGAAATTAGACCAAGGCGACTATCACGCGATTATTTTAGCGGCGGCGGGTTTAATTCGTTTAGGTTTAGCGGAACGGATTCGTTCCACTTTTCAACCCGAGCAAATGCTGCCCGCGATTGGACAAGGCGCGATTGGGATTGAATGCAGAATAGAGGATATTGAAACTCATCAATTAATTCAGCCGTTAAACGATAGCTTGACTGAGCAACGAGTATTAGCCGAGCGGGCGATTAACAGCCGTTTAGGCGGAAGTTGCCAAGTGCCGATTGCGGGATTTGCAACTGTGACGGGACAGCAATTGACGATTCGCGGCTTAGTCGGCGACCCGCAAGGGGCAAAAATTTTGCGCAGTGAGCGCGTGGGATTACTGGCGGATGCCCAGCATTTAGGCAATACAGTTGCAGAGGATTTATTAATGCAAGGGGCTGAGGCGTTGCTGCAGTTGGTGGAACATTGATTACATTGAATATCTATTAATCAATTTTCTTTTGTAAACGCAAGAGCACTTACAATTGTTTATTTATCTTTGGGATAACCCGTCAAGAACAAAACCTTAATCCTTAAAAAAATGTCCACAGAAACAGAAAATTATAGAATTGATAAATGGTTATGGGCAGCGCGGTTTTTTAAATCACGCAGTTTAGCAACGGATGCGGTTGAAGGTGGTAAAGTGCATGTTAATGGACAACGGGTTAAACCCTCGCGTGAAGTTAAAGTCGGGGACGAATTAACTATTACTCAAGGTTTTTATACACGCACCGTCATTGTCACCGCTTTATCTGTCAAACGTGGCAGCGCGCCGCAAGCCGCATTACTTTATCAAGAAACCGCTGAAAGTATTGAGAAACTTAAACATCAACAAGAATTACACAAACAAGCGGCAGAAATTCGTCCCCCCAGTTTAGGCAGACCCACTAAACGCGACCGCCGTTTAATTCATCACTTTAAACGTGGCGAATAATTCACTCCTGCATGGTGGAATACGCTTTCGCTATTCCACCCTACAAATGCGTTTAACTTAATGACAGTGACCCAACACACAACTAAATTTATCATTATGTCGTTATTTTCCAAGATTTTACAAAACTTTACCGCCCTTTTTCGTCCCGATCAAACTTTCCAGCTTAGCAGTCCGTTAATTTACTGTTTAGAATCGCCTAAAATTCATCTTTTTGAAATTAAAGGACAAAATATATTCAGTGGCTGGGTGTTCTATTTTGGCGATAAAGTGGTAAATCAACTCGCGATTTATTTAGATGCACAATTATTAACTCATGTCGCAGTTAATTTACCGCGTCCCGATATTGCGGCTTATGTTTCTTCTGTGCCTGCTGTAGCAAATAGCGGATTTTCCTTTATTTTACCCGAGCTTCCAGACAGCACACAGCGTATTTCTGTAGAAGTAGTTTTGAATGATGGCAGTCGGTTGCCGTTTTTTGATTATGATGTGCAAGCGTTGAGAAACGAACAGCCCACGCTCCAAAATTATCAAGCAGCAATGAATCAAATTAATATGCCCAGTGGCGAATTAATTCATTTAACACAAGGGCATACGCGGGTAGAAGAATATAAAAATACCATTATTCCCGCCGTGTTAAATATGCAACGTTATTTGCAATTAGCAGGCATAGACTTAAAACAAATCAAACGTTTATTAGACTTTGGCTGTGGTTCTGCACGTTTATTGGTCGGCTGGCATGTGCTTTCGCCTGCGATTCAACTGGAAGGCTGTGATTATAATCAACAATTGATTGAATGGGCGCAAACGGCATTACCGCCCGCCATTCATTGCCAACGCAATCAATTACAGCCGCCGCTCCCGTATGAAAATCAGAGCTTAGATTTTATCTATTTGATTTCGGTATTTACCCATCTTTCTTTAGAAACGCAACAACGCTGGGTGCAAGAATTTAAACGCATTTTGCGTCGTGGCGGCTATGTGCTCGTGACTTTACACGGACACATGTATGTACAAAATACCTTTTATCAACAAGCAGATAAGCTCGCCGAATTCCAAAAAACGGGATTTATCACTATTGGCACAGCCGAGCAAGAAGGCTCAAATCATTACGGCGCATTTCATCGCCCCGATTTTGTGCAACAGCTTTTTGCGGGTTTTAAAATTGTGGGCTATTTCCCTTGTGGAAATGTAGGAAAACAGCACACTTTATATCAAATCGCGCAATCGCAAGATGTTTATGTATTGCAATACATGGGCAATTAATTAAAGGTTTAAAACAATGGCTACGCTTCCCGCCTGTCCAGTTTGTCAAAAAACACAATGGTTAACGGATACTTATGATTGTACAGACTATATTAGTCGTCAACAATTCACGGTACATCCGTGTCAATGCACGGGCAGCCATTTTACTGAAATCACCGCCGACCATAATGAAGAGTATTACGGCACTGCTTATTACAACTCGGATAAAGGCAAATTTTCGCCATTGATTGAGCAAATTTTTCGCTGGAATCATCAACGAAACGCTGATTTTTTCTATCAAAATTTCCAACCAAACAAAGTTTTAGAAATTGGCTGCGGGCGGGCGTATATTCTGCAAGCGTTAAAAGCAAAAGGCTGTGATGTGTATTGTGTGGAGTCTTCGCAAGCGGCAGAATGGATTTTAAAAAATTCTACCGTCAAAAGTTTGGATGAACAACAATTAGCCACTTACCCGCGTGAAAGTTTTGATTTAATTATTATTTGGCATGTTTTAGAACATTTACCTGACCCCGTGCAGAGTTTGCAACGTGCCCATTTTTTACTGCAAGAAGGCGGTAATTTATGTGTCAGCGTGCCCAATCGTAGCAGTTTTCAAGCCCGTTTAACGCGCTGTTGTTGGTTTCATTTAGATGTACCGCGCCATTTATTTCATTTTAGCCGTAAAGGTTTACAGCAAATGTTAGAAGCGCAAGGCTATGAAATTACGTCTATTCGCACAGGCGGCATTTTGCAAAATTTATATGGTTGGTGGCAAAGTCTCGCTAATTTAACCACGCCTAAAACAAGCAATGTGCTATATCGTTTTCTACAAGGCGGCAATGCGTGGAAAAATAACGTGCAATATCGCGCGTTATTTATCCAAATTGTGAGCAGTATTATTTGGTTACCGCTCGGCTTGTTGGGGTATATTTTAGAAGAGTTAACAGGTAATTACGGCACAATTACCTTTTTTGCTAAAAAGAAAAACTCAAAAGAATAGTTAAAAAAATGCCCGATAATTTACACAGCGACGGGTTTTGTGGTTTGCATCGCGGGATATTGTGCAATTTCTGCATACCACTGAGCTAGTCGCGGACAGGTCGCCCGCCAATCTTCGGCGGCTAAACGAAAATCAAAATAGCCTAAACTACAAGCAACTGCAATTTGTCCTAGATTAAATGAAGTTGCTGACCAATCATCAATCGTCTTTTCTAATTCTTGCAAACCGTTATTGCGCATTGTGCGCTGTAACTCAATCCAATTATCCCAGCGTAAGGCTTCTGGACGGCGTAAAACTTCCACAACTTGCAAAACGGCGGCATTCATCATGCCATTTGCCAAAGCTTGCAATTTTTGCATAGCGATTCGCGCTTTAAATTCTGTAGGAATGCGTTTTTCGCCCGTGTGTAAATTGTCCAAATATTCGCAAATCACGGTACTGTCATATAAAACGACATTATCATCTGTAATCAAAGTAGGCACTTGATTTAATGGGTTAAACTGAGCTAATCCGCCTGTTGTATCCCATGGATTAATGGTGATAATTTCAATTTGTGGCGTGATGCCGATTTCATACGCCAATACGCGAACTTTACGCGCAAAAGGAGAGGCATCTGCATAATATAATTTCATAATCACTTTCCTTACGCGAATTCGGTGAGTCAAGTTTTAAACAAATTAAA